>NZ_JADMTC010000001.1:0-316797 GCF_015561235.1 Streptococcus oralis | reverse complement strand
ACATACTAAGATTAGTAGTGAAGAAATTTCCGACGGGAGAGAGTATTCACTACTTTTTCTTTATGTTAAAGTAGTGGTGTCTTGTAAAGTCGTAGGGCTCTATGGCGCTAGACGTCGCTTGACAAACTGGCAAAACACCTTGTTTTAGGTGGAAGTGAAGTTCTAGAGGATGAGTTCGAGAAAATGTGCACTTAATTTGATAATTCAAGGATTTGTACTTGCTTTCTGAGTTCATAGATCTGAACCTTAACCTCATTTGTCAATTCCATAATCAATAAAAATAAGGACATTCCAATAAAGGAAGTCCTTTTTTAACACTACTATAAATCAAAGACATTTTCATGATCCATTTTATTCTATAGTCATTGACCAAAGTATAATTTTGGGTCAAAATTTGGTCATGATTTGGTCAAAAAGACAAAAAATACTTAATTATTTTTAAAAATGAACTTGTGATGATTGCCTTTAAATAAACACTTTGAATTTTCTTTGTATTTGTTTACATTTCTAAAAATGCCCCCTGCAGGAATCGAACCTGCAACTACTCCTTAGGAGGGAGTTGTTATATCCATTGAACTAAGGGAGCTAGAGAAAAACTCTGCTGGGTAAGCAGAGTTTTTTAGTCGAATTAACGACGGATTTCTTTGATACGAGCTGCTTTACCTTGAAGAGCACGCAAGTAGTACAATTTCGCACGACGTACTTTACCGTAACGAACAACTTCGATCTTTTCAACACGTGGAGTGTGGATTGGGAAGATACGCTCAACACCTACACCGTTAGAGATTTTACGAACTGTGTAGTTTTCTGAGATGCCAGCACCTTTACGTGCAATAACAACACCTTCAAAAATCTGGATACGTTCACGGTTACCTTCGACAACTTTCGCGTGTACACGAACAGTGTCACCAGGACGGAATGATGGGATATCTGTACGAAGTTGACCTTCAGTCAAGCTTTGGATTAATGGATTCATTTTATTCTCCTATCTTTGTCAATCTTGAGGAACCTTCCTCAGCGGATAAACTGTATTTTTGTGCGTCCATTACACACAAGATACAGTTTATCAAATTTCCACCTAAAAGTAAAGAAATTTATAGCAGAATTCCTAAAAAAATCGCTAGAAAACCGCCTATGTATGTTGAGGCTAAATAGCTATAAAATACCTTCTTGTCACTGATTAGTCTTTGCAGCTCATCATTCAAGGTTGAAAAGGTCGTTAACCCTCCACAAAAACCTGTCGCTAGGATGGCATAGACTTCCTTGGACTCCACATGATTGTAGAGTAGGCCAATCAAAAAACATCCTAGAAGATTGGCAATGAGAGTACCCAGTGGCAATTTAGAAGCTTGATTATAGCGGGAAAAGAAATAACGCACCAGGGCTCCGAACCCGCAGGCGATTGCAAGATAAACGATTACCATTTCTTCCTCCCTAGAACATAAGCCAATAGCAGACCTCCTCCAATACTCAAAAGCAGATAGATGATTAAGCTAAGATAACGCCCGGTATCGAGCAATTTCACAGCATCCAAGAGTAGACTAGAAAAGGTTGTTAAACCTCCGCAAAAACCCGTCCCCAGCGCCAAAACCAAGCCTTTACTAGTTCCCCTATAGACCAGATAGCCTTTCACCAGATAGACCAGGCAGAAAATGCCCAGATAATTGACAAGAAGGGTTCCCCATGGAAAGTCAGGACTGACTGGCAACTGACTAGATAAAAAATAGCGGACAAGGCCACCCGACATAGCAGCTAAAAAAATCCCTAGCGGATAGAATTGTTCTTTTTTCATTTGATGTTTTGATCCTGATAATCACGCGAACGTTTGAGAATGTCTGAAAAAGTCGCGACAATAGTCTCCTGATAACGCTTATCTTCTACTCGATTTCTGACTTTATCAAAAATAACTTCTTCTCTCTTAGTATCTAAAATAGATTTTCCTGATGCTTTCTTATAGGCAACTACACCCTCAACCAACTGCATCCGTTCTTCTAGGAGCTTGACAATTTGATCGTCAATTTGATCAATTTCTTGCCGAATAATATCTAAGTTCATACAGTCTCCTCCTTTATTTGAATTATTGTATCAAAAAGCCAGCAAATAGGCTAGTAAAATCTAGTTTAACTACTAAAAACTGCACTGACTCCTTCCAGTCAGCGCAGTTTGTTTCTTATCCTACTTTTGCAGCCAATTCTTCTGCGAATTGTTCCAAACGTTCGATGTCTTCTTCTTCGGCAGAAAGGTCTACTTTAACACACTCTGAACCTTTTTCAGCTCCTGTCGCTACAAATACACGATCAAAGTCATCAACAGCCTTACAGAATTCGTCGTAGAAGGTATCTCCTGAACCGACCACTCCGTAGATTTTGCCATTCAAGTTGAGGTCTGCTAGGTCTTCATAAAAGTCCATCATCTCGTCTGGCAATTCTCCATCACCGTAAGTATAAGTCGCAACGATCGCGATGTCCGCCTCCAAGAAGTCTGAAGCGTCAACAGTCGTACATTCATCAACATCGACATCCAAGCCCAAGTCACGCAATTTATCTGCTACAATATCTGCAATTTCTTCGGTATTACCGGTCATACTGGCAAATACAATTTTTGCTAATGCCATATCGTCCTCCTCAATTTATCTTTCTCCATTATATCATATCTTTTTCATTTTAAAAATAAAAATTCTTGTGTTACAATGAAATGAGAAAGAATTGAGGTTATTTATGGAAATTTGCCAGCAAATCTTAGAGAAAATCAAAGAATACGACACGATTATCATTCACCGTCATATGAAACCAGATCCAGATGCCTTAGGGAGTCAAGTGGGCTTGAAAGCTCTTCTCACACACCATTTTCCAGAAAAGACCATCAAAGCAGTCGGTTATAACGAACCAACTCTTACTTGGATGGCGGAAATGGATACTGTACAAGACAGTGACTACCAAGGAGCTCTTGCTATTATTTGTGATACAGCGAATCGTCCTCGTATCGATGATAAACGCTACGAACAAGCTGCTTTCACCATCAAAATTGATCACCATCCAAATGATGATATCTATGGTGACCTATCTTGGGTGGATACAAGTTCAAGCAGTGCCAGTGAGATGATTGCCCTATTTGCTCAAGAAAATCAGCTAGCTTTGTCTAGTGAAGCGGCACGACTTCTCTATGCAGGAATTGTCGGGGACACAGGGCGTTTTCTCTACCCGTCAACTAGTGCTCGAACCTTTAGAATAGCTAGCCAGCTCCGAGAAATTGATTTTGACTTTGCTAGACTGTCTCGTCAAATGGATACCATGAGCTTCAAGATTGCAAAATTGCAAGGATATGTTTATGATCACTTAGAAGTTGATGAGAATGGGGCTGCACGGGTTCTACTCACTCAAGACATCTTGAAAAAATATAAGGTTACGGATGCTGAAACGGCTGCGATTGTCGGAGCACCTGGTCGAATTGATACCGTTAAGGCTTGGGCTATCTTTGTTGAACAAGCTGATGGTCACTTCCGTGTGCGTATGCGCACTAAAATTACCCCTATTAATGAAATTGCCAAAGAACACGACGGAGGAGGACATCCATTAGCTAGTGGCGCCAATTCCTATAGTCTAGAAGAAAACGAAATCATCTATCAAAAGTTAAAAAACTTGCTTAAAAACTGATAAAATACTTGCCAAACTTTTCAGAATCTGATAGACTAGTATGGTAACAATCTATGGCTCGCAAAGAGACCATGGCAGAAAGGAAATATTGCAAAATGAAAAAAGATATCCATCCAGAATATCGCCCAGTTGTCTTCATGGACACAACTACTGGTTACAAATTCCTTAGCGGTTCAACAAAACGCTCTAACGAAACTGTTGAGTTCGAAGGCGAAACTTACCCATTGATTCGTGTGGAAATTTCATCAGACTCACACCCATTCTACACTGGACGTCAAAAGTTCACTCAAGCAGATGGACGTGTGGATCGTTTCAACAAAAAATACGGTCTCAAATAATGATAAAAAAGAACAGTTACCACTGTTCTTTTTTTGTACTTCTTTTTATGAACCAATCACTACTACTTTCTATGTTGTCAACCTTCACGCTGACACTATAATTGATTTCAAACGAGTTTAAAAAATATCGAAAAGAAGCTTGATATTGAGAATGGTCAAGATGATTGAAACTGCGTAACCTAGGATGGTGTTCCACTTGGCATTGGTGAATTCTCCCATCAGTGACTTCTTAGAGGTCAGATAGATTAAAGGGAAGATTGAAAACGGAAGAGCGATTGACAGAAAGACCTGTGAATAGACCAATAACTGATCCAAGGTTTTTTCTTGATGTCCAAACAAAACGGCGACTATAATCACAGGTAGCAATGCAAAAATACGGGTACCGATACGGATCATCCACTGAGGCAATTTCAGATGCAAGAAGCCTTCCATGACAATCTGTCCTGTTAAGGTACCTGTAATGGTCGAATTTTGTCCACTTGCTAAGAGAGCTAGGGCAAATAAAGTTGACAGAGTTGAGCTAGCTATAGCTCCTGCTATTGTCGAATCCTGTAAAGCATTGTACATTTGGGAGAAAGCTGAAATTTCAGATGCATGACCAAAAAAGAGAGAGGCCCCTAAAATGAGCAGTAAGGAATTGACAATAAAGGCGAGGGACAACTGAAGATTTGAATCCCAGGTCATAAAACGAACGGCTTTTCGAACATCCTTCTTATCTTTGTGATTGATTTTCCTTGTTTGGGATAGGGATGAATGAAGATAGAGATTATGGGGCATGACTGTCGCTCCCACAATTCCTAGAGCCAAAGTCAATTGGCTTTCATGACCTGGTAATGGTGTTTCAAATAATGTTGGAGTCGGTAAATAACCACCCAAAATACCCTGAATACTTGGATTGGATAAAGCCACCAGATAGGTAAAGATGGCTAATATGGTTAAAATAAGGGTCGTAACAATGGCTTCAATTTTTTTGAAGCCAAATTTCATCAACAACAACAAAAGAAATACGTCTAAAACGGTTAAGAGGATAGCGACCATAATTGGTATTTTAAATAAAAGATTTAAGGCAATCGCTGAGCCTAGAACCTCAGCTAAGTCGGTCGCCATTAAAGCTAATTCTAAAATCACCCATAAACTATAACGAAGCCACTTGGGAGCATGATGTGCAGTTGCCTGTGCTAGGTCCATCTTAGTTACGATACCGAGCTTTCCAGCCATCTGTTGTAGTTGCATGGCAATGATGGATGAAATCAAAATAACAAATAAGAGACTATATTTGTAGGAAGCACCACCAACCACACTGGTGATCCAGTTTCCTGGATCCATGTAGCCAACTGCCACAAGAGCTCCAGGTCCTAAGAATGCTTTTAGATTTTGCCAAAAATGATTGTTATTTGGAGTCTCAATAGATTGATTGATCTCAGAAAGAGAGACTTTTTTATAAGAGGACATAGGGATTTTACACTTTCTAATCTGTCTTTACATATTTCTTAATAGAATATTTTTTGAAAGAATGATGAAAATAGTTTACCTATTTCCAATTCACGCTTATTATATCACATTTTAGAATGATTACAAATAAAAAAAATGATAGTTGAAAGAAGCAATATCAGTATTGCAAAAGCCAGCGTTTTCTGACGCTGGCTTTAAAACTGTAAAAATTCTTTCTCAACTAGATCGCTTCTGTGACAAAACTACGACTTTCTAGCACCTTAAGCATGGCATTTGCTGTGTCTAGTGCTGTAAAGAGTGGCACACCATGTTCAATGGCTGAACGGCGGATTTGCTCACCATCTTCGTCAGCAGTTCGCTTGGTTCCGACAGTATTGATGATCGCTTGGATTTTTCCTTTACGAACAAAGCTTGGGATATCCTTCTCATCATCACCAATCTTACCAACAGGCTGGGCATGCAATCCATGGCTAGCAAAGAAGGCTGCAGTTCCTTCTGTCGCGAGGATACCGTAACCGATATTTTGGAAACGGCGAGCCAAGTCCAAGGCTTCTTCTTTGGTATCATCTGCAATGGTGAAGACTACATTTCCGAAAGTTGGCAAATGGAGGTAAGAAGCTTCAAAGGCTTTATAGAGAGCTTTTTCTAGAGTAGCATCAGAACCCATGACTTCCCCTGTTGACTTCATTTCAGGACCAAGTAAGCTATCTACCTTAGCTAACTTGGTGAAGGAGAAGACTGGAGCCTTGATATGAACGCGAGTACTTTCAGGGTAAAGTCCATCTTGGTAACCAAGTTCTGATAAACTTTGACCAAGAATGAGCTTAGTTGCTACCTGAGCCATAGGGATATTGGTTACTTTTGAAAGGAATGGAACTGTACGGCTGGCACGTGGATTAACCTCAATAACGTAGACTTTTTCATCCTTGATAACAAACTGGATGTTCATCATACCAAGACAGTTAAGACCAATTGCTAGGCGTTTGGTGTAGTCTGCAATGGTTTCCTGAACCTTTTGCGACAAGGTTTGTGGAGGATAAACGGCCATTGAGTCACCTGAGTGGACACCGGCACGTTCGATATGCTCCATGATACCAGGAATGAGGACATTTTCCCCGTCTGAGATGGCATCGACTTCACACTCTTGCCCAACGATGTAAGAATCGACAAGGACTGGATGGTCTGGACTGGCCTTAACAGCGGTACGCATGTAAGAACGAAGGTCTTCTTCGTTTTCGACGATTTCCATAGCACGTCCACCCAAGACATAAGATGGACGAACGAGGACTGGGAAGCCAATCTTGCGAGCAGCAAGCACCGCTTCTTCTTCATTAGTTGCTGTTTGTCCTGGTGGCTGTGGAATATCCAAGTCTTTGAGGGCTTGCTCGAAGAGGTCGCGGTCTTCGGCACGATCCAAGTCAGCTACTTGGGTACCAAGAATGGTCACACCTGCTTTTGCCAAAGGCTCTGCAAGGTTGATAGCTGTTTGACCACCAAACTGAACAATAACGCCTTTTGGTTGCTCCAAATCAATGACATTCATCACATCTTCGAATGTCAATGGTTCAAAGTAAAGTTTGTCTGATACCGAGAAGTCGGTAGAAACGGTCTCTGGATTTGAGTTCATGATGATCGCTTCATAACCAGCAGCCTGAATCGCCTTAACAGAGTGAACGGTTGCGTAGTCAAACTCAACCCCTTGTCCGATACGGATTGGACCTGAACCTAGGACAAGTACAGATTCCTTGTCAGACTTGATAGACTCATTTTCCCAACCATAGGTTGAATAGAAATATGGTGTTTCAGAGTCGAATTCTGCCGCACAGGTATCGACCATCTTGTAAACTGGGACAATCTTGTTTTCCAAGCGAAGTTGACGAACTTGCTCAGCTGTCGTTTTCCAGAGTTCCGCAATCTTACGGTCTGAGAAACCATTAAGTTTAGCAGTTTTCAAGACTTCTAGATCTTGTGGATGGGCACCTAATTCTTGCTCAATTTCAAAGATGTGCAAGAGTTTATCAAGATAAAAGATATCAATTTTCGTAAGCTCAGCGATTTCTTCTGGTGTGTAACCACGGCGAATAGCTTCTGATACGTAGAAGAGACGGTCATCTTGGGCCTTGACAACCTTTTCAATCAAGGCATCATCAGAAACGGTTGCCAGTTCAGGCATTTCATTGTGGTGAACCCCAATTTCAAGTGAACGACAGGCTTTTAGAAGAGATTCCTCGATGTTACGACCAATGGCCATGACTTCCCCAGTCGCTTTCATCTGAGTTCCGAGACGGCGTTCACCTTTTTCAAACTTGTCAAATGGGAAACGAGGAATCTTAGCAACAACATAGTCAAGCGCTGGTTCAAACATAGCATAGGTTGATCCTGTAACTGGGTTAATAACCTCATCCAAGGTCAATCCTACTGCAATCTTAGCAGCCAATTTAGCGATTGGATAACCCGTCGCCTTAGAAGCAAGGGCGGATGAACGAGATACACGAGGGTTTACTTCGATGACATAATACTTAAAGCTATGAGGATCAAGTGCCAACTGAACGTTACATCCACCTTCAATCTTGAGAGCGCGGATAATGCTCAAGCTCGCGTCACGAAGCATTTGGTTTTCATAGTCTGACATGGTTTGTGCTGGGGCAAATACGATGGAGTCTCCTGTGTGAATCCCAACTGGGTCAAAGTTTTCCATGTTACAAACAACAAGGGCATTATCAGCTGAGTCTCGCATCACTTCGTACTCGATTTCCTTGAAACCTGCGATTGAACGTTCAATCAAACATTGGGTAACAGGTGACAGTTTCAACCCATTTTCAGCGATTTCACGCAATTCTTCCTCGTTGGCACACATACCACCACCAGTACCACCAAGGGTAAAGGCTGGACGAACGATAACAGGGTAGCCGATTGATGCCGCAAAGGCAACAGCTGCTTCTACTGTGTTGACAATTTCAGATTCTGGAATTGGCTGCTCAAGCTCTTCCATCAATTGTTTAAAGAGGTCACGGTCCTCTGCTTGGTCGATGGCAGACAATTTAGTACCTAAAAGCTCTACCCCAAGCTCATCTAGGATACCATTTTTAGACAATTCCATGGCCATATTGAGTCCTGTCTGACCACCAAGAGTTGGAAGCAAGGCATCTGGACGTTCCTTACGGAGAATACGTGTCACAAACTCGAGTGTGATCGGTTCGATGTAGACCTTGTCCGCAATCTCCTTGTCCGTCATGATGGTGGCAGGGTTTGAGTTCACCAAGACAACTTCATAACCTTCCTCTTTCAAAGACAAGCAGGCCTGGGTCCCAGCGTAGTCAAACTCAGCAGCCTGACCAATAATAATCGGACCAGAACCAATCACCATAATTTTTTGAATATCAGTACGTTTAGGCATTTATAAGATATTAAGGGCGTCAAGCGGGCAAAGCTAAAATAGGAGTTATGACGAAGAACTATCAGTTCTAGGAATAACTATCTTTTTAGCACCGTCCGTAGCCCGTATTCAGTTCAGCAAATACGGACCACCCTTCTCCTTTCTATTCGGCAACTCTCTGGTTGCCATTAAATAAATTCTCTGACGATTTCTCACTCGTTTTTAGTTTGCTTGTTTAAAAGCTTCCATCATCTCGATAAATTCATCAAATAGGTAGCTTGCGTCGTGTGGACCAGGAGCTGCGTCTGGGTGGAATTGTACAGAAAAACCTGGTTGGTATCTGTGGCGAACTCCTTCAACTGACTTGTCATTGATTTCTTCGTGGGTAATGATCAAATGCTCTGGCAAGTCCTCACGGCTAACTGCATAACCGTGGTTTTGGCTGGTAAAGTCTACGCGTCCTGTTGCAATTTCACGTACCGCGTGGTTAAATCCACGGTGACCAAATTTCATCTTGTAGGTCTTCGCCCCGTTTGCCATGGCAAAAAGTTGGTGTCCCATACAAATACCGAAAATTGGAATTTTCCCTTGCACACCACGAATCATGTCCAGTGCTTCTGGAACGTCTTCTGGGTTACCTGGACCATTTGACAACATAACTCCATCAGGATTTAGGTGGAGAATTTCTTCTGCCGTTGTTGAATACGGAACGACGGTCACGTTACAGTTACGCTTAGAAAGTTCACGTAAGATTGAGTGCTTGAGACCAAAGTCTACTAAGACCACGCTCAAACCAACTCCAGGAGCTGGATAGGAAGTTTTAGTGGAAACCTGTTTGATATTGTCTGTCGGCAAGACTGTTGCTTGGAGCTGGTCCGTCACATGGTCCATACTGTCTCCAACATGGGTCAAGGTTGCACGCATCGTACCATGCTTACGGATAATCTTAGTAAGGGCACGCGTATCAATCCCTGAGATACCTGGAATTTTCTTGGCTTTCAAGAATTCGTCCAAGGTCATTTGGTTGCGCCAGTTGCTAGCTCGACGCGCCTCTTCGAAAACGACAACTCCTTTACAAGTTGGAATGATGGATTCGTAATCATCACGGTTAATTCCATAATTTCCCACCAAAGGATAGGTAAAGGTCAAGATTTGTCCATTATAAGACTGGTCTGTAATGGATTCTTGGTAGCCGGTCATCCCTGTGTTAAAGACGATTTCGCCTGTTACATCAATATCTGCTCCGAAGGCCTTACCTTCAAAAACTGTGCCATCTTCTAATACTAGAAGTCTTTTTGTCATATTTTCACCTCTCGTGGACGCTCACTGGCGTCTTTTAACGTCTTGTGTTTTAGTTGGCGTTTCTACTCGCCAGTACGGATTCTAAGATTGCCATTCGAACAAAGACACCGTTGGTCATTTGTTGGACAATGCGTGATTTTGGTGCTTCAACCAAGTGGTCAGCAATTTCCACATCTCGATTCACTGGAGCAGGATGCATAATGATTGCTGTTTCTTTTAAGCGATTATAGCGTTCTTGGTTCAAGCCGTGTTGAGCATGGTAGTCTTCTTTTGAAAAAACGGCTCCACTTTCATGGCGTTCATGTTGAACTCGGAGTAACATCAAAACATCCACCTGATCAACAATCTCATCAATAGTTACAAACTGTCCATAGTCCGCAAACTCTTGACTTCTCCATTCCTCAGGTCCTGCAAAGTACAGTTCAGCTCCCAAGCGTTTCAAAATTTGCATATTGGATTTGGCAACGCGTGAGTGGTCCAAGTCGCCTGCAATAGCAACCTTGAGACCCTCAAAGTGGCCAAATTCCTCATAAATAGTCATCAAATCAAGCAAGCTCTGGCTAGGATGTTGACCTGAGCCATCCCCACCATTGATAATAGAAGTTGTAATCGTCGGACTCACAATCAACTCTCTGTAATAGTCTACCTCTGGGTGGCGAATCACACAGACATCCACTCCTAGAGCAGATAGGGTCAAGATGGTATCATACAATGTCTCACCCTTATTGACTGAGCTAGTCTTCACATCAAAGTCCAGTCGCTCCAATCCTAGCTTAATCTCTGCCACTTCAAAGGACTTATGTGTCCGTGTAGAATCTTCAAAGAAGAGATTAGACACGATAGGTTTGTTCTCGTAGGGAAGTTGGGCTCCATTTTTAAACTCGATTCCTCGTTTGATCAATTTCATCACTTGATCAACTGTAAGGTCTTCCATAGAAACCACATGGTTCAATGCTTGTTGGTTTTCTGACATGGCTACTCCTTCAGCTTTCTAAGCTTCTTCAGTAATCAGAACTCTGTCTTGGCCATCAAGTTCTGTCATCTCTACGATGATTTCTTCAGAACGACTGGTTGGGATATTTTTCCCAACGTAATCTGGACGGATAGGCAATTCTCTATGTCCACGGTCAACTAGCACCGCAAGACTCACGCGCGCAGGACGACCATGGCCAACAATATTATCGATCGCAGCACGGATAGTACGGCCTGTATAGAGCACATCATCCACCAAGATAACCTCACGGTCAGTCACATCAACAGAAATCAAAGAAGTATCTTCTCCGCTTTTAACATCATCACGGAAAGGCTTGGTGTCCAATTCCACAACAGGAACAGTGATGTTTTCCAACTGCTCCAAGCGTTCTTTG
Organism: Streptococcus oralis; assembly: GCF_015561235.1. GTDB lineage: Bacteria > Bacillota > Bacilli > Lactobacillales > Streptococcaceae > Streptococcus > Streptococcus oralis_BK. The sequence goes on along the minus strand of NZ_JADMTC010000001.1, from coordinate 305,309 downwards.
ATACGATGAGCGATGAAAACACCACGCGTTTTTATCCCAGCTAGGATAATTTTATTCAAATCTTTATTGCGCTCAATAATCTCGTAAGTAATTCGCGTAATCGCGCGTTTGACGGTCAATTCGTCTACAACTTCTTTTGCCTTCATGACAAACCTCCAAAAAGAAAAGTCTCCTTCTACAAGGAGACTTGAAATGTATAGCCAAGCGAGCCCTACTGTAAACAGTATAGACTTCACCCTTCTACTTTATCGCGCTCCTTGCCTGCCTCACGGGACAGGTTTAAAGGACTATTTAGTTACCATTTACTATAGCACAAAGCACCCTTAAAATCAAGCAAAAACTTTTTCAGAGTCCCCTTAAACATTACTAAAATCATATAATTGGGGATAGTGGTCACATTCTGGATTTTTGGGATGGCAGATAGCTCGTCCAAAGTAAATCATGGCCTGGTGGGCTGCTAACCACTCTTCTGGTGGCAAGACATCCATAACACGTTTTTCTACTTCAAGTGGCGTAGCTGATTTTTTAACGATATCGTGATGCTTGCAGATACGCTCCACATGAGTATCCACTGCAAAAGCAGGAATCCCAAAGCCCACACTCATGACAACATTGGCTGTCTTACGACCAACACCAGCTAGACTTTCTAATTCCTCTCGAGTCTGAGGCACTTGACCATCAAAATCGTCTAGTAACTGTTGGGCACATTTTTTAAGGAATTTGGCCTTATTTCGATACAGTCCCAGGCGAGAAATGTGTGAAGCAATTTCACTCTCTGTCGCTACAGACATGGCTTGTGGTGTCGGAAAAGCAGCAAAGAGACCTGGCGTGGCCTTATTTACCGCTGCATCTGTGGTCTGAGCTGACAACATCACTGCAACCAAGAGTTCAAAATGATTGGTAAAATCAAGACTAGGCTTAGCATCTGGAAAGAGGGCAATAATTTCCTCTATGACATGACGGGCACGTTTCTTAGATAAAACCATCTACTCGTCTCCATCAAACAGTCCTTGCAAGCCAGCAAATGGACTGTTTTCTTCTTTCTTGACTGCTTGTTGGGCTTGGTATTCATCTTCAGTCATGATTTGCCAGTCATTTCCAGACACAAACCCTTGGCCCGCCTCTTCTTCTTCCGTCAAGACCTTGATTGGGATATTGAGCAGAATATTATCTGCTACGCTCTCAGCAAGGTCTATTTCCCCATTTTCAATAGGCAAGACCAAGTCATCATCAAGAACTTCCTGGTCCAGTTGGTTGGTCGCTACTTCCATGAAAACTTCTGTCACTGGATAAGACTCAGCCAACTCAACTGGCTCCATACTGCGGCTGGAAGCAAGAACAATGGTATAAGATAGCTGATAGTCTAAGAAATACAGACGGTCTTCATACTGTACCTTCCCCACTGCAAGGATATCTTTGACATCTAAAATCTCTTGGTTCCGTTTACGCAAGTCTGCTGCCAGGTCCAAAGCTTGTTCAAAATGCAGGCCTTCAGGTTGCTTACGAATTTCTTGAATGTTTAACTTCATATTTCCTCCATAAAGATGTACTCACTTGATTATACCATGAAAAGGCTATAAGTCAGCCTCCCAAACTTTGATATTAAAATCTCATTTTTTAACATATTTACTATGACAAACTTTCCTATTAGTGCTATACTATAGGCAAGAATACATCAGAGCAAGGAGGATGCTCATATGGAGGACAAAGCACTCATCACTGAAGCTTACCAACTCCTTTCCGAGTTAAATAAAAGCTACCAAAGCTGTAAACAAGGAACAGCTGATGATCTTCGACTGCAAGAGCTGCTGAACACCACTCTTAAGGAACTAAAAACAGCAGAAAAACTGGACAACAGTATCTTAATCGACCTTGAGAAATTTTACCAACGTACCAGTCTTCTTATTGGACTAGGGAGCCTAAAACTAAACGATCAAGCTCGTATTGCTTGGCGAAACTATGACAAGTTCCACTACGAACATGTCAAACACGTGCTAACTCTCTATGGGCCTGTTTTCGGTTTTTAGAGTTTGAAATTACTTGTTTTCTGTTGACAAAATTTCCTGAAAGGTATAGGATAGAGGTACTAATACTCGGAGGTAAGGGAGACATGAACAACTAAGTCTATCAAATAAAGAATCTTTATTTAGTAGATCTTGTTTTTGTCTCTTTATTGTGTGCTCTTTTTATACTAGATTTTCTAGTATCTTGTCCTCATTGAAAATCAAAAAACTAGAAAGCTATGCTCCTCTTGGGTTGGGGTAGGCAGCTCCAAGCTAGTTTGACGAGTTTTTCAACGAGGATAATAGAGTTTTGGACAGTGACTTTGGGCTCTACTAGATAAAGTAGAGCTTTTTGTTATGCACTATCGACATTCTAGAAAGGGCAACAATATGATAAAAATCAATCATCTAACTATCACGCAAAACAAAGATCTACGAGATCTTGTATCTGACCTAACCACGACTATCCAAGACGGAGAAAAGGTTGCTATTATTGGTGAAGAAGGAAATGGTAAATCGACTTTACTACGAGCTTTAATGAGAGAAGCATTACCTGATTTTACCATCAAGGGCGACATCCAGTCTGACCTTCAATCACTGGCCTACATTCCTCAAAAACTCCCCGAGTTCCTGAAAAATAGGACTCTACATGACTACTTCTTTTTGGATTCTGCTGATTTAGACTACAGCATTCTTTATCGTTTGGCGGAGGAATTGCACTTTGATAGCGACCGTTTTGCTAGCGACCAAGAGATTGGCAGTCTATCAGGGGGCGAAGCATTGAAAATTCAGCTCATCCACGAGTTAGCCAAACCTTTTGAGGTTCTGTTTTTAGATGAACCTTCAAATGACCTAGACCTTGAGACGGTTGATTGGCTAAAAAGACAGATTCAAAAGATTAGGCAAACTGTTATTTTCATTTCCCATGATGAAGACTTTCTTTCTCAAACGGCAGATACTATTGTCCACTTGCGACTGGTCAAGCATCGGAAAGAAGCAGAAACACTAGTCGAGCATTTAGACTATGATCGCTATAGTGAGCAGAGAAAGGCTAATTTTGCCAGACAAAGTCAGCAAGCTGCTAACGACCAGAGAGCCTATGACAAAACCATGGAAAAACATCGCCGCGTTAAGCAAAATGTAGAAACTGCACTTCGAGCAACCAAAGACAGTACTGCTGGTCGCCTATTGGCTAAAAAGATGAAAACTGTTCTCTCTCAAGAAAAACGCTTTGAAAAGGAAGCTCAGTCCATGACCCAAAAACCACTTGAAGAGGAACAAATCCAACTTTTCTTTTCAGACATCCAACCATTAGCATCTTCTAAAGTCTTAGTCCAACTGGAAAAAGAAAATTTGTCCATTGGCGAGCGTATTTTAGCTCAGGGGTTACAACTAACGATCCGTGGCCAAGATAAAATCGGTATCATCGGGCCAAATGGTGTTGGGAAATCAACTCTGTTAGCCAAGTTGCGGCAACTACTAAGCGCCAAAAGAGAGATTTCACTTGGTTTTATGCCACAAGATTACCATAAAAAGCTGCAATTGGATCTATCGCCAGTAGCCTTTCTCAGCCAAACAGGGCAAAAAGAGGAATTACAGAAAATCCAATCCCACTTAGCCAGTCTCAATTTCAGTTATCCAGAGATGCAACACCAAATCCGTTCCTTATCTGGTGGTCAACAAGGCAAACTACTTCTGTTGGATTTAGTTCTACGCAAACCAAACTTTCTCATTCTGGATGAGCCCACACGCAACTTTTCTCCAACTTCCCAACCCGAAATCAGAAAACTCTTTGCCTCTTATCCAGGTGGTCTGGTCACTGTGTCACATGACAGACGTTTCTTAAAAGAGGTCTGTAGGGCCATCTATCGTTTGACAGAACATGGTTTTGAAGTCTTTGATTTACAGGATTTATAACTTTTGAACATAGAAAAATCCAGAGGCGAACTCTGGATTCTTTGGGCTGCTTGAGCTAACTCAAACAGCTTGAAAGATACTAACTTAATCAGAAGAACAACTTTGTTGCACTTGACTTGACAATTAAGGAAAAAATTGTTTTTCCATCTCTGCCACTTAACTACAAATTAAATAATTTATAACTAGTATTCTTTTTTCTCCATAATCATAACGGACAATTTTACTGCAAGCCCTATGATTAATATGCTTACAACTAAAATTCCTAAGCAAATAATTGATATAGAATTTTTACTAAAAATCTCCATTAGTTCTGCAAGAAAATCCGACTTTTCTTTTAACAGTGTTGATAAAGCAAATATTAAGAAATAAGTGATTACCATAATGAGTCTACCCTTTTCAGCACCATATTTAAGAATAAATGGTAATTGAATGGCAGACATAAGTATACTAGCAGCTAATGTAATTAAAGCAATAAACACTATATTATCCAATGACATTTGATTTTTTGTCATCAACAGTACAAAAATGCAGAATGAACCGACCAAACCAAAGGCAAATGCAAAGAAAAGCTTGCTCAACACATAACTGCTCTTTTTTATTGGCATCGAAAATGCAAACTGTTCGAAATCTGATTTTGTATCATAACCAAAGGCGATTGCAGTAAGTATGAGCGGAATCATTGCACATATTAACGGAACCATAAACAATTCATTTTCATAAATTCCATATACAGCCAGTGCAATACTGATAGTAACCGTTAATAATAATGTCTTTTTTAAAGTAGCTATATCTTTCAAAATTAATGCTGTCATTATTGTCTCACTCCTTTCACAAAGTAAATCATAATATCCTCAATTGACGGTTTTTGTAACTTGATACCATCAGGTACAAGACCCTTTTTAACAAGTAACTCTTGCCCAAAAGAATGTATTCTTCTTCCTACAATGGCTTCTTCATCAATGTTATTTACTTCTTCATTGGATAAAGTACATATACCGTAGTTTTCTTTTAACTCATCTTTTGTTTCCACAAATAAGATTTTTCCATTGTGAATAAAAGCAATGTAATCTGCCACTTTTTCTAAGTCAGATAAAATATGGGAAGAAATAAGAATTGTATGATTTTCATCTTGCATAAAATCTAATAACAAATCCAAGATTTCCTCTCTTACAATTGGGTCAAGCCCACTTGTTGCTTCATCTAAAATCAAAAGTTCAGCATTGTGAGATAAAGCAACAGCCATTGAAAGTTTCATTTTCATACCACGAGAATAGTTTTTAATCATCTTTTTATGTGGTAAATTGAATTTTTCAACGAATCCATAAAACTGCTTTTTATCCCATTTTGAATAAACTCTATGACAAAACTTTTCAACATCGATTAATGTCATTTCTTCCGGCACTAACAAATCATCAAATACCACTCCAAGTTTATCTTTCAGTTCAACACTATTAGGATTTTCCTCATCTAAAAGTCTTATATCGCCAGAGTCTTTTCTTAAAAGCCCAAGTAACAATTTTATAGTTGTACTTTTACCAGCTCCATTCTGTCCGATATATCCAACTATTGTTCCTTTCGGAATAGTAAGATTTACCGGTCCTAGTTTAAAACTGTCAAATGTTTTTACTAAATCTTTAATTTCAATAGCATATTTACTCATATTCACCCTCCACATAACTCTTTAACATTTTTATCAATTCATCACTGGATACATCTGCAATTTCTGAAAGTTCAACTACTTCTTGAAGCTTCGATTCAATTTTCTTTAAGTATTCTTCTCGAATTAGTTCTTTATTTTGTGCTGCAACAAAATTACCTTTTCCTTTTACCGAATTTATAAATCCGTCTAACTCTAATTCATCAAAAGCTCTTTTTGCAGTTAACATACTTACTCTTAATTCTTTCGCTAAGAATCTTATCGAAGGTAGTTGTTCTCCCACTTTCAAATCTCCAGAAATGATTTGTGCTTTAATTTGATTTTTTATTTGCAGATATATTGGATCATCACTGGAATTATTAATTTGTATATTCATCCTCAACCCCCTACTGTTATTTGTGTTTTAACTGTTATAATTATATCATAACAGTTAAAACATTTCAATATCTAAAAAGAAGCAGACAAAATTTTCTTTGCCCGCTTCTTCTCATTACTACCTAAAGTCTTTCAGCAATCCTCTTAACTTGTCCAATATCTTATTTCTTCTCTTTATGAGAGCTGGATGAGATATTTTTTTCGTTTCAGCCACCGAACGAATAGTCTCATCATTGAAATAAAGTCTATCAATGATTTCTCTTTCTTGATCATTTAATTTTGATAGTGCATCTCGCACTGCCTCAATCATCATCTGTGTCTGAACGATCTTATCTACATCAAAACCCTCATCAACTATACTATCCTCAAAATGTCCATCATGATCAAAAGACGAGAAAAAAGCAAGTGATTTCTTCTATCCACCTGCTTCAAATATTTTTCTGCTCTATAATATTTGTAGTGGGTAAATCCCCTATGGATATTATGGAGCTTATTCTAGCTTTTCTTCAACCCACTACAGTTGACAAAGAGCCATTTTTTTACATCTGTTTCAAGCGTTCGATTCGTTCTGAGATAGGTGGGTGGGTATAAAAGAGTTTTTGAAGTCCCCCACCTTTCTTAGGATCATTGATATACAGAGCGCTGCTGGCATCATCGACGTGGTGATGCATTGGCTCGCTATTGTCTAACTTGCGCAGTGCATTGATCATCCCTTGAGGATTGCGAGTCAGCTCCACACTGGATGCGTCTGCTAGAAATTCCCTCTGACGGGAAATGGCTAATTGCACCAAGGTTGCTGCAAGAGGTGCTAGAACAATGGCTAAGAGAGAGATAACAAGCATGATAATCTCCAAACCATTTCCATCACGATCATTATCGCTCCGTCTGCGACCAGCACCACCCCACCACATCATCCGACCAGCCATACTAGATAGCAGGGTAATAGCACTGGCAAGAGCAACAGCAATGGTCGAAATGCGGATATCGTAGTTCCGGATATGACTGACTTCATGCCCCATTACCGCTTCTAGCTCCTCACGATTCATGATGGCTAGGAGACCCGAAGTAGCTGCGACTGCTGCATTCTGCGGGTTGGAACCTGTCGCAAAGGCATTTAAAGAAGAATCCTCAATGATGAAAACACGTGGCATAGGGATCTGAGCGACCATGGCCATATCTTCCACTACATGGTAGAGGTCTGGTGCCGTTTGCTCATCAACCTCACGCGCCCCATTCATAGACATGACAATCTCTGTTGATTGAAAGATCATGGTCAAAGCATAGACAAAACCGATGATTAGGGCTATGATCATGCCCCCAAGACCTGAGCGCATGAAGAGATAGCCAACCGCATAACCAACCAAGGCCAAGAGTAGGAAGAAAACCAGCAACAAAATCCACGTTTTTCGTTTATTGCTCGCAATTTGATCAAACAACATCTTAGTCACCTAAACCGCTAAAGTCAACTTTAGGAACTGCCTTTTCCTCTTCAGGTGTTTGAAGGAAGTCTGCAGCTTTAAAGCCAAATAGTCCTGCGATGATATTACTTGGGAAGCTTTCAAGTTTTACATTGTAGTTGCTGACAACACTGTTGTAGAGTTGGCGAGAGTAAGAAATTTTATTTTCTGTATTGGTCAACTCTTCTTGCAATTTGATAAAGTTAGCACTAGCTTTCAAGTCTGGGTAATTCTCTGCTACTGCAAAGATACCAGAAATCTGGCGGGTAAGGGCATCACTGGCCTTCATAGCTTCTGCTGGTGAAGTTGCTGCAGCTACTTGTCTACGAAGTTCTGTTACTTTTTCCAAGGTAGAACCTTCATATTTGGCATAGCCTTTGACTGTTTCAATCAAGTTTGGGAGGAGATCATTACGACGCTTCAACTGAACATCGATCTGGCTCCAAGCCTCCTTGGTCTGCATACGATTTTTAACCAAACCGTTATAGCTAACAATCACAAAAATAACAATCAGAGCCAAAACTCCAAGAATAATCCAAGTCATAATCTTATTCCTTTCTGCTTTTAGATTACTACCAGTATATCAAAATTTTAACGAATATGGTAAAATAAGATGATACTAGAGAAGGAGAGTACTATGAAACCAGAAACATTTTACAGCCTACTAGCTGAGCAAAATCTTCCACTTTCGGACCAGCAAAAGAACCAATTTGAACGATATTTTGAACTCTTGGTCGAGTGGAATGAAAAGATTAACCTGACCGCTATTACAGACAAAGAAGAAGTTTATCTCAAACATTTTTATGATTCGATTGCACCTATTCTGCAAGGCTTGATTTCAAATGAAACTATCAAACTTCTTGATATCGGGGCTGGGGCAGGATTTCCTAGTCTACCCATGAAAATCCTCTATCCTCAGTTAGATGTGACCATCATTGATTCGCTCAATAAGCGCATCAACTTCCTTCAGCTTTTGGCTCAAGAGTTGGATTTGGATGGTGTTCACTTCTACCATGGACGAGCAGAAGACTTTGCTCAAGACAAGAACTTCCGTGCCCAGTTTGATGTGGTGACGGCTCGTGCGGTTGCCCGTATGCAGATCTTGTCTGAATTGACCATTCCCTATCTTAAAGTCAGCGGAAAACTATTGGCACTCAAGGCCAGCAATGCTCCTGAGGAATTGTTAGAAGCCAAGAACGCTCTCAACCTCCTCTTTAGCAAGGTAGAGGACAACCTCAACTATGCCCTGCCAAATGGAGATCCGCGCTACATAACAGTCGTCGAAAAGAAAAAAGAAACACCTAACAAGTACCCAAGAAAGGCAGGCATGCCAAACAAACGCCCACTTTAATTTTTTTAGTAAAAAAATGATTTACAAAATCAGCCTCGCTTTATTATTTCTGGGCTCGGGAAAAATTCGTTTACAAAACGGACCTCGCTCTCCCATTTCCAGGCTCGGGAAAAATTCGTTTACAAAACGAATTTTTTCTGCTATACTATCCTAAGCAAAGGTTTTTAATGTCATCCTGTGAGGTGACGAAGGCGCAGATTTATATAAATTTTTAAAAGATAGCTATTTTTTAAAAAGTCTTACTCTGAGGGCCTATTGCTGCAAAATAATGGGCTCTTTTTTGGTGCCCAAAAGTGAGGTTTTTATGAAACAGGAATCAACTGTTGACTTGTTACTAGACGTTGATCAACGTCCTTCTGCTGGTAAAGGTATTCTTCTAAGCTTCCAGCACGTGTTTGCCATGTTTGGTGCAACCATTCTCGTTCCCTTAATTTTGGGAATGCCCGTGTCGGTTGCTCTCTTTGCTTCCGGTATTGGAACACTTATCTACATGATTTCTACTGGCTTTAAGGTTCCAGTTTATCTAGGTTCTTCATTCGCCTTTATCACAGCTATGTCTTTAGCCATGAAAGAAATGGGAGGCGATGTATCTGCCGCTCAAACTGGGGTTATCCTGACTGGTTTAGTCTATGTTCTTGTAGCGACAAGTGTTCGTTTTGCAGGTACGAAATGGATTGACAAACTCTTGCCCCCAATCATTATCGGACCTATGATTATCGTTATCGGTCTTGGTCTTGCTGGTTCTGCTGTAACGAATGCTGGACTTGTAGCAGATGGAAACTGGAAAAATGCTCTTGTAGCTGTCGTGACGTTCTTGATTGCCGCCTTTATAAATACAAAAGGTAAAGGTTTCCTTCGTATCATTCCTTTCCTCTTCGCCATCATTGGTGGGTACATTTTCGCAATGCTTCTTGGTTTGGTTGACTTTACCCCAGTCCTTCAAGCCAACTGGTTTGAAATTCCTGGTTTCTACTTGCCATTTAGTACAGGTGGAGCCTTTAAAGAGTACAACTTATACTTCGGTCCTGAAACAATCGCCATCTTGCCTATCGCTATCGTAACAATTTCAGAACACATCGGAGACCACACAGTTTTGAGCCAAATCTGTGGCCGTCAATTCCTGAAAGAACCAGGACTTCACCGTACTCTTCTCGGTGACGGTATCGCGACATCTGTATCAGCCTTCCTCGGTGGACCAGCTAATACGACCTACGGCGAAAATACAGGGGTTATCGGGATGACTCGTATCGCTTCTGTCTCTGTTATCCGTAACGCGGCCTTCATCGCCATTGCACTTAGCTTCCTTGGTAAATTCACTGCCTTGATCTCAACAATCCCAAGTGCTGTGCTTGGTGGCATGTCCATCCTTCTCTACGGAGTTATCGCCAGTAACGGGCTAAAAGTTTTGATTAAAGAGCGCGTTGACTTCAGCCAAATGCGTAACCTCATCATCGCTAGTGCCATGTTGGTACTTGGACTTGGTGGAGCCATCCTCAAACTCGGCCCAGTTACACTTTCAGGTACTGCTCTATCAGCCATGACAGGAATTATCTTAAACTTGATTTTGCCACACGAAAATAAAGAATAATCATCTATACACACAAAATCCACTCGATTGAGTGGATTTTTTTATTACTTACTCTTTATTTCCAGCAGTAAATCTTTCAAAGAAATAATGGTCACGACTAGTAAAATCATAGCCATACCGACAAAATCAATCGCATAAAACTGTTCCTTCATAATCAGAAAGGCAAAGAAAACGGCTGAAATTGGCTCTATGGAAGCTAATAAACTAGACTTAACAGGGCCTATCAGACTAGCTCCTTTTAGGAAAGCTGTATAGGCAAAAACCGTTCCGATGATGATAATCCCAACAAATGCAAAGAGAAAATCTAAGCTAGTCGGTATGCTGGCCTGTAAGACTCCTGTAAAGGGAAGAGCCACCACACCAGAAATAACCATCCCCACACCAATCACCAAGATACTCCCCCACTTCTTAATCAAAGCGATGGGAAGGATAATATAGAGGGCATAGGTCAAGGCAGAAAAGAGACCCCAGAAAAGGCCTAGGGGTGTGACCGACAACTGGTCAAGCTCCCCATGTGTCGCGATCAAAAAAGTTCCTCCTATGGCTAATCCAACCGAAATAAGCTCAGCCAGAGTAGGCGCCACCTTGTCCTTGATACAAGTATAAACCAAGATCCCAACGGGGCATACATACTGGAGAACTGTCGCCGTGCCAGCATTGGTTTCCTGAATGGCAGAAAGATAGGCAAACTGGTTTAAGAAAAGTCCAAACAAGGCAAACAACAGCAGAGATAAAAGGTTTTTTCTGTCTTTAAAAAAAGCATAGAGTTTATCCTTTGCAGTCATATAGGATAAGGCTACCAGTGCCAAGCCTGCAATGATAAGTCGCAAATTGGTCAAGACTAGAGCGGAAATCCCGTGTGTCATCAGGTATTGGCCACTGGTTCCAGACAAGCCCCAAGCAATCCCTGCCACTACTGTATATAAAGTACCTTTTACGGTTTTTGACATGCTGCCCCCTACTCTTCTTGACGAATCATTTCCATCACTTGATTTCGATCGACTATCCACTGGGCACGCTCATCCTTTTCATACGTTCGATTGGACAGAAAGATGGCAACTTCCTGCTTCTCCCGATTCCACATAATAAAGGTACCTGTATAACCCGTATGGTCGAGCCAAGCTCCTTCCAGATTCCAAGCTAGCGAACGCTCCTTATCATCTAAAGGAGAAAAATTTCGGCTCAAATCTGCAGCAAAATCATCTTTCAAGTAATGTTCCAGAAAGATCTGTAAATCCTTAACAGTCGAAAACAAACCAGCACTTCCAGCGTGCTTCCCTAATAGACGGGCTTTGGGATCGTGAACCTTTCCGGCCCCCACTCCTATCACTGTTGGTACAGCAGCCTCAACGGGACCAAACTTGGTTCCCGTCATCCCCCATGGTTTCAAAACTTGTTCTTCTATAATCTGATCTAAATCTTGGTTAAAGATTTTTTCCAAAACAAAGCCCAAGAGTAAAAAGTGAACATCTGAGTATAAGAAAGCAGGCTGACTTCGTCTGTTGAGGTGAAACATGGCTTCTTTTAATTCAGGGGCAGTCAAGAGATCCCGATTTGGAATAAAGGGGTCTAAGTCTGTTGCATGAGTCAGAAGTTGTCGTATGGTAATATCTGGATAATCACACTCCGGTAAAAAATCCGTTACCGGTCGATCAATATCGAATTTGCCCTGCTTCCACAAGAAGATGAGAACCGTCCCTACTCCCACGACTTTACTCACACTAGCCAGATCATAAACCAAACCGCTCTCTGTTTTCAAGCCCCGTTCTGGATCACTCAATCCTAGATAAGACTCTTTCCATTCACCATCCTTATAATACGCAAAAGAGGCCCCGGGATAAATCCCTGCCTCGATTTGATTTTCTATTTTTCTTAGAATTTTTTCCAACTTCATGCTTCTTCAAACCACAATTCAATGTTATTGGTATCTTTACCCAGGAAGAATTTTTCAGACTTAGGGACAAAGTAGCCTGTCTTTTCAAATTTCTGACGAAGACTGGTTAGATCAAAATTTCTTACTAAAAATTTCAACATCGTCAAGTCCCAAGTGACATTGTTTTCAACAGCCAAATCTAGTCCTTGCCCTTTAGTAAAAGTGATTACTTGCGCTACTCCTTCAGAATCAAGTAAGCTCTCTGTCCCCTCAGGCAAACGCAACTCCATAGAAACCTCAAATTGGCTCAAGTATTTTATACCTGTATTTGAATAAAATTCAGGAATCGTATCTAGCGGAACTAAGTCTTCAATATGATTTTCCGCATGAACAAGGATCACATCCTGTTCAGGAGAAACAATCTCAAAAGCATAACCACAGCTTCCTTTAAATAGGCGAGGAAGGGACTTCATCTGTGAAAGAAGGTCCTCGATTTCAGAAGGATTATCAACCTTCACCACGAGTCTAGCGAGTTTCTTAAGCCCTTCAACTCTGCGTGTTCGCATGCTCGGAGCTTCTTCTAGAATCAACCTCTCAGTACCTGTCTGGTCTCCCAAGGAAAGAAAGGCCGACTCTTCTAACAAGGGTTTCATCCCTAGGGTTTCAATGTAAAATTTTTCATTTAATTTTCGGTTATTAACTTTCAAAGTCGGAATGATCCGAACAATCTCATTCACACTCATAAATTCCTCCAACTCTTTTATTTTAAAGGATTTTCGAATATTTTACAAGACATATCTGATTTATTTAGAAATTTTATAACAAAAAACTGGGTTTCCCCAGTTTCGTTTCTTATAGGTAAAGTAGTTTGAATACTGCTACTGCTGCAATACCCGCTGCAATTGGAGCTACAACCGGAACCCAAGCATACCACCATTTTGAATCACCCTTGTGTTGACCAAGAACCGATTTTGGAAGAACAGCGTGAAGGAGACGTGGTCCAAAGTCACGAGCTGGGTTCAAAGCAGGTCCAGTAGGTCCACCGAGTGAAGTTACCAAGGCCATTACTAGGAAACCAAGTCCTAAATGAGCTACTGAAAGACCTGCTGTTGTGTGTGGTGCTATTTGAGCTTTGATAGCTAATTCAGAAAAGTCAACTGTTTGATTAGCCTGCGTTGCCATTTGCTTCATGTATTGCATTACTTCTGCACCAAAAAAGTTTTTAGTCATTCCTAGGGCCGCAAAGAACAGAATAAACGAGCCGACAAACTCATTGATAAAACCATTTACACTTGCTGCGAAACGTGATTCTTTTGTACCGTGATCAACACTTGAAATCGTTGAGAAAGTACCCAAAATGTTATTAGAATTCTCTGTTTTCAAGTAGTAAGGACGGTGAGTTGCCACAACCATAGCTTGACCAAAAATCGCTCCTAAAAGTTGCGCAAGGATATAATATGGCACTTGTTCCCAAGGGAAAAGTCCGCTCACAGCAAGTCCAAGTGTGAAGGCTGGGTTGATGTGGTTACCAGATACATTACCGAACATCAAGGCTGGGATCATAACCCCCATACCGTAACCAACCGCGATAACGAGCCAGCCACTTTGGTGACCTTTCGTACCTTTAAGTTCAACGTTAGCAACTGCACCATTACCAAGAATGACCAAAATAGCAGTTCCCAAGAATTCAGTGGCATATTTAATAGCCCATGTAAAATCCATTTGATAGATTCTCCTTCAATTTTTTTAGACAATCCTTATTCTATCAATTTTTAGACCTTTTAGCAACAGATTTTCTAAAAGAATCTATGGAAAACGCTTCATTTAACTTATCTTTAAGAAAAGGACAAAAGAAGTCAAACTCCTTTCATCCTTTTCGTTACTCTTGACGCTGACCAAAGTCCGCAATCATCTGCTCCATCTCTTGACGACTTGAAGTGGTTAGCATATAAAGGTAATCCCCTTGTAGCTCTGCAAAAGCTGCTGGCATGATTTTTTTGACCTTGAATTGCTGACTGTATTTAGCAAGCAAGTCTTCTTCTGAATAGACATAATTTGCATTGGCACGACGTGATGTAGCTAAACAGTATTGTGGTTCAAACTCTGATGCTGGGAATTCTTCACCTACAACAATCGCCGCATAACCTCGGTAGAGATCCAAGGAGTGAGCGAAGTTATAAACATCAATGGTAAAGCCACCTGCAGGACGGTTATTGTACTCAATAGCGATATAATCGTCTCCCTCACGGAAGAACTCGATATGGAAAAAGCGTTCTCTCATTCCAAATTCCTTGACTATGGCCTCACCATACTTGCGCAGTTTTGGATCCATATCCTTGAGCACATAGTAAGAATTGTCCATCTTATAAATCATGAGATCAAGTGGTGTATGGGCATAATCAAAAGTCGTTGAAAAGACGATGTTGCCATCCTTGTCCACAAGCCCGTCAAAGGTACAGATTTCGCTAGAAGTGACAAATTTCTCAAAGAAATAAACGGTTAAATGGTCCCATTCTTCTTTGAACCGGTCCACATCTTCCTGACTTTCCAACTTAAAGGTGGCTGCCGCTCCCACTCCATTGTCAGGTTTGGCAATCATTGGTAGGCCAATCGTTTCAACTGCTTGGGCCACATCTGCTTCCGTCTGGATAACAGCGCCAGGTACAACAGGGACACCTGCTTTTTTGAAAAGTTTCTTCATTTCAGACTTATATTTGGTCTTTTTGAGATCCTCTGGTTTGGCACCAAAGACATTGAATTGCTCACGAAGGGCTGCATCCAGCTCAAGCCAGTATTCATTGTGGGACTCGATGCGGTCGATTGGGCCATGCTTGTAGAAAAGAAAAGCTACTGCACGTTTGACTTCGTCTATATTCTCAAGATTATCTACACGGAAATACTCGGTTAGGCTATTGCGCAAAGGTTCATCTAGTTGTTCGTAAGGCTCCTGACCAATTCCCAAAACGGTGATGCCTTTATTAGCTAGCCCGATGGTAAACTGTTGAAAGTTTTGCGGATAGTAGGGAGAAATAACAAGGTAATTCATAGGCAACTCCTTTTATAGATACAGGTGTCCAAGAAAATAGGGCATTTGTTTGCGCCACCATTCCCAGTCGTGGGCGACATCGTGCCCCCATTCAGCAAACCAGGCTGGAATTTGTTTCTGGTCAAAGGCTTCTTTGAGCTTGTAGAAGGATGGCAGACCGTCTTGTTCCCAAGCACCGAGACCCGTACAGACGACAATCTCTGCCTGACGGTATCGATTGATAAACCAGCCGTCATTCTGATTCCAAATATAATCTACTGGCGAGTTTTGATAAATGGCATCGTCATTATAATAATCACCGACAAAAAAGCGGGCATCATAAACTCCACTAAGAGCGATCACCTTGGTAAAGACATCTGGATGCTGGAGGAAGAAATTAAGTGCATGGTAGGCCCCCATCGAGCAACCTGTCGTCATCATACCATCAAACCAACCTGTCTTATGCTTGATAAAAGGAATGGCTTCCTCAATTACATAGCGTTCGTAGGCGCGGTGCATCTCCGCCTGGTCATGAGCATTTTTCCAAGTAGCCAGCCAGCTCTCACTGTCTACGCTGGAGAGAGTAAAGAACTGGACGCGCCCTTCCTCGATAAAGGAAGCACAGGCATCTATCATGCCAAAATCATAGTATTCATTATGACTGCCACCAGATGAAGCAAAAACCACAACTGGAATCCCAGCATGTCCATAACGATTGAGGTACATTTCACGGTTGAGATTGCCACTCCAGTGGCTGAGGTTTTCAATATGCATTGGCTTTCTCCTTTCTTAACTTACCATTTCTCTGCAAAAAATCGGAGACAGTCTGGCAAATTTTCCGACCAAGGTATTTCACTATGGATGGCACCAGACTGAACTTTCAAGACAAGATTATCCAAGCCTACTCCACCTGCAATCAAATCACGGTAATAACGAAGCGACGAGTCGATATAGGCTTGTTTAATATTGCCAGCCATCAGGGTCTTGTCCGTATCATCTGCTTCTTCTGTTCCTACATAGATGAAAATGCGCTGTTCAGGCGTCAATTTCTTGCGCTCGATATAGCGGTTAAAGGCTTCTTGGTGAAGCCAGTTAGCAGATGAGAAGACACCTAGACAACCAATTCGGTCTTGGTACTCTAGTCCGATAAACTGGGTAATATTGCCTCCTAGTGACGAACCAATCATAGCCGTATGCTGGCGATCAGCTTTGGTACGATAGGTTTCATCGATAAAAGGCTTGACCACCTCCATGACAAACTCGGCATACTCCACCCCCTTACCGCCAAACTGTTGACCTGGGATAGGAGATTCTTGAAACTTCCAAGCCGCATACTCATTCATCCTCCCCATACCATCATTATCAATAGCAACGACAATCATGCGACTGATGTCAGGATTTCGCTTAATGGCTGGAATAATTTTCCAAGAGTGTCCGATATAAGACTCCTTGCTGTAAAAGACATTTTGCCCGTCATGAAAGTAAACTACAGGATAAAAACGGTCTGTGTCTTTCTCGTAGTCCTTTGGCAGGAGCACACGCACACGACGCTCTTTTCCTGTATAAGGAACCTTGAGTTTGTGTTCTTTCATTTTTAAGTAAAAGTAGGAATGATTCATTGTCAGAAAACTCTCTATATTCAAAAATTTATCTTATTATACCACAAAAATAGAAAAAAAGTCAGTAATTGTCCATTTTAAGGATAAATAACTAACTTTTTCATTTATTTTTCTAAATTCTTCTGGATTTTCTGATTAGAGCAGATTGTCAATTAACTCATCGACAGCATCTTTTTCAGCTTGAGGTGTGATCTTAGTAATCATAATCCCTGCCACTGCTCGCTCAACCAAGCCTTCAACATCCAGGCGTTTTTCATACTGCTCTGCATTCTCTATCTTAGGATTGGTCTTAGGACGGTCAGGTGCAAAAATCGTACAGCAGTCTTCAAAAGGCTGGATTGAAATTTCAAAGGTATCGATTTCCTGCGCAATGTCAATGATTTCCAACTTGTCCATCGTAACCACGGGACGAATGATTGGAGTGCTAGTCACAGCGTTGATAGTCTGCATGCTTTCCAAAGTTTGGCTAGCTACTTGACCAAGACTTTCCCCATTAATGATAACTAAACCATTTCTTACCTCACGAATACGGTCGGTAATGCGCATCATAAAACGACGGGTCAAGGTCATGAGGTAGGCTTCTGGCGCTTTAGCCTTGATTTCCTCTTGAATCTCAGTGAAAGGCACCTCGATAAACTGGATATTTCCTCCAAACTTGGTTAATTTACGGGTCAAATCTTGGGCTTTCTTGAGGGCACCAGGACTAGTATATGGCGGGCTGGCAAAGTGAACGGCCTCAATATCTACCCCTCGTTTAAGAGCTAGATAACCAGCAACAGGTGAATCAATCCCCCCTGACAACATGAGCATGCCTTTACCAGAACTTCCCACAGGTAATCCTCCTGCTCCACGAAAGGTTTCATAGGAAATATAGGCAGCCTCTTCACGAATCTCAACTTGAAGATTAATATCTGGATTTTTCATCTGAGCTTGCACGTTTGGAATAGCCTCGAAAACAGCTCCACCAAGAGTTTGATTGAGTTCACGACTGTCCAATTCGAAGTTGTGGTCGCTACGCTTGCTAGTGATTTTAAAGGTCATCCCTTCCTTGTAGATTTCTTTCATAATCTCTTGGACAGCAGACTTCAGAACTTCCACAGACTTTTCAACCTTATAAACGGGAGAAAAGTTTTGGATCCCAAAGACTTGTTTGAGAGATTCTGCTACTGCTGTATAATCAGCTCCATTGAGGTAAGCGTGGGCACGGTCGCGATCTGCGGTTACCTTAACTTGAGGATAGATGGACAAAACGTCCGAAATATTATTACGAAGTTTATTGATGAAACGCATACGATTTTTGTGCTTGGTTGACAATTCTCCATAGCGAATCATAATTTCTGAATACTGCATAAATGCTCCTATCTTACTTTTCTAGTTTGATTGTAAATTAATTTTAGCTTGGTCAAAAACTGCTCGACCTGACTCATGTCATTTTCCAAGTCTAGGCTTAGACGCACAGCTGACTGGGCCTTATCCTTGTCCACTCCCATGGCAATCAAGGTACCTGCAGGTCTTCCTGCCTTGGATGAACAAGCAGAGGTTGTAGAAATGAAAATGTCATAGTCTTCAAAGGCGTGAACAATGACTTCACCACGAACACCCTTAATCCCAAAAGTCAGGATATGAGGGGCAAAGTCTTCCTTATCTGAAAAGACGAAAATGTCTGGATAGTTCAGAAGGGCTTGGCGAATGAGCGCCTTCATCTGCCCAGTCTTACTAGCAAAGATAGCTAATTTTTCCATAGACAAACGGAGGGCCTTGGCTGTTGCTGCGATCCCTGCCACATTTTCAGTTGTCGAACGATAGTCTCCCTCTTGACCGCCACCTGTTAAAAGAGGCATGATCCTCTTACCAGACTTGATATAGATAAATCCAACACCTCTGACACCATGAAACTTATGACTTGAGAAGGTCGCAAAATCCACTCGATCCGTCAAGTATTTTTCAGTCGGAATCTTAGCAAGTGCCTGAACCGCATCAACATGGAAGGAAATGGTCGGCTTATCTACTAACAGTTTCGAAATAGCCTCAATAGGCTGGATAGAGCCAATTTCGTTGTTAACTGCCATGATGGAGACGAGAGTCGTATCAGGACGTATCAAATCTGCTAATGCTTCAACATCTACAAATCCTTTCTCATCAACTGGGACAATATCCACCTCAAAACCTTGACTTTTCAGCCATAGGGCTGACTCCTTGACTGCTGGATGCTCAATAGCTGATACGATGATGTGCTTGCCAAACTGGGCTTTTTCAAAGGCCACACCCTTGATGACCCAGTTATCACCTTCTGTTCCACCAGAGGTAAAGAAGATTTCATCACTCTTCTTCCCAATCAAATCTGCAATTTGCTGCCGGGAAGCATCTAAAATTCGTGTTGCCTGATCTCCCAAACGATGGAGACTAGACGGATTTCCTACAATTTTTGAAGCGACCTGCATGTAAGTTTCAAGTGCTTCAGGATAAGGCTTGGTTGTCGCCGAATTATCAAAGTAGATCATGTTTTCTCACGCTTTCTAAAATCACTCCTTCTATTGTATCACGAAAAGAGACCTGCGACAAGAAAGGGAGGTTTCTCTTTTTTTAAGATTTTTTTAAAGAAATGAGGTATAATAAATCATAATTAAAGGAGAGTATCATGTCTAACTATCGTAGAACTTCAAAACCAAAAACAGAACACATCAAAAAGGGATTTACTGTCTTTCAAAAAACGATTGCTACCATCGGTAGTATCCTTGGCCTAATCACCGCTACTATCACTATCATGAACGCCATGGATAATAACAAAAACAACAAAAAAGAACCGACGACAACTCAAACAACTGTTGTCAAAGAAATTCAAAAAGAAGCCCCTCAGGAGAATACTACTCCTAACAAGGACAACACTTCCACTAAAGAAAATACCTCGCAGGAAGAAACTCCTCAATCCAATAAAAAGGAAGAGCAAAAAGAAGAGAAAAAAACAACAACTCAGGATTCTTCTACACCTTCCTCAACAAAAGAAACAACTGATAGTGGAAACTCGTCCAAAACGACTAGTTCCGAAAACAAAAGCAATCAATAACTACTAAAATAGCTTCCTTCCAGCTTTGGAAAGAAGCTATTTTTTATTGTTGCAATACTTTTCGTGGTTTGGTTCCTTCAGCTGGACCGATAACACCCGCCATTTCGAGTTCTTCCATAAGGCGGGTCGCACGGTTAAATCCAACCGACAAACGACGCTGAATCATCGAAGCACTGGCTTTCTGGGTTTCGATAACCAAAGCCTTGGCTTCTTCAAAAAGCGGATCGCCGCCAGCTTCACCATCTGAAAATTCTCCTTCATTTTCAGAAACCTCACCTGGATCAAAACTCTCATCGTAGTCCGCATCCGCCTGAGCCTTGATGAAGTTTACAATGCGTTCGACATCGTCATCTGAGATGAAGGATCCTTGTAGACGGACTGGGTGATTTTCATCGATTGGTTTAAAGAGCATGTCTCCTCTACCAAGCAATTTTTCTGCTCCATTTTCATCCAAGATGGTTCGTGAATCTGTACCTGATGAAACTGCAAAAGCCACACGAGAGGGGACATTGGCCTTGATAAGACCAGAGATAACATCTACTGATGGACGTTGCGTTGCGAGAATCATGTGAATCCCTGCGGCACGCGCCTTCTGTCCGAGACGAATGATGGCATCTTCTACTTCCTTGCTAGCCACCATCATGAGGTCAGCCAACTCATCCACAATGACAACAATCAAAGGAAGCGCTACTTGTTTGTACTCAGACTGGGCATTGAATTCCTCGACCTTGGCATTGTAACCAGCGATATTTCGCACACCAACCCTAGCGAAGAGTTCGTAACGATTTTCCATCTCATCCACAACCTTTTGCAGAGCCTTGCTGGCCTTGCGTGGATTGGTCACAACTGGAATCAAAAGGTGAGGAATGTCATTGTAAACCGACAACTCAACCATCTTAGGATCCACCATCATAAACTTGACCTGGTCGGGTCTTGCTTTCATGAGAATGCTAGCGATAATACCGTTAACTGCGACTGACTTCCCTGATCCCGTCGAACCTGCAACAAGTAGGTGGGGCATCTTGGAAAGGTCAAAGGTGCGAGCAGTTCCATTGACCGCCTTCCCTAGAGGAATTTCGAGGAGATTTTCTGGCTTAGTTTGAGACTGTTCCCAGAGTTCACGGAAGGAGACGGTTGCAATCTCAGAGTTGGGTACTTCGATTCCGACTAGGGATTTACCAGGGATCGGAGCCTCAATCCGAACATCCTTGGCTGCTAGAGCCAGCGCTAAGTCGTCTGCCAGATTGGAAATGCGGTTAACCCGTACACCGACTGCTGGCTTGACTTCATACTTGGTTACTGATGGGCCGATTTCAGCCCGTTCAACCGTTACCTTAATACCAAAGCTGGCAAAGGTTTCTTCTAAGATTTTGATATTTTCTCGAACAATCTTCTTTTCCTTGGACTGATCTTTGGGTTTATCTGGCGCAAAGAGTTGCAAGCTTGGTAGCTTGTATTCGAGGGCTTCCTTAGCAGAAAAATCAACCTGCACCTCTTCATCCTCAAAATCTTCTTTCTCATCTGGAACTTCAACGTCAGCCTGAGGAAGGATAATCTCCGGTTCATTCCATTCTTTTTCAGGAATTGGCGGAAGATCATAGTCTGGAACTTCTGGTAAGATTTCTCCAGTTTCAGGATCTACAGGAGGAAGCGGTAGTGCATCCTGTTCTTCTTGCTCTCTCTGAATTCTGGCTGCTTCTTCAGCTTCTTGACGAGCCTTCTCTTCTTCTCTCTTGATGAAGCGTTCTTGTTTTCTCTGTTCCTGCTTTTCCATGAAGGATCTGAACTGAGCTCCAATAAAGGCTGCAACATCGTAAATAGACCAGGGACTAACCAAGAGTGCCCCAACTAGAATCAAGAGAACTCCAATAAAGTATGATCCGATATTGGAGAAAAGAAAGGCTATGGGAATATAAAGTCCGACACCAAGCAAGCCTCCACCAGCGAAGCTAGTCACTCGCATACCAGTCAGGTCCGTCATAACTTGAGACAGGGTCCCTTTTAGGACTGACTGCTCCAAGCCAAATTTCCATACCAAGTAGGCCTCAAAAATCAAGAGCAAGCCAGCGAAGATACAAAGAAATCCTGACAGAAGTCCCTCTTGCTTGCGTATCCATTTAAAAAGAAAAAGATAGATAAGGAGACCACCTATGGCCACATAGGCCAAACTTCCGACCACCAGTCGAATGAGATTGTAAAGAGTGACACCTGCTGCACCGAGTTTAAGGGCTGCAATAATCAACAATAAGGCAATCCCTAAGGAAATCAACATCCTCTGGATAGCCTGTTTTCTTTCAAGTTCTGCTTTAGACGGTCTCCGTCTTGTTTTCGTAGTATTCTTGTTTGCCATTCTTTTATTATACCATATTTCACAGCCATTTCGAATAGAGAAAAAGATTGCACCAAATGGTAACAATCTTTCTATTCTAATCCTTTTTATGCTTGTGGTTTGCGTAGGTAACCATAAACCACACCACTTACAATTGCGCCAACCAAAACAAAGGCAAGGTAGAGAAGGGCATTTGAAGTAAGGGCGATGACGAAGATTCCTCCGTGTGGTGCCATGAGTTTGATTCCTGCAAGACCAACGAGTCCTCCTGCTACTGCAGAACCAAGGATGAAGCTTGGAATCGCACGAGCTGGGTCTGCTGCACCAAATGGGATCGCTCCTTCAGTGATGAATGACAAGCCCATGATTATGTTTGTTAAACCAGAGTTGCGTTCTTCTTTGGTAAATTTATCTTTGAAAAGAAGGGTTGCGACAAAGATAGCAAGTGGTGGAACCATTCCTCCAGCCATAACTGCTGCCATAGCTACAGAACCACCTGAAGAAACAGTCGCTGCAAGCGTACCTGTACCAAAGACATAAGCCGCTTTATTAACTGGCCCACCCATATCAACAGCCATCATGCCCCCAAGAACGATACCAAGAAGGACAGCTGAACCTCCCCCAAGACCGCCTAGGAAGTTATTCATAGCAGTGTTGATTTCTGCCATTGGGATGTTGACAGCTAAC
Source organism: Streptococcus oralis (assembly GCF_015561235.1). Classification (GTDB taxonomy): domain Bacteria; phylum Bacillota; class Bacilli; order Lactobacillales; family Streptococcaceae; genus Streptococcus; species Streptococcus oralis_BK. Next base: position 282,364 of record NZ_JADMTC010000001.1, on the reverse strand, counting down.
ATAACAAATCCAGTCAAGATTGTTCCAAGAAGTGGCAAGAGAAGGATTGATTTAGCACCTTCAAGTGAACGAGGAACTTTTACGTATTTCTTGATGGCAAGAACTAAAGCACCTGCGATAAATCCACCAACAAGGGCGCCTAGGAAACCAGATGAGACACCTGCAAGGGTTGAAGTTGCTTCACCACCTGCGGCATAAGGAATTTTACCAAAGGCAAAACCTTCTTTGGCAATAGCACCAGCCACAAAACCAGCTACCAAACCTGGTTTTTCAGCGATAGAGTAGGCTACGTATCCTGCAAAAACTGGAAGCATCAAGCCAAAGGCAGCCCCACCGATTTTCATGAACATAGAAGCTAGTTCATGGTAGGATCCGAGGTTGCCAAGACTATCTTGTGGCACACCAAAAGCTCCGTCGATTAAGAAGGCGAGGGCAATCATGATACCACCACCGATAACGAATGGTAACATTTGAGATACACCACTCATCAAGTGTTTGTAGAAAGCTCCACCGATACTTTGTTTTTCATTAGATGCTGTTGCAGCTTTTGCTCCATTAGCAGCACGATAAACTTCAGCATCTCCTGAAAGAGCCAAGTTGATCAGCTCTTCTGTCTTACGGATACCGTCTGCAACTGGACGGTTAACCAAAGGTTTTCCATCAAAGCGATCCATCTCTACAGCCTTGTCAGCAGCGATGATAACAGCTTTAGCCTTACGGATATCTTCTGCAGTTAGTTGGTTACCTACACCGCTAGCACCGTTGGTTTCAACCTTGATGCCAACCCCCATTTCAGCAGCCACTTTTTGAAGGGCTTCTTGAGCCATGTATGTGTGGGCAATACCTGTCGTACAAGCTGTAACAGCTACGATAAAGTCGTCAGAGTCATTAGCAGGTACTTGAACAGGCTCCTCAGCTTTTTCTGAAGCTTGGTTAAAGAGTTCGATAACTTGATCTGCAGATGTTACTTGACGAAGTTTGTCAGCAAATCCGTCTTTCATCAAGTATTGAGACAATTCTGCCAAGGCTGCCAAGTGAGTATCATTGGCACCTTCTGGAGCTGCAATCATGAAGAAGAGATCTGTTGGTTGCCCATCTAAGCTTTCGTAGTCAACACCCTTGTTTGACTTAGCAAAGAGAACCGTAGCTTCTTTAACTGCAGAGTTCTTGCTGTGAGGCATAGCGATTCCATCACCCAAACCAGTGGAAGTTAGAGCTTCACGCGCTAAGATTCCTTCTTTAAAGGTTTCAAAATCCGTCACGTAACCGTGATCTACCAAACTTTTAATCATCTCTTCGATGACAGCTGTTTTTTCAGTTGCCTGCAAATCCAGCAACATGACATCTTTTCTCAATAGGTCTTGAATTTTCATCGTTTTTCTACCTCAACTTTTTCATAAGTTTCTTTTATAAATGTTGCAGTTGCCAAGTCATCAGAGAAAGTAGTTGCTGTCCCACAAGCCACTCCCCATTTGAAGGCTTCTACTGCATCTTTTGATTTGACAAATTCACCTGTAAACCCAGCAACCATTGAGTCGCCAGCTCCCACTGAATTTTTGACTGTTCCCTTGATAGGTTTTGCGAAGTAAGCTCCCTCAGATGTGACAAGAAGTGCACCGTCCCCAGCCATGGAGATGATCACATTTTGAGCACCTTTAGCCAGTAACTCTCGCGCGTATTTCTCAATTTCATCTAAACTATCTAGTTTAACTCCAAAGATAGCTCCCAGTTCGTGATTATTTGGCTTAACCAAAAGTGGCTGATAGTCCAAACTATCAATCAAGGTCTGTCCTTCAAAGTCACAAACCACTTGCGCACCAGTCTGGCGTGTCAAGGCAATCAAATCTTTGTAGATAACATTACCTAGATTCTTAGCACTTGAACCTGCAAACACAACCGTATCATCTGCTGTCAGACTAGATAAAACAGCTTTCAATTCTTCTAATTGAGCTGGTTCAACACTAGGACCCGTTCCGTTGATTTCTGTTTCTTGGTCTGCTTTGATTTTAACATTGATACGAGTATCTTCTGCCACTTGGACAAAACGAGTCTCGATTTCTTCTTCTTCCAAAGTATCTGTGATAAATTTACCAGTAAATCCTCCAATAAAACCAGTCGCTGTATTTGGAATACCCAAGCGTTTCAAAACACGACTGACATTGATTCCTTTCCCACCAGCAAACTTATCATCACTGTCCATTCGATTGACACTACCTACTTCTACTTTGTCTAAGCGAACGATATAGTCAATGGATGGATTGAGTGTGACTGTATAAATCATACTTCTATTACCTCCGTTTTCCCCTTAATAGCCTGCAAGAGCTCATGCCCTTGACTTGTGATAACAATAGCTCGTTTGAGTGGTGCTACCTTGGCAAAGCAAGTTTGCCCAATTTTTGATGAATCCACTAAGACGTAGGTCTGTTTGGCATTCTCTAAAATAGCACGCTTAACAGCTCCCTCCTCCATATCGGGAGTTGTATAATAACCATCGTCAACACCATTCATTCCGATAAAGGCACGGTCAAAGTGCAATTGATTGATTTGGTTAAGAGTAACACCGCCGATACATGCATCTGTCGTCATCTTGACACTACCTCCAACCATGACCGTTGGAATCTGCTTCTCAACCAACTGAACCGCATGATGAATGGAGTTGGTCACAACGGTGATATTCTTATTGACCAATTCCTTAATCAAAAAGGCTGTTGTTGTGCCAGCATCGATAAAGATAACATCTTTCTCCTTAATAAGAGAGGCTGCTTTCTGAGCCAGTAGCTTCTTCTCTTGAAGGTTTTTGACAGATTTTTCTTGGATGGTTTCTTCTTCCTGCAAGGAGTGGGGTAATTCTGCTCCACCATGCACACGGCGAAGCTTGTTTTCCGCCTCCAACTCATCCAAATCTCTTCGTACCGTTGATTCTGATGTTTCTAATAGATTAACCAATTTTTCTAGGGAAACTACATGATGTTGATTTAACTCCTCTAAAATCAGTTGCTTCCGCTCAGTTTTTAACACCGAATCACCTCCTGTTATCGTTTACACTATTCATTCTAGCACAATTTCTATCAAAGTCAAGCATTTTTTATCATTTTCTTTCAAATTCTATCATTTTTCTTATTTCCAAAATTTTTATTGCAAGATAAGTGGCTTTATGGTAGACTATTTGAGTAAGTATTGGAAGATTACTCAAGAGGCTTAAGAGGCCGTGTTGGAAACGCGGTAGGCGTGTAACAGCGTGCGTGGGTTCGAATCCCATGTCTTCCGTAGAAAAGCAAAATTATTTTTTAGATACAACAATGTTGTATCTTTTTTTGTATCCCTTTTTAAAAAAAGAATACCAAGGAATACCAAAGGCAAAAACAAAAAACGTTGATTTAACAACGTTTTTCCAAGGTTGGTGAAAGAATAATGGAGCCGGTGGGAGTCGAACCCACGTCCAAACACCTGCCAACATATTTGTCTACAACCATAGGTTATGTATTGTTTTAACAGTCCCTCGACACATAACTCAAGCCTAGGAACTGCGAGTCTATTAATCTCTTATCAAACCACTAGACAAGGCTTGATCGTATCTCGCTAATCATAAGACCTGTCATTGAACACGAGCAATTCAAATCAGGTCACGCCTGCTGGTTTTTAGGCAGCTAAAGCGTAAGAAGTGTTATTTTTTGCAGTTATATTTAACTGAGCGTTTACGTCGCCACACGGGTTGCAAAATATGCCTCATAATGCCTGTCGAATCCGTAACGACCCCAAAAGACGATAGAACCATTATAACCTATCTTCATGAAAAATGCAAAATCAAGCCACCTCTTTAGAAAAGAACCCCTTTTAAGGCTTCCGATAAGGCTTGATAACCGGCTACACTTAGATGGAGGCCATCTGTTGTATAGTCTTTTTTGAGTTGTCCTTCTGAATCTATCAAACTATCATAAACAGGTACAAAATCTACCTGCATATAGGCGGATGCTAGAGCCTCATAGGCCTGATTCCATTCATTGATCTTTTCATTGGTACGAATGTATACTGTCCGCTTGTATTCTTCTCCTTCATTGACCGGCAGAATCGAAAGAAGCTTTATTTGTGACAGCGGATAATCTCGGGCAATCGATTGGATCACACGCTCAAGATTATCCAAGGCTTCATTCATGGGAATATCTTTCCCGATATCGTTTGTCCCAATCAAGAGAACAATTTGATCGACAGCATCACCATAAAGATGGGCATCAAGATTGTCTAGTAGAAGCCCCGTCTGGTAACCTCGGATGCCTCGATTAACAATCGTCTTTGCAGTCCCAAACAACTCTTGCAATGGGTAGTATTCTACAATCGAATCGCCGATAAAAATTACATCTGGTTCTAGAACAGAAACTTGATTCAATTCACGATACTTGGTTTGAATCTTCTCCTGCTCTTTTAGGAGCCAATTTTCTAATAACTGTACTGCCACCTTATCCCTCTTTCTCTAACCAATTTTCTAGAACTTGATAAACACCAGCCTGGCTGTTAGCTGGTGCTAGGGCAGTCGCAACTGCCTTGGCCTCATCATCTGCATTTTCCATCGCATAGGCAATACCAGCCATCTCCAACATCTCGACATCATTTTCGCTATCACCAAAAGCCATGATTTGTTCCGATTTTAAATTCCAGCGCTTGAGTAATTCTTCCAATCCCCAAGCCTTGTGAACACCAGCCTGTAGGATATCGATACAGCCATAACCGCTAGAAACAGCTCTTACACGACCATCAAAGAGGTCATTGATTTCCTGCAAAACAGAACTAGAGCGTTCTTCACCAACAACCATACTCATCTTTAAGACTCCTCCAAAGAGGTCTGAGTTTAGCTCATCCACAAAATTAGTCCTTTGGTAAAGTTTTTCAATCATCTCTGGAGTCATAAATTTTTCCAGTTCTGTAAAAACAGTTCCTTCCTTGACAAAACTCCCGTTCATACTAGTGACAACAAATTGATCTCGACACTCCCTCCCTTTAAAATGAAGGAGAGCCTTGTCAACCATAGCATTATCCCAGATCTGTGCTTGAATCAGTTTATTATTTTCAAAAATACGCGCCCCATTGGCAACGACTAGGACAACTCTACTCGCCAAATGTTTAAGCAATTGTCTCATACGATGAACTTCATTCCCCGTCGCAATGACAAAACGGATATCCCTTTGATCCAGCTGATCTAAAATCTTTTCCAAGCGGGGCAGATCCAGCTGACCTCTCGGGTCTAGCAAGGTTCCATCCATGTCTGTTGCAATTAATTTAATCGTCATCCTATCTCCTTTAGGGTGAGCACCTACCACTTCAACCCTACATGTTCATTCATTTCTTTATAGGCCGTGTCAATTCGTTCCTTGGTCGCCTCGTCCAACTGATCACGATGACTGCCTCCCTCGATGAAGTCCTCTAGGATATAGGTCTGATAGAGGAAGAGCGGATAGCCTTCTGGAGAGTAAGTACCTTTTGGAGTTCGATTAACCCAAGTTGGATGCGCTTTAGCAGTTTCAATCCTTGTCTTGCCATCTTTTTTCTTAATGGTCACATCCATGAGAACTCCTCGCTCCGTCCACTTGGCATTTTCCTCGTCTTGCATGGTTTCAATGCGCTGGTTTGAGAGGAAATTCCCCATGGAGTAGATGATCAATTTTTTGTCACCATCTTTTTCAACGGTTTCAGCAGGTTCAACGACATGAGGATGCCCTCCAAAGATAATATCAGCTCCCCAGTCAATCATCTTATGGTACAGTGTTTTCTGTTCTTCCGTCGGTTCTAGCTGGTACTCAATTCCCATCTGAGGCATGATGACAGTAATATCCGCCTCTTGCTCAGCTCGTTCGATTTCCGCCTTCATCTTATCTTCATTCAGGTCAGAAAGATAGCGATTATAATCCTCTTGAGAGATATACTGCTCAATGCCATTAAAACCGTAAGAATAGGCTAGGAGAGCTACCTTGATACCATTGACTTCCTTGATAACTAGTGGAGCTTGGTCACGGGATTCATGTGTGTAGACTCCTATGGGTGTCATCCCTGCCTTTTCAATAGCTTCTGCTGTCGAAACCACTCCCTCAATTTGAGAATCCAAGATGTGATTATGAGCCAAGTCTAGAACTTGGTAGCCTGCATCCTTGATCGCATCCATGACTTCCCCTGGTGCATTAAAGAGAGGATAGCCTGCCAAGTAGTGGTCCTTGTTCACCGTTCCTTCAAAGTCACCAAGCACTAAATCCGCTTGTTTGAGCCAGGGTTTTACATACTCAAAATTTTCATGGAAATCATAGGTTCCATCTTCTTTCAGAGCTGTTCGGTAGATAGGAATATGGTAGAGAAGGTCACCATTTGCCATGATACGAGCTGTCGTTTCGGCAGACTGATTTTCCTTAGACTGACTAGACGTCTGAGCAGAATCAACTGTTTGACCACTCGGACTTGTTCCCTTGTTCCCTTGTACTGCTTGGGTCAACAAGTTCAGCCCCATAGACAAGGAAACTGCAAGCAACAGCACCGTAATAAACTGGGCATTTGTCCAAGATTTATAATTCCTAAAGAAACCAATACTACTCTTCAACAATCCAAAAATAGGACCATGAGACCATCTATCTTGTCGCTTTTCCATCTTTATTCCCCCCTTGCTTTTACTGCAAGTCTTTTCTTTTATTATACCACAGACAAAAGAGGAATACCGTTTATTATATTATTTTTTAGGAACTTCTGTGACTTTCTTTCTCGCCTATTTTGTGTTATCATGTAGAGGTAATGAAAGGAGAGAAAATGTCTGCTATAGAACGTATTACAAAAGCTGCTCATTTAATTAATATGAACGATATTATCCGTGAGGGGAACCCAACTTTACGCGCGGTTGCTGAGGAGGTCACTTTCCCACTGTCTGACCAGGAAATCATCCTTGGAGAAAAGATGATGCAATTCCTCAAAAATTCTCAGGATCCTGTTATGGCTGAAAAGATGGGACTCCGCGGTGGGGTTGGATTGGCCGCTCCTCAGTTAGATATCTCAAAACGCATTATCGCTGTTTTAGTGCCAAATATTGTGGAAGAAGGTGAAACTCCTCAGGAAGCCTACGACCTGCAAGCTGTTATGTACAATCCAAAAATCGTATCCCACTCTGTTCAGGACGCCGCCCTCGGTGAAGGAGAAGGGTGCCTATCTGTCGACCGTGTAGTTCCAGGCTATGTTGTTCGTCATGCCCGCGTCACTGTTGATTACTTTGACAAGGACGGAGAAAAACACCGCATCAAGCTTAAAGGATACAACTCTATCGTTGTCCAACATGAAATTGACCACATCAACGGAATCATGTTCTACGATCGTATCAATGAGAAAGACCCATTTGCTATCAAAGATGGACTCCTCATCCTCGAATAAAGAAAATCCCGTTGCAAGACGGGGTTTTGTGTTATAATAGAGGCATGAAAACAAATGATATTGTCTATGGCGTCCATGCCGTTACCGAAGCCCTCCTTGCAAATACAGGAAACAAACTCTACCTCCAAGATGATCTCCGAGGTAAGAATGTTGAGAAAGTCAAGGAACTGGCTGCTGAGAAAAAGGTCTCCATCTCTTGGACTTCAAAAAAATCCCTGTCTGAGATGACCGAAGGCGCTGTTCACCAAGGTTTTGTTCTACGAGTTTCCGAATTTGCCTATAGCGAGCTGGATCACATCCTTGCAAAAACACGCCAAGAAGAAAATCCACTTCTGTTGATTCTGGATGGTCTAACTGACCCTCACAACTTAGGTTCTATCTTAAGGACTGCTGATGCGACCAATGTTTCAGGTGTCATCATTCCCAAGCACCGTGCTGTCGGAGTGACTCCTGTCGTTGCCAAAACGGCCACAGGTGCTATTGAGCATGTACCGATTGCGCGAGTGACCAACCTCAGTCAAACTCTAGACAAACTCAAGGATGAAGGCTTCTGGACCTTTGGAACGGATATGAACGGTACTCCTTGCCACAAGTGGAATACAAAAGGAAAAATCGCCCTCATCATCGGAAATGAAGGAAAAGGCATCTCTAGCAACATCAAAAAACAGGTTGATGAGATGATTACCATTCCCATGAATGGACATGTTCAAAGCCTCAATGCCAGTGTTGCTGCAGCCATTCTCATGTACGAAGTTTTCCGAAATAGACTATAAAAAAAAGTTTCCAGTCATCTGATTGGAAACTTTTTTATGATTATACTCAATGAAAATCAAAGAGCAAACTAGGAAGCTAGCTTAAGACAGCTCAAAGCACTGCTTTGAGGTTGTGGATAGAACTGACGAAGTCAGTACCCATACCTACGGCAAGGCGAAGCTGACGTGGTTTGAAGAGATTTTCGAAGTGTATTAACTATGTTCTGTAATAAATTTGTAAGCTTCTTGACCAGCGATAGCCCCATCTCCAACTGCTGTTGTTACTTGGCGAAGGTCTTTCTGGCGAACATCTCCAACCGCAAAGATACCGTCAACGGCAGTTTTCATGTGGTTATCTGTCACAATCCAGCCAGCCTGATCTTGAATATTCAAATCTTTGACAAAATCGCTAACGGGATCCAAACCAACATAGATAAAGACACCACCAAAGGCTTGCTCTGTTATTTGACCTGTTTTTACATTTTCAAATACGACAGATTCTACTCGGTTTTCACCTTTGATTTCCTTGACGACAGAGTCCCAGATAAAGTTGACTTTCTCATTAGCAAAGGCACGGTCTTGCAACACCTTTTGGGCACGAAGTTGGTCGCGACGGTGAACAATGGTAACAGTCTTGGCAAAGCGAGTCAAGAAGAGGGCTTCTTCTACCGCTGAATCTCCACCACCGACTACGAGCAAGTCTTGGTCACGGAAGAAAGCTCCATCACAGACTGCACAGTAAGAAACACCACGACTGTTCAGTTCTTCTTCTCCGGGAACTCCCAAAAGACGGTGTTTTGACCCAGTTGCCACGATGACAGTACGGGTTTCGTAAACTTGATCATCAGTGATTACCTTCTTATAGTCACCCTTGTCTTCAATATTTTCAACATAGCCATAAAGATGCTCTACTCCAAGGTTTTCAAGTGGTTCAAACATCTTTTCAGCCAATTCAGGTCCACTGATATTGGCATAACCTGGATAGTTTTCGATATCAGATGTGTTATTCATTTGCCCGCCTGGCAGACCACCTTCAATCAAGCCTACTTTCAGATTGCTTCGAGCAGCATATAAGGCAGCGGTCATTCCCGCAGGTCCAGCACCGATAATAATCGTATCGTACATTTCGATTCCTTCTTTCTTGTTGTAACTATCTTTATTCTAACTTATTCTTGCTAGTCACGCAAGGATTATGCCTTGAAAACCAAGAGCAAACTCATGACGGCAAAGGATAACACCGGAACGACCAAAACTCCAATCATAATCATATCATAGAGATGAGCTTGACGAGCCTTGGCTGTCTTGTCCACACCAGACATGGCTCTCAATCCAATCCAAATCCCCAGAAAAATCACGACAAGGATGGTCGTTAAGATCAAACTCTCGAAATATAAAGAAAACAGTTGCAGCAGCATGATCTCTCTCGTTTCTATCTTTTTTAAAGAGTAAACTCAGCTAGTCCAACTAACTGAGTTTTCCTTTTTCTATTATATCAAATATAAGTCCGTTTGTAACTAGCGAAGAATTCTTTTGTCCGTTCTTCTTTTGGATGATTGATGATTTCATCCGGTGTGCCAGACTCGATGATTTTCCCTTTATCTAGGAATAAAACCTTGTCTGCCACTTGGGTTACAAAAGACATATCATGACTGACCAAAATCATGGTCTGACCTGACTTGGCAGCATCTGCAATAGACTTTTCTACTTCACCGACCAACTCCGGGTCAAGGGCTGAAGTGGGCTCGTCCAAGAGCAAGACATCTGGTTTCATAGCAAGCGCACGCGCGAGGGCAACCCGTTGCTTTTGTCCACCTGATAAGTGGCGAGGGTAATGGTTTTCACGGTCAGAAAGACCAACTTTAGCCAACTCTTCCTTGGCGATTTTTGTTGCTTCCTCATCCGATAATTTCTTGACAACAACCAAACCTTCCTTAACATTGTCAAGAGCAGTTCGGCGTTCAAACAAATTAAACTGTTGGAAAACCATAGACAACTTGCGACGAAGGGTTAGGATTTCTTCTTGGCTAATCTGAGAAAAATCAACTTTAAAATTGTCAATCTGGATGGAACCACTATCAGGTGTCTCAAGATAGTTAAGGCTACGCAAGAAAGTTGATTTCCCTGCTCCAGATGAACCAATCAAGGCTACTACTTCTCCCTTTTGGATATCCAAGTTCAGATGATCTAAGACAGTCTGACCTGAAAAGGATTTGCTTAAATTCGAAATCTTAATCATTAACGAAGATCTCCTTTCACATCTGTAGTTATTGCATCCGGCGCTGAAATGGCCATTTTCTTCTCGATAAAGCGACCGAGGCTTTCGATTCCGATATTGACTACCCAGTAAACAAGGGCTACGGAGATGAAACGTTCAAAATAGCGATAATCAGCTCCACCCAAAATCTGAGCTTGGGCAAAGACCTCCACAACACCTGCGCTAAAGGCTAGAGAAGTTCCCTTGGTCAAGCCGATGAGGGAATTAATCAAGGTTGGAGTCGCTACCACCGCTGCATTAGGAATAATGACACGACGATAAACTTGCGCACGGGTCATCCCCAGACTGCGTGCCGCTTCAATCTCACCAGGATTGACAGAAAGGATGGCTGCACGAATGGTTTCGCTGGCATAAGCCGCCTCATTAAAGGCAAAAGCTACAATCGCGAAGGTTGCTGCTGGAATAGCATTGATATTGAAGCTGGTTCCCCATTGTTGATTAAGGGCTTTTAGAGCAAGTGGAATCCCGTAGTAGGTCAACATAAGCTGAACCAAAATCGGCGTCCCTTTTAAAAAGCTGACAAAAAAGGCCTGCAAGGGATATAAAATCTTAACACGATTGATTTTAACAATGGCAAAAACCAAGGCCAGCACCAAACCAAAAATCGCACCACTAAGCGTCAACATGATAGTTGTGGGAAGTTGTTGGACAATTCTTGGAATCCCATCAAAAACTGAACGCAAGCTAAAGAGCTTACCGTCTGGAATCAGCTGCATCAAGCTCTGGTACCAATCTGATGCTAAAAGTGTTGTAACAGTCATAAAAACATCCTCTCCTGATAATGATTCATTCTACCATACTTCTGCTCGCAAGCAAATTATTTGCTACGGGTAAAGCAGACTTTGTCTACCTTCTAGTTTATCACACTTTAAACCAGAAAGGCTATATAATTTACCTATCAAGAAGATAGATAAAAACTATTTCAAGCCCAGTTCCCCGTAGGATTTTCTATAGCCAATTTGCTTAACAGCACCATTTTCCACCAAAATTGGACGTTTCAATAACATGCCATCACTCGCTAGAAGCTTGGCTGCTTCTTGTTTTGACAAACTTCCCACCTTATCTTTTAGGCCCAGTTCGCGGTATTTAATCCCGCTAGTATTGAAAAATTGTTTCACTTCAAAACCGGAAGTTTCCAACCATTTCAAAATCACGTCTTCACTTGGTGTTTCTTCTACGATGTGGATATCTTGGTATTCCAGTCCAAGTTGATCCAATTCATTTTTTGCTTTCTTACAAGTTGAACATTTTGGGTATTCGATAAATTCTAACATCTTCTTTTCTTTCTATTTTTTATTTTCTTGAAATGCTGCACCTTCATGTTGCAATAGCCAGGCTTTCTTTTCGACTCCCGATGCATAGCCTGTCAGACGATTGCCTGATCCCAGCACACGATGACAGGGTACGAGTATGGACCAAGGATTACGCCCCACTGCTCCGCCAATCGCTTGGGCAGAAGCCACTTGCAGGTCTTGCGCTATTTGTCCGTAAGTTACTGTTTGACCATAAGGAATACTCTGTAAGTAGGTCCAGACTCGCTTTTCAAAATCCGTTCCAATAGCAGCCAAAGGTAAGTCAGATAGATCCTGAACACTGCCTTCGAAATAGGTATCTAAATAGGAAATAACTTGCTCCAATACAGGATGGCTAACAACTTCTTCTATCGTTTCATCCCCTAATCCCCTCTCAAAATGAGTTTGGTCCTGCACCCAAATTCCATACAGATATTGCTCGTCAGCAACTAAGGATAAGGTCCCGATTGGCGACAAGTAGAGCATTTTTGCGTACTTTTTCTGCGTCATTATTTTAATTTCTGATAGGCCAAACGTTCTCCATCAACTGGAACCTTACCGACCTGTTGGAAACCCAGCTTTTCAAAGATATGCTGCATGGCCTTGTTTTCTGCATGCGTATCTGAACGAAAATCTAGGTAATCAAAACCTTCAATCAAGCCTTCTAGGAAAGTCTGAGCAACTCCCTGCCCTTGGACATCTGTTGCCACGGCGATACGGTGAAAGACCAGATATTCTGACTCTCTCCCTTGCCAATTCCCTTCATAAATCGCTTCATAGGCTTCCTCTGGGCTCTTGGTCACAGCAGCATAGGCTAACAGTTCTCCCTCTTCCAAGGCCACATAGGCTTGACCTGAGATAATATCATCAATAATGATGTCAACATTTGGATAACCATTTTGCCACTGGTCACTACCTGACTTGGCTAAGCATTTTTTGGCATCCTCCATCACCTGCATAATCGCATCTACTTCGTTTGGAAAAGCTAATCGAATCTCCATCTTTTCTCCTCTTTTCTTACTAGTTTCTCTCATCATAGCATAATTTAAAGCTTTCTACAAGCAGTTGAAACTTGACTTTTGTTTTTTATTATTTTATAATCTAGTTATCAAAACTAGATAAAAAGGAGTTGGAAATGAATTCTATCTTTTCCTACCCAAAATGGGAAGACATTCCAAACATTGACCTCTATCTGGATCAGGTTTTGCTTTATGTCAATCAAGTCTGTGCCCCTATCTCTCCAGATAAAGAAAAGGGCCTGACCGCATCTATGGTCAATAACTATGTCAAACATGGTTACCTGATAAAGCCTGACAAGAAGAAATACCAACGCAAACAGATTGCCCGTTTGATTGCTATCACTACTCTCAAATCTGTCTTTTCGATTCAAGAAATCGCTCAGACACTGAATACTCTACACACTTATGCAAGCTCAGACCAGCTCTACGATGCTTTTGTGGACTACATGAACCATGGGATCGATCCAGAAAATCCTATTATCCAAACTAGCTGTCAAACGGTTAAACTCTATCATCAAACTCTAGACTTAATCCTTATCAAAGAAGAGGAGGAAATCCAATGAATACCAGTCTAAAACTCAGTAAAAAGCTCAGTTTCGGAGAGGAAATTGCTAATAGTGTGACCCATGCTGTGGGTGCCGTTATCATGCTCATCTTGCTCCCTATTTCATCCACCTATAGTTATGAAGCACACGGATTTTTATCATCTTTTGGTGTTTCAATCTTTGTTATCAGTCTCTTTCTCATGTTTCTTTCGTCAACCATTTACCATTCTATGGCCTATGGGTCGACTCACAAATACGTTTTGCGAATCATCGACCATTCTATGATTTACGTGGCTATCGCAGGCTCTTATACACCGGTCGTATTGACTTTGATGAATAACTGGTTTGGCTATCTGATCATTGCCATTCAGTGGGGAACGACCATCTTTGGCATCCTCTATAAAATCTTTGCTAAAAAGGTCAATGAGAAATTCAGCCTTGCTCTTTATTTGATCATGGGCTGGTTGGTTCTGGCTATCATTCCTGCCATTATCAGTCAAACAACGCCAATTTTCTGGAGTCTCATGGTAACTGGTGGACTCTGTTATACAGTTGGAGCTGGATTTTACGCTAAGAAAAAACCTTATTTCCACATGATTTGGCATCTCTTTATCCTAGCAGCATCTGCACTTCAATATATCGCGATTGTTTATTACATGTAAAAAAGTTGAGAATCTTTTCTCAACTTTTTTCTTTACACATATTGATAAAATACTGGTGCAAGCCAACATCATCTGTCAATTCTGGATGAAAAGAAGTTACCAGCATATTTTTTTCTTGGGCTGCAACTATTTGATCGTCTACGGTTGCTAGAATTTCTACACCCTCTCCAACACTGCTGATAATCGGTCCACGGATAAAGGTCATGGGAATCTTGCCAACTCCCTTACATTCTGCCTCTGTATAAAAACTTCCTAGTTGGCGCCCATAAGCATTGCGCTCAACCACTATATCCATGGTTCCAAGATGACTTTCTTCCTGAAAAGTGATTTCCTTAGCCAGCAAAATCAAGCCCGCACAGGTCCCAAAAACGGGTAATCCAGATAGAATGGCTTCTCGGATGGGAAGCAGCATGTTCTGGTCGCGCAAGAGCTTGCCCATGGTTGTAGACTCACCGCCAGGTAATATCAAACCCACCAAGTCACTCTGATGTTGTTGAAAATCATCTAAATTTCTGATTTCGACACTAACAACACCTAACTTTTCTAGCACTTTTGCATGTTCTGCAAAGGCACCCTGCAAGGCTAATATTCCGATTTTCATCTATTTTCCTCGCTCTGCCATAAGAATTTGGATTTCATTCTCATTGATACCCACCATGGCTTCCCCTAGGTCTTCAGAGATTTGAGCCAGAATTTGAGGATTTTGGTAGTTGGTCACAGCTTTGACAATGGCACTCGCCCGTTTAACAGGATCTCCTGACTTGAAAATACCTGACCCAACAAAAACGCCTTCTGCCCCCAGTTGCATCATCAGCGCAGCATCTGCTGGTGTTGCCACACCTCCAGCTGCAAAGTTAACAACTGGTAATTTTCCATGTTCATGAACGTATTGGACCAATTCAACAGGAACTTGCAAGTCCTTTGCAGCCACATAGAGTTCATCTTCGCGTAGATTTTGAATACGGCGAATTTCCTGATTCATCATACGCATATGGCGAACGGCTTGGACGATATCTCCTGTCCCCGGTTCTCCTTTTGTCCGAATCATGGAAGCTCCCTCAGCGATACGACGCAAGGCTTCACCCAAATCCTTAGCTCCACAGACAAAAGGAACTTGGAATTCTTTCTTGTCCACATGGAAACGATCGTCTGCTGGAGACAGCACTTCACTCTCATCGATATAGTCAATCTCAATAGCCTCTAAAATCTGAGCTTCAACAAAATGTCCGATTCTGACCTTGGCCATCACTGGAATGCTAACCGCTTCTTGGATTTCCTTAATCATCTTTGGATCACTCATACGGGAAACCCCGCCAACAGCCCGAATATCAGCTGGAATCCTCTCCAAGGCCATGACAGCTGCCGCACCAGCAGCTTCCGCAATCCGAGCCTGTTCAGGGTTCTGCACATCCATGATAACACCGCCCTTAAGCATCTGCGCCAAGTTTTTATTTAGTTCATAACGATTTTCAGTCATTTCTTTTTCCTCATCATTTGTATTAGTAGCTACAGTTTTATTTTAAGCTAGAACTAAGAGAAGAACAAGATGAAATAAGATAGATTGTATGGGGACAGGAACAAGAAAAAACTATCTGACCTTAATTTAAGGCCAGATAGCTCAGCTATTGTTATTTTTCAGCTGTAAGTGCAGCCATTGTAATGTAGTTGTATGGTTTGTTAAAGTGTGGCAAGAAGAATAGGTCTGTCAAGGCCAATTTATCAATTGTTACATGCTCCTGGATAGCAAGTGAGAACATGTGGATTCCCATACTGATAGCTGAATCACGTGATACCATTTGAGCCCCAAGGATTTCACGGCTGTCTTTATCAAAGACAATCTTGATGGCAACTTCATGGTTGTCATGCTTCATAAATTCTGGTTTTTGAAGGTCGTTAAAGCCTGTTTCAGTTGCGTTGTAACCAGCAGCTTTAGCTTTTTCAAGAGTCAAACCAGTTGAAACCATGTGAAGACCGTAGATTGAGATACCGTTTGATCCTTGCACACCGATTCCTTCCAATTCATGTCCACAAGCATTGTAAGCACCAACGATACCAGTACGTACAGCGTTAGATGCAAGAGCGATGTAGCTTGTATCTTTACGAGCATTGTCATAAACTGTTGCACAGTCACCAACAGCATATACACCTGGGATAGATGTTTCTTGTTTCTTGTCTACAAGGAAGGCACCGTTGCGGAAGAGTTCAATCTTACCATCTGCAAGAGCTGTGTTTGGACGGAAACCAACTGCAAGAACCACCATATCTACATCAAATGTTTCTTTGTCTGTGACCAAGCGTTCAACTTTACCGTCACCTTGGATTGCTTTAACTGTTTGACCAAGTGCCAACCGGATGTTGTGGTCTTCCAAATTCTTCGCCATCATTTGGGTGAAGTCTTTGTCATAGTAGCCGTTCAAGACAGTATCTACGATGTCAACAAGGACAACTTCTTTGCCAAGACGCTCAAAAGCTTCAGCAAGTTCAACACCGATATAACCTCCACCAACAACAGCGATGCGTTCAAGGTGTTTGCTCTTGTCAGCAAGTTTATTGATAACTTCTTCAGCATTTTGGTACAACTTAACAAATTGAACATTTTCAAGAGTTGTCTTGAATTCGCGGTTACCTTTGACAATTTCAACACCTTCGATTGGAGGCAAGATTGGAGTTGAACCAGTCGCAAAGATCAATTTGTCATAAGATTCTTTGTGCTCTTGACCTTCAACTTCTGCAGTCACAACTTTATTGTCATAGTCGATTGAAAGAACAGGTGAGTTCATGTAGATTTTAGCACCTTTTGCTTCCAATTTTTCTTTATCAGAGTAGAAGAGACCTTCTGGACCATCAATTTGTTCCCCGATCCAAAGCGCCATTCCACAACCAAGGAATGAAATATTTGAGTTTTGGTCAAATACTACGATTTCATTCTCATGACCAAAGTTATCCAACATGGTATTAATACAAGCTGTACCAGCGTGGTTAGCACCAACTACAACGATTTTACTCATAGAAAAATTCCTACCTTTAATTTTTGATTTACTTTTCTAGTATATCATTTACTGTTAGCGTTTACAAGACATTTGCTCAGAATTCTCTTTTTTTCAGAAAAAAATACAGTTAATATTAACAAACCTTATTTTCTATCGTTTTCATGCTAATTTTGAGCATATTTCTTGACTTTTTGTCAAAATTCATTTGTGAAAACGCTGACTTTATGATATGCTAGATACATGGAGAGAAAATGTAAGGGGTTTAATTTTTCTTTGACGACCTTATATTGAATGATTTCCTATAAAGAGAAAGGAGCTGGTAGCTTGCCTCTTCATTCACGTTCTGAACGGCTAATGGGAACAACGATCACGATTTCATTAGTAGATGAACAGGCTGATTGCCTACTTCAAGGAGCCTTTGATTTGCTCAAGGAGCTCGAATACCGCTTTAACGCCAACAGTCAAGAATCCGAACTGATGGAAATCAACTACCAGGCTGGAATCGCACCTGTTAAGGTTCATCCTGACCTGTTTGAACTGATTGCTCTTGGACTGGAGCATAGCCTAGCTCCGTCTAGCCATCTAAATATCAGTATTGGTCCCTTGATTCAAACCTGGCGAATCGGATTTGCAGATGCACGGCTTCCAGAGTTAGACGAAATCGAAGCTGTCTTATCTCTAGTTGACCCGCATTTTATCAAGTTGGATCCGACTAGCTCTACTGTCTTTTTAGAGAAGAAAGGAATGAAGCTTGATTTAGGTTGCTTAGCTAAGGGCTATAGTGCAGATAAGGTTGCCCAGTATTTGAAAGAACACGGTGTCACCTCTGCCTTGATCAATCTCGGAGGAAATATCCTCACCATCGGGAATAACCAAGCCAAAGAAGGGAAAGCCTGGCAGATTGGGATTCAAGATCCGCAAAATCCTCGTGGCAATAATCTCCTAACTATCCCTGCTTCTAACAAATCCGTTGTCACTTCAGGTATCTATGAACGCCACCTGACAGTAGATGGAAAAGACTATCACCATATCTTTGATAGTGAGACAGGATTCCCTGTCGAAACCGATCTCGCTAGCCTAACGATTATCTCTGATAAATCCGTTGATGGTGAGATTTGGACAACGCGCCTTTTCGGAGAACGAAGCGCTTCTATCCTCTGGCAAGTCGAAAGTATAGATGGTATTGAAGCCATCCTCATCGACAAAGAGGGACGCCTTGCATGTTCTTCAGGCCTTCAAAATTGTATTATGTAAAAAGAGAAAGGAAATCTCATGCTAAAACTTATTGCCATTGTTGGAACGAACTCTAAACGTTCTACAAACCGCCAATTGCTCCAATACATGCAAAAACACTTTGCTGATAAAGCTGAAATTGAACTCGTTGAAATCAAGGATATCCCTGTTTTCAACAAACCAGCAGATAAGCAACTTCCAGCTGAAATTCTTGAGATTGCAGCTAAAATTGAAGAGGCTGATGGTGTGATTATCGGTACTCCTGAGTACGACCACTCTATCACTGCGGTATTGATGAGCGCTCTTGCTTGGCTATCTTACGGTATCTACCCACTTTTGAACAAACCAATCATGATCACTGGTGCTTCTTACGGTACACTTGGTTCATCTCGTGCCCAATTGCAACTTCGTCAAATCTTGAATGCTCCTGAAATCAAGGCAAATGTTCTTCCAGATGAATTCTTGCTCTCACACTCTCTTCAAGCATTTAACCCAAGTGGTGACTTGGTTGACCTTGACGTCATCAAGAAATTGGATGCCATCTTTGATGACTTCCGTATCTTTGTGAAGATTACTGAGAAATTGCGCAATGCGCAAGAATTGCTTCGCAAAGATGCAGAAGAATTTGACTGGGAAAATTTGTAAGATAGGAGACCGAAAGAATGAAATTTGTTGGACTTGTAGGATCAAACTACGATCAATCATATAACCGCAAACTCTTGGAATTTATCCGTCGCAATTTCAAATTCAAATTTGAATTAGAAGTTCTTGAAATTGACGAAGTTCCAATGTTTAACCAAGACGAAAAATGGGACGAAAGCTTCCAATTGCGATTCTTGTATAACAAAATTACACGTGCTGATGGTGTCATCATTGCGACTCCTGAGCACAACCACACTATCTCAGCTTCACTCAAATCTGTACTTGAATGGCTTTCATACGAAGTTCATCCATTTGAAAACAAGCCTGTTATGATTGTGGGTGCATCATACTATGACCAAGGAACATCACGTGCCCAAGTTCACCTTCGTAAAATCCTTGACGCTCCAGGTGTTAATGCCTACACGCTTCCAGGTAACGAATTCCTTCTTGGTAAAGCCAAAGAAGCTTTTGATAACAATGGAAACATCACCAACGAAGGAACTGTTAAATTCCTTGAAACTTGCTTAGATAACTTTGTTAAATACGTAGGAGTCGTTTCGAAATTGAAAAAACCAAAACCAATCGAACCAGAAGACTTGGATTGTGGAAAACCAATTGCTACAACCATTACAGAAGTTGACCCTGACGATCCAGAATGGGTAGAAAAAGTTGCAGCAATCACTGGTGCTGTTTCTGGTGATACCTATGTCAAATTAGACCACGGTATCCTGACAGTTAACCAAATCGATATGTTCTTGAAAGCTATGCCATTTGAATTGACATACGCTGATGACAACAACCAATTCCTCTACTACAATAACGCTCACCAAGATCCAGACACCATGTTTGCTAAACGTGTACCACCTCAATCAGGTAGCCGTATGTCAACTGTGCATGGTTCTCTTCCACCAGCACGTATGAAGAATGTAGAGTGGGTTATCGGAACACTTCGCAACGGAAACCAAGAATACGTACGTACAATCGTTCCAGGATCTCCTGCAGGTGTTATCAACACTCACAACTACCAAGCAATGTACTATCCTGATGGATCATACGCTGGTATCAATGAAATCGTCTTTAACTTCCAACCATGGCTTGACTGGTACCTAAAAGAAACGGGTCAACGTTTGGTAGGTGGTAGCGGACCATTTGCTCCTGCTGCTGGAGGACATGGAGATGCTGATGCTACTTCTGGCGCTTCTGATTCAGGTGACGCTGGAGGCCACGGTGGTGGCGCAGACGCTACTTCTGGTGCAAGTAACTAAGAAATCAAAAAGGAGCCACTTGGCTCCTTTTTAATTGCAACAGAAAAGAGGCTTGTAAATCATCTACAAACCCCTTTCGTTTTATGAGTTAGGATCATCTAAACTACGGCCGTGTAAACCTTTTTCACGTTGTACTTGGCGTAGTTTTTCTGGTGTAACGTCATTTCCTTCCTCGTCCACAACTTTGATTCCTTCAATGTGGTGGCGAACAGAACGACGATAGCCTTCGATGTATTCCTCACGAAGCTTAGCTTGTTCCACTTTTTCAGCAGAAGTTAGACCTTCTGTTTTTTTCTTTTTAGCAAGCTCGTTGATACGAGCGATTTTTTTCGGATCCATTTCTTCTCCTTTGTGATAAGATACAGTTCGTTTGACTGAGTTTATTTAGTATTAATTTGGTTGAAACGAGCAAGTTTAGCTGCTTTCTTGGTTAGTTGCGACAAGATAGCCAAACGATTTTGTCGAACAGTCTGATCTTCAGCCATTACCATAGTATTTTCAAAGAAAGCATCAATAACTGGACTAAGCGCAAAGAGTTGTTCTAATTGCTGACTTGCAGCCCCTGACAAAACAAGAGATTCTACAGCTTCTGCCAAGGCTTTCTCTTCTTCATTCTCAAAGAGAGCAGGATCAACAGTATCAGTTCCTTCGGCTTTTTCAGCCAAGTTGAAAGCACGAGAGAGGGATTCGACAGATGGTTTGAAATCTTCTTTCTTGCTTGCTTCGACAAGAGCACTTGCTGCTTCTAGCATATCTGCCACAACAAAGTTTGAACTTGCAAGAACTGCTTCCTTGATATCTTTTAGAGTAGAACCCATCATCTTATCAACACGAGCCTTGATAAAGTCCATGACCTCTGCTTTATTTTCATAAGTCAAGCTGTCAAATTTCAAACTGTAAAGGCTATCAATCAACTCATCCATAGCAATGTGCCAACCAAAAGCATCCAAGATACGAACCACACCTTGCGTCGCACGACGAAGGGCATAAGGGTCATTAGAACCTGATGGAATCAAGCCTACTGAGAAGAAACTCAAAATCGTATCCAATTTGTCTGCGATGGCTAGAATGGCTCCCACCTTACTCTCTGGAAGAGCTCCTTCAGCAGCTGTCGGCATGTAGTGTTCACGAATAGCAGCCGCAACTGCTGGAGTTTCCCCAGCAAGGAGGGCATATTTCTCACCCATAATCCCTTGGAGCTCATCAAACTCACCAACCATCCCCGTCAACAAGTCAAACTTGTAAATGGCTGCTGCACGAGCAAGGTCAACTGTTTCATCCACTGACAAGCCAGCTTTTTCTGCCAAGAGAATGGCAATCTGACCAGTACGAATCATGTGTTCACGAAGAGAACCAATCTTTTCGTGGAAGGTCACATGGTTCAATTTTTCAACAAGGTCAGAAATAACCAATTTTTGGTCCTCACGCCAGAAGAATTCTCCGTCTTCCAAGCGGGCAACCAAGACTTTTTCATTTCCCTTGATAACATTTTCCAAATGCTCTGCGTTTCCGTTACGGACTGAAATGAAGTTTGGCAAGAGTTTACCGTCTTGATCACGGACAACGAAGTAGCGTTGGTGTTCCTTCATCGAAGTCACCAAGACCTCTTCTGGCACTTCAAGGTATTTGGCGTCAAAACTTCCCATGAAGGCAGTTGGGTATTCAACCAAGTTCAAGACTTCATTAAGCAAATCCGCATCAATTTCGATACCTACACCATGTTCAGCTTCGATTGATTTGATTTGGTCAACAATCATTTGCTCACGTTCACGAGGATCCGCGATTACAAACTGCTTACGAAGATCTTCTTCATAGCTCAATGCTGACTGAATCTTAGTTTCTTGTCCCAAGAAACGATGACCGCGGCTTACACGACCGCCCTTGATATCAAGGAAATCCAAGTCAAACTCTTGCTCGTCCAAGAGAACTGTCAAAGTGTGTACAGGGCGGATGTATTCAAAGGTGTTGTTAGCCCAGTGCATGCTGACAGGGAAAGTCAGTGACTTCAAGACGTCTACTACACCTGGAACAATGGCTTCAACTGCTTGACCCACTTCTTCCTTGGTAACATAGACGTATTCTTCACCCTTGATTTCACGGAATTCGATATCTTCAACTGTCAATCCTTTTCCACGGACAAATCCTTGGGCTGCTTTGGTGAAGTTTCCATCACTATCCAAAGCAATTTTCTTTGCTGGACCCTTGAAATCTTCTGTCAAATCAGACTGTTTGTCTGCAAGACCAGTCACACGAACAGCCAAACGACGGGGTGTTGAGAAGGTTTGAATGTCTTCAAAGGACAGGCGGTTTTCCTTGAGGAAGGCTGCCATTTTTTCACCTAGTTGTTTTTCACTTGGGGTTACTACGTAGGCTGGTAACTCTTCAAGACCGAGTTCTACTAATAAGTTTTTTATCATATTTTTTCTCCGAAAAGTATCTTTTTATTTTCCAGTTTGCCTTATGTGATTGGCACGCAAGCAACCGACTTCGTCGTTTCATTGCTAAAATTGGAGCCAAAAGTCTCCAATTTTGCCTAGTATCCTTAGCTTCACTAAGGATACCTTCATCACTGCGGCAACTGGCTCAGGGCTCACTCTGTTCGCCCATTTTCGTAATTTGTCACTCTCTTTATTCTGCGTCTTCTGCTAGGAGTTTAGCTCGTGTTGCTTCATCCAAAAGTGGGTAGCCTAGGCGTTTGCGTTCTGCGACAAAGGTTTTAGCTACGACACGGGCCAAGTTACGAATACGAGCGATATAGCCTGCGCGTTCGGTTACGGATACAGCACCACGCGCATCAAGTAGGTTAAAGGTGTGTGAACATTTGAGAACATAGTCATAGGCAGGGTGAACCAAACCTTCTTCCAAGGCGCGACCAGCTTCTTTTTCAAACTTATCAAAGTTTTCCAGCAACATTTCTTGGTCCGAAATTTCAAATGAATATTTTGAATGCTCGTACTCAGGCTGGATAAAGATTTCTCCATATTTTACACCATCAGCCCACTCAATATCGTAAACAGAGTCTACTTCTTGGATGTAAGAAGCCAAGCGTTCCAAACCATAAGTAACTTCCGCAGTCACAGGGCCAGTTGCCAATCCACCGACTTGTTGGAAATAAGTAAACTGAGTGATTTCCATCCCATCAAGCCAAACTTCCCAACCAAGACCAGCAGATCCAGTTGATGGATTTTCCCAGTTGTCCTCGACAAAACGAATATCGTGCTCCAAAGGATTAATTCCCAATTTTTCCAAAGATTCAAGGTAAAGTTCTTGAATATTTGATGGAGAAGGCTTCATGACCACTTGGAATTGGTGGTGTTGGTAAAGACGGTTAGGATTTTCCCCGTAGCGACCGTCGGCAGGACGACGTGATGGCTCTACATAAGCCGCATTCCATGGCTCAGGCCCAATAGCACGAAGGAAAGTGTAAGGACTCATTGTCCCTGCACCTTTTTCATTATCATAAGCCTGCATAAGCATACAACCTTGGTCATTCCAAAATTGTTGTAAAGTAAGGATGATTTCCTGGAAAGTCAATTTTTTAGACATTATTTACTCCTTTTTCTATAAAATACTTGCGACACGAGTCTGCCTCGTCGATTATACGAGGCAAGACAAGTTAGTACTGCGTCTAGCTCAGCACTCTAGTGCTGAGCGTGGGGCAATCCGACTGTAAGGAGGTCTCTGCCACTGACGCAGTGAAATGTTAATTTCTTAGACATTGTTTACTCCTTTAATTTATATTATCTTTTTAGCTTTATTCATCAAGCAACCAAGAAAAAGCTGGGTCCTGAAAAATATGACGTTTGGGAACAGTTTGTAAATTCTGATCGCATTCGTCTATTGTACCTAGTTTCAAAGCACAGACTTCTGGTATATTTTCTTGAGCAGTGAAAATTTGACTATGACAGTTCTGACAGTAATAGCGTTGTTTTCCTGGAGATGAACTATAGGTAACCAACTGTTCTTTTCCATGCAATACTAGGTTTTTACTACTAACTTTGGCATTCACTGTATAGGCAGACGCAGTTGCTTTCCGACAGAATGAGCAGTGGCAAAAAACTAATTCCGACAATTCCTCATCCAAAGTGTAGGTCACTGCTTTGCATAAACAAGATCCTTTAAGCATTATGCTCCTTTCTACTTAGGCATTAGACGAAATTCAAAAAGAACCGAATTTCAACACCCAAGCCTTGCGACTAGGGGCGTCAGAAACGCGGTTCCACCCTAATTTATTACTTCATTTTTTTTAAAAAAATACGACAGAAAGCGCCAGTTTCTTAGCTTGTTCTACTTGGCTCCCACTGTCCCAAGCTCGCTTGAAGAACGCCATAAGACTTTCTTTCCTAGCTAGTATTATAGCAGATTTTCTAGCTAGTGTAAACCAAAAATGAGTCTGAAAACAAAGTTCCAGACTCATTTATCAGTAAAGCTTCAGAAACTCCTGTTTAAGGATGTCTTCTTGCTTTTGGTTTTTTGCCATGTAGATTTCGCTTGGCATGTTTCAATGCTGTAATGGCATCTTTAACATCTTCTTGGCTCGCTCCTGGATCATTCAAGAGTTCCTGAGCTTCTTTAAAGGCTAGAAGATAAGCAGCTTTTTCTTTCTTATCTGCGTAGATAAATCTCGCATTTTTTTCTTGGAAAAGGCGCTCATCCTTGACCAGTTTCTTTAAACTAGAGAAGTCAGTAGCTTTGCCATTTAGTTTGCTTTTAGCTGTTGCTAGGGCAATGAGAGATTGGTCAATTTGATCCTGTTTGACTTTAGGATCTACAGCTAGTAAGGCAATTTCTTGGAAGGCACGATCATAAGCTCGACGTACTTTTTCCTTGGCATTAGCATATCTTCCAGTTTTAGTCGTTGCATAGTAAGCTTTCATGGCTTCTTTCAAAGCTGCAACATTCGAATCTTTTCCATCCAAAGCCTTACCAGCAGCTTCAAGACTAGCGAGAACTCCATCAATCAATTCTTGCTTCAACTTGCTTGACAAGGCTGACCGCGCAACTTGGAAAGCTTGATCATAAGCTCTCCTCTTATCTGCACTACTATTAAAGTAACGAGATGTTTCTACCAGTTCTTTTTGTTGATTTACCAAGGCAAGCAAGGCCAACTTAGACACAACAGATAGGCGCAAAGTATTATTTCTACCGGGCTGAACGAGCAAGGAAACAAGATCTTCAAGGAGTTCATATCCATTTGGCAAGGTGACTTGTACAGCATAACGACCTGTAGCAACTTTCTTACCAAAGGCGTATTGACCGTATTTTTCAGCAGGAAGAGTGATACTTGTCCCATCTTCTCCTTTCAGAACCACAGTAGTCGTCTTTGGAACTGCTTGATTGAAGGAAACAGACACAGGTGCATATTCTAGGAGATTTGCTAGGAAGGTAATGGTTTGGAAACTATTTTCTTCCGTCAAGTCAAACTCTTGGGATAAGGCACTGATAAATTTCAATTCTGTTCGGTCATAACTGAAAATTTCTGCTGTATAATGACCAAACTGTAAGAAATGAATCGCTTTTGTCTTGTCAACATCAACATATTGCCCCTTGCTATTTTTGATTCGATAGACGTAAAGGGTATCAATATCCTGGTTTGTTTTTGCATCCTTCAAGGCAATTTTCACTCGACCACTATTTTGATCGCGGACAAGTTCAGCAAGTGAGATATAGTCTACATTTCCTGCATAATCCTCTACAAGATAGTAAATATTAGCCTTGTCAACATCCTTAGGAAGTGTATAACTACCATCAGCATTTGCCTTAATCAGATGGGTGTTTTCAAGCGCACGAGTTCCAGACTGGTCTTTCCCAGTTAGAACCATGGTCCCTTTCTGGTCAAATGGTGTGATATAGAAGACTTTTTCTGAAAGGATACCACCTTGACCGACATCTTTTGGTTTGCGAGCTACGAATTCTTGGTTTCCATCTTTAAAGCGAATATAACCACTTGTGATGACAGGTTTTTGAGTATCAATTTGAATTTTGAAGGTCGTGTATTGTTCTTTGGCTCCTGGAACGTCTGGTGTGTAACTAATAACATAGTCATATAAACCATCTGCAACGGTATTGCCATCAAAATCCTGACCTCTCCAAGCAGTATTATCTAGAATATAACTCTTCAGATTTCTACTGTCACCATCAAAATAATTTTTACGAAGATCCTTTGCATCGCCCTCCCAAATAGGATGTTCATGCTTGGTATCCGTAGCCGCATAAACTGTTGCACGAAGATTTACAAGATTTCTCAAAGCAACCGTTTTGTATTCAACTAGGTCTTTGTTTCCATCATCGTTTGGAGAAATAGCAATACGGACATTCCCTTTTTCGTCCAACTGAAGAACATGCTTACCTTCAGCATTTTGTTCGATTCCAAGAACGGTAATTCGGCGTCCTTGGCGTTGACCTTTAGAAACTAGAAGGTCATTTTGCAAGGTTGCGAGATAGGTAGCATCATTAGAGTAATTAACGGCAGGATTTTCCTTGTCTACCTCTGTGTAAAATCCATTTTTCCCTTCTCGAACAAGATTGTAAATTGGTTTTTCGACAGCGGGGAGATTTTGGAATTCACCTCGGAAGCCCATAAATGCAAGACTCACAATATCTCCATCATCTGCTGGATCTACAAAGCGAACAAACCCTTCAAGGAAATAGCCATTTGGCATTTGTTTGCTGAGTTCAGCAGCAAATTTTCGAGCATCTACTTTAACAGTGACTGTTTGACTGCTGTGGGCTTTGACCGTCACTTCAGGCCAGACTGTCTCTGTTAATTTTCGAGGTCGAAGGGTGAATTTTCCATCTTGAACTTCGTCTGTATTGGTATTCACCACCATCTTGAGAGTACGGTCAGTATCTGAAATATTGTGTACAGTGACCTTGAAAGTAAATTGATCTCCAACATTTCCCAAAGTCACACTTGGATAACCATTTTCACCCGTTACATAGAGGTCTGTTGACACTGCAGCAGCTGTGTCCACAATACCAGAACCTTGCTGACGAGGAGAGGTATAAGTGCCTGTGTCCTTATTAACATGTGGTTTTGCAGTTGACATGATCAAGGCCTTGACAGTCTCTGATACTTGCTCAGGAGTCAATTCTGGATGGTGTTTTTGAAGGTATTCCTTAACCAGAACTGCAACACCCGTAACGTGAGGAGCCGCCATACTGGTTCCGCTGATACTACCATAGGTATTGTCATTAAAGGATGAATAGATATTGCCGCCAGGAGCTGTCACGTCCGGTTTCAATTGTCCATCGGTAGTCACTCCCCAACTTGAAAAGTCAGATAGCTGATTGGCTACATCAGAAGGACGATTATCCATCTTACCATTAAAAACAATCTTGTAGTTTCCTGATTTTAAGGCTTCACCATACTGTTTAGAAATAAATACAGAAGGAATTTTCTTTGCTTCATCATCAATAGACATATTGATGTTTGCACCTTCTACATTATTGTAGATCAAAGCACCAAGTGCACCGTGTTTTCGTGCATTTTTGATCTTCTCTGAAAAGTTCATGGCTCCACGCTGAATGAGGGCAAGTTTCCCAGTTAAATCCAACTTCGCAAAATCTTCTTCACGACCTAACCCTGCTTCGACGTATTCGTACTCTTTTCCTTTTTCAAAGTCCTTATCTGCTTCAGGTTGATTATAATCAAATTTTCCGTTATGAAGGCCGGCATTTCCCTCTAGACCTTTGACTTCAAAAACTGCTGTCGTCAATGTTTTGTTGTTGACAGAAGCAACTGAAATCGAATCCTCAACAGTGGATGGATTTCCAACCAAGCCATAGTCTGGGTTTTCAGCTAGTGGTTTTGAATAACCATTTCCGAATGTATTGCTATTTCCTGCTGAGATAAGAACAGAAACTCCCTTGGCACGAGCCCGTTTGATAGCATCGACAATATCAGAACCAGCATCGACCATAGAACCAGTGCTAGATCCCAAACTCATATTAATGGCATCTGCTCCTAAGGCAACTGCGTCATCAATCGCTTTTACATAAAGAGCAGAACTGGTCGTCTTTTGGCGATCTGAAAAGACACGCATAAACATGACTTGCGCTTCTGGGGCAACACCATAAACTTTTTCACCATTCGGTGCTTCTTTATCAGGGTTTCCAGTAGCAATCCCTGTTACGTGCATCCCATGAGAAGTTCTTTCTGCTTCTTTGATCTTATCTGTTCCGTCAAAGTAGTCATAGGCATAGACAACCTTATCACTATACCATTTACCGTAGTCGATTCCAGCAGCCTTTTTAGCTGCTTCGATGGCTTCCTTGTTTTTAAATTTTGCTTTTGACGGGTCTGAAATTCGAAGAACCTCATGATTCAAATCAAGCCCTGAGTCAATAATGGCAACAACGGTCCCTGTCCCCTTGTAACCAGCCTTCCAAGTTTTCGGTACTGTGATGATATCATTGCTTGAAAGACTATTGGGTTTTGCAGACTCAGCTTTTTCTTGTTCTTTTTCAGTAGTTGCTGTTTCTCCAGTAGTTTTAGGAGCTGTCGTTGCTTTAGCCTCTTTTTTCTCTATGGTAGAGGACTTCTCAGTAGCAGGCGCTGTACTGGTATCGACTGTTGTTTCTTTTTGAACGACACCTTGATCTACTTCTTTTGCAACTGCGCTATCTTTTCCTGATTCTTGGGCTTCAGCAGTTTTATCAACCGGAGCTTCTACCCTAGCATCTTGTTTACTAGCATCCTCTTTAGAAGTTTCAGCTTCTTGTTTCTTTCCAACTACTGGTGCTATCCCATTAGTATTGGTTTGGTCAGTTGAAGAGTTTGAGTGTTTATCGTCTTTTAGCTCTGTCTTAATTTCCTGAGTTTGAGCTTGATTTTCACCTGTACTCTGCTCATTGGCACTGACTTGACTTGCTCCAAAAACCAAAGCAGTCCCCAGTAAGACTGAAGCAAGACCAAATTTGTATTTCCGTAATGAAAAACGTTGTCGTCTATTCATAAATAATCTCCTTTTTCTTTAAAGTATACCTATTATAACGCAAATAATCATAAATTTTCATAAAAATCTGAATTGTCACAAAAATGTAATATTTACGTATATATTTTACTTATTGAATTTTATCATTCGTGTTATTTTCTCCATCAAACCAATATTTTCTAAATTTGTTCCTATATTTCAATCCATGAAATTATTTCATTATACAAACAATCTAGATTTTTTATACACAAAAAGACTAGGATTTAAAATTCCTAGTCTTTGTTATTTCAGTATAAATAGATTTTACAAACTAAAAATCCATCTCATCCACACGAGGTGCGCCCGAAGTCACTGAAATTGTCTTTAAGACTTCTCGCTCGTCATTGCTGAGTTCAATCCCAAAACAGTCGAGATTGCTCTGGATACGAGAGACTGTCACTGACTTAGGTAGGGGTAAAAAACTTTCTGCCAAACTCCAAGCCAAGGCAATTTGAGCCACTGATTTCCCATGCTTCGCAGCAATTTCTTGGACTTCTTTCTGTTCAAACAACTCTCCTTGGCCAAAAGGTCCCCAAGCCTCTAAGAGAATTCCTTTCTCTCTACAGTAGTCAACCACTTCCTCTTGATAAACTCCTGGTGCCAAGCGCACCTGATTGACCGCTGGAATGATTCTTGCTGTTTCAAGCAAGGTATCCAAATGATGGGGGAGGAAGTTACTAACGCCGATGGCACGGATTTTGCCTTCTTGGTAAAGATCCTCCATCGCTCTCCAGACTTCAGCATTGCGAGTTTTCCATTTGTCATTTTCTCTTAAAGGTTTTGGATTTGGCCAATGGATAAGGTACAAATCTAGATAATCCAATCCCAGTTTTTCCATTGATTCTTCAAATGCTTGGCGAGCTTCATCATAGCTGTGATTGGTATTCCAGAGTTTGGTCGTTACAAAGATTTCTTGTCTTGGAATACCGCTATCTCGAATAGCACGACCAACACTTTCCTCATTTTTATAGATAGCTGCAGTATCGATATGGCGGTAACCAGCCTTCAATGCGTCTAAAACAGCTTGGTAGGCTACTTCTCCATTTTCAGCTTTCCAGGTCCCAAATCCTAAAACTGGGATTGAAATTCCATTATTAAGGGTATAAGATTTCATCGTTTCTCCTTTCTATGTGAAGAAAATATAAAGAAACAAAATCCTGATTATCAGAACACTTGCCCCTTTAGATTTTAACAATTATTGATCACGATCGTAATAGATCTCGTGAGCTTTTAAGCGAGAATTGAGCAATTCAGGAACGGTCACAAATGTATACCCTTCACCCTTTAAATACTCAATGACACTTGGTAGAGAATTAACTGAAGGACCATGGATATCATGCATGAGAATGATAGAACCATTGCGAACCTGACGTTGAATCTCTGTCAAAATGGCTGTCTCATTTTTACTCTTCCAGTCCAAACTATCCACGTCCCACATGATGAAGCTTAAATCAAGGCCGTTTCGAATATCATCAGTGATGGCACCATAAGGTGGACGCATCAGTTTAGAGCTTGATCCTAAAACTTGAGTTAACAAATCTTCTGTATCAGTGATTTGCTTTTTAGCATCTTCGAGCGAAAGTTGTGAAAGAACGGGATGACTCCAGCTGTGGTTTCCTACAACATGACCTTCTGATTTCATTCGTTTTAGAAGATTTTCATTACCTGCAATGTTTTTACCAAGTACAAAGAAGGTTGCTTTTACACCATATTTAGCTAAAGTATCCAAAGCCTGCGTGGTTGTAGTTGGATTTGGACCATCGTCAAAGGTCAAGGCTACAACTTTTTTATTTTTCTTAGCAAAGTATGCTTGGTAAAGTTCAGCATCCTTTTCTAATAGATAAGAGGACTCCAATACATCAAAGAAACTGGATATGGGCAAAGCAATTTCCTCAACAGTCTCTCCAGCATTAGCAGGATAAAGGATGATTTGACTATCCTTATAATCAAAGCTCCAAGATGTCAATTCTTGGTCTGTGAAGCTCTTTATAACTTGATCAATTTTTGCCTGGTCAAGTTTCTTATCTTCTAGAGTTGATTTGATTTGACTCAGTAAGAGTTCCTTAGCCTTACTTGCATCTTTGAAGAGTTTGCTGAGGTCAAAATCTTTCCCATCTTCAGTCAAGAAAATTTTTCCTAAAGAAGTCTTTTCTTTTTCTTCAACCTTAGATGCAGACAAATCGTAGACTTGCTTACTGATATTACGAGCAACAACTCCCTTTAGGACGGGATCCAGCTGCTCAGTATAATAAAAGACCAAATCCTCTTTATCTTCTAGCTTTTCTTTGATATCCTGGTTGATTTTTTCTCTAATAGACGCAATGACTTCCTCTCCTTGCAGAGGGTAGTAGGCAATCACCTCAGCTTGCCCTTTTCGGAAATGGTCCTTCTGACTACCTGAGTTGAATTGCTGGTCCTTTTCGCTTTTTAACGCTTCAATTTTTTGTTCATAAGATTGCTTTTGTAGAACCTTATAGCCAATGGCACTTCCCAAAAGAATCATAGCGATTCCTAAGATCCCAACAAAGGAAAGCAATAACCTTCTCTTTTTATCGTGAGAAACACGGTTCATATTTTTTTTCATATTTCCATCATAACAAATCAAGGCTATTATTTCAATGATAAATAAGAATTCTGACTTCTTTTTAGAAAGTTCCCTAAGATTCTATAATGAAAAGTAACACGATAATCAGCAGCAAGAATCTTATTGATTAATTATCCCAATTTGTAAAATTAAGCTAGACAGAAAAAGCCATCTATGTTAGGCTCAGATAAACACCACATTTGTCTGAAAGGAACTAACATAAATGACCTATACACATCTTATCACAAACGAGCTTGTTTAACCGCAGCAAGAGGTTTACGAGAGAGTAGGTCTTTGTCCTTAGTGAAGTGTAAACGGTATTCTCCTAAGATGTCGCCATTTTCAGCTTTCGCGATAACACGAACTGGCTCACCTTCACGAACGCTTGGAACGACGGTGGCGAGACCATTGTTGCTAACACTTGCTGTTACTGCAGGAACTTTTCCATCTACAGACTCAAGATAGTAGTCTGTCAAATCAGGATTGAAGTTTGCTAAGTCTTTACCGTCAACTTGGATTCTTGTTTGTCCTTGTTTGGCTGGCGCAACTTGTTTCGCAAAAATTTGTACTTCTGTGATAGACGTTCCTTTCTTGCTATCAAGTCGAACCATACGAATGCGAACCGCATAGGTCTCAACTTTATCAAAGCTGAAATGATTCATTTCTCCAGCTTTTAATTGAGCTGGTGCTTTTAGATTGGTAACTGGTTTCCAGTTGGCTGGATCGTTAAATACATGGTCTTCATTGGCTACAAAGCTAGGATTCTTAGGAGCTGTTGGAACCGTCTTACCGACATAATACTCGATCACATAAGACTTCGGTGCACCAACTCCATGGTCTTCATGGAATCCGACACTTAGATTATCAATTGAACGTTTGCTCAAGATACCTGAATCTCCGAATAGGACACCGACTGAAGCTTCTGGATTAGTACGGTTCCAGTTTGTCCAACGATTGGCTGGTCGGTCATTAAAAGAGATCAATTTATCGTTGACGTTTGAAACAGGGTCGCTTGGATTTGAGTCTGAAGCAAAGGCAAGTGGCAATTCTGAACCGGTCCATTGGTCAGAAATATTTGCTCCCTTCTCAGTTTGAGCAGATACGCGAACATGAAGTTTAGTTGTTAATTGCGTACCTTCTAGGCGACCATTAACTGTAAAGACACCTTCCTTGGCGTATTGGTCTGGACGAATCGCATCCCAAGTAACCTTAGCTGATGAAACGTGACCATTTGAATCGTAGGTACGAACACTTTCTGGTAATTGCGGTGCTTCTGCGATTGGTGTTGTCACACTGACTTCTTCAACTGAAACGATGCCTTCTACAGATACTTTAGCACGCGCTTCAAGGTCAAGACCTTCAACTTTACCTAGGACTTCAAAGGTTTGATAGTGGTCTAGTTTTTCTTTTGGAATGGCTTGCCAAGTGACTTTGTGGGCTTTAGGGAAACCTTTGTCATACTCAACTGTTACTGTTGCTGGAAGGCTTGGTTCTTGATGTAAATCTGTGACTACATTTACTGGACGGATAGATTGCGCAACCTTCTTCTCAGTATTGGCCTGGATTGTAAGATCGATTTGACCTATAGCCCCCTCATATTCTGCTTTGAGAGTGACTGTTCCTGGCTTATGCAGCTCAAGCATTCCTTTACGAACTGCGACTTCCCCTTCACCACTTGTAGAGAAGGTCACCTTATCTGCTGGTAGAACTGCTTGTGTTCCGTCTTGATAGTGTGCAAGGACAGACAATTTCACTGTTTGGTCTTCTTTGAGAGCATCAGCTTTCTCCACTTGTAGGCTCAAATGGTCAATTTTTGGTGCTTCTTCGAGGAATTGAATTGCATACATTTGAAGAGGGCCACCATCATTTGATTGAACAAAGATGCTTGCACGCATACCGTTTGCTGCGCTTGCCTGCACAACTGTAACAGCTGCATTTTCAGCACTTGCTGCGACTTTTGGTAACTTAGCTCCATAAGCAAGAGTGCGGTACTGCATTGGTTTTTGACTAGTAAGTCCTGTGACAGCTTCATCACCAACCGTTACAGTTGGTACTGCAGGTGCTGCAGCCTCACCTTCTTCTACTACAAGGGTAGCATGAATTGGCTGACCTTCTAAATGACCGGTCGCTTGAATACGAGAACCTGGAATTGCTAACTTAGCTTTATCTTCTTCAGCAATCTCCCACTTGTCCACTTCATACTCTTCAACACTTCCATCAGTCAAAACATAGGAAACAGATTTGTCTACAGAATTCAAGTCAGTATTTGGAGCAATACGTTTCACAACTGGCAACTCAGACTTAAGCGCAATCACTTCTACACGAGCTTCTACTTCTCGTCCGTCAGCCGTGCCTTTGACCGTTACAATACCAGGCTTGCTCACATCTACTGGAGACCAGGTTACAGGACGCTCTGCACGACTACCATCACTGTATACAAATGGAACAGTGGTAGGCATTTCTGGAGCATCTCCGATAACTGTCTGTACTTTTGGTACTTCTGTACCTAAAACAGTCTTTTCTTGTCCTTCTTTCTTACCTGTAAAGACAGTGACTTGGTCCGATTTCAAGAGATCAGAGTGGGCAGTAAGGGTGAATTTACCTGCTTGTTCAGTTGATTTTACAATGGCAACCCCTTTACCGTTAAAGGCTCTGCGGATCCAAGAACCGTCTGGTTGCGCCTTGTAGCGTTCACGGCTGGCTTGTTCCCCATTATCAACACCGACCAGTTGACCTTGTCCATGCAATTGGAAACGAACCAAATTATTGGCAGTTGGTACCACATTTCCTTCACTGTCTACGATTTCGTAGTAGATGTAAGTCAAGTCTTTTCCATCTGCTGCGATTGCGTGTTCTTCCTTGACGAGGCGAACACCTGCTGGTTGGCCTGCAGTCGTAATCTTATCACGTGCAATTTCTTTTCCAGCTTCATCGCGAGCTACAGCTTCCAGAGTACCTGGTTGGTAAGCAACCTTCCACTCAAGATAGAGTTCCTTAGCATTGGCGCCTTCTTGGTAGGTACGGCCATCACTGGTTTGTTTTTTGTTAAACTTCTTAACTCCGAGAGATTGACCGTTCAAGAACAACTCTACGCTAGCAGCGTTTGAATAAGCACGAACTGGAATCTTACCTTCTGCATCTTCTACTTTAGAGGCCAAGTCTCTATTCTCCCAGTTCCAGTGAGGAAGGAGGTGAACCATTGGTTTCTTCTTAACAGAAACCCATTGGCTTTGGTAGAGGTAGAAGTCATGTTTTGGAATACCTGCTGTATCTACAATACCAAAGTAAGAGCTCTTAACTGGTGTATGGTTTTGGTTATGCCATGGTGTAGGTTCCCCGATATAGTCTGTACCTGTCCAGATAAATTGTCCAGCATAGCCAGCATTGTCTCTGTCAAAAGTCCATGAAGCGGTTGCAGTTTTACCCCAACCAACACGGTCATTTCCATAGTCAGACTGTTCATAGTTACGATAGTCTTGGTTACTGTGAACTAGTTCTCTCTCAGGGCGATAATAGCTACCACGTGTACGGGTTGCTGAAGATGTTTCTGAACCATAAATGAGCCATTTAGGGTGTTTCGCATGAAGAGTTTGATAATTTTCTTCAGAGTAATTCAATCCAACTGCATCCAGTTCATCTGCAATCTTTTCATGATCTCCAGTTCCATCTCCGAAACGGAATTTATCAGCTCCCATGGTAACATAGCGACTCTTATCAACATTCTTGATAACCTTGACTAGACGTTTTACAGTTGCTAGTGAATGGGCTTCCCCATCTGCTTCACCGATTTCGTTACCAATAGACCACATAACAACAGCAGGATTGTTTTTATCTCTTTCTACCATTGTTCGAAGATCGTAATCAGACCATTTTTCACCTTTTCTTGCTTCAGGGTGAGTAGCATCTTTTTCAAAGAAACGACCATAGTCATAAGGTTTCTTGCCGCCATACCACGTATCAAAGGCCTCTTCCTGAACCAGCAAACCAAGTTCTGCTGCGATTTGTAAGGTCTGTGGACTTGCAGGGTTATGAGTTGTACGGATGGCGTTAACACCCATCTCCTTCATTTGTTTGAGACGACGGTATTCTGCCTTATAGTTTTCTTCTGCTCCAAGCGCTCCGTGGTCATGGTGCAAGGAAACACCATGGAATTTAATGCGTTCACCATTTAAAGAGAAGCCTTCATTTGGAGTCCAGTGATAGTAACGGTAACCAAATAAATCCTTCTTAGCATCCACCAACTGACCATCACGGTAAACACGCGTAATCAATTCGTACAAGGCTGGTTTGTCATTTAAAACTGTCCAGAGTTTTGGTTGTTCCACTTCTAAAATAGCATCAAGACTTGTTGATTCATGTGCTTTCAAGGTACGACTCGCCGTACGAACCAAGCCAGTCACTGCTTGACCACCACGCTCTACGATTTGATACTCTGCCACAAGCTCATGGTCTTTATCGTCAGTATTGACGATTTTGCTGGCCACATGAGTTTCAACCTTGCCGTGTTGCTGTTCTTCAAGTTTTGGTGTCAAGATGGTTGTCCCATTTTTCTCAACATGAACCTTATCTGTCACTTGCAAGGTCACATCGCGGTAAATACCGCTACCTGAGTACCAACGGCTACTTGGTTGTTTGTTGACTGCATGGACAGCAATCACATTCTCACGACCATCTTTGTGAAGATACTTTGTGATATCGTATGAGAACTGGTTATAACCATTTGGATAATGTCCCACTAACTGGCCATTGACATAGACTTGAGAATCCATGTAGACACCATCAAAGGTCAAACGAACATTCTTCTTGAGATCTTTTTCATCAAGTTTAAAGGTCTTACGATACCAAGCTTCACCACCATTTAGCTGTCCGCCTTCGTTTTGGGCAGGTGATTGATGGTCAAAATCGTTAAAGATACTCCAGTCATGTGGTAAATCCAATTTTTGCCATGTTGATACATCTGCATCTGGTTTGATAGCATCTTTAGCATTGACATTGAGCTTAAAATGCCAGTTTTGGTTGAATTCTCTTACTCGATTATCAATCAATATATACGCCATCCTTGCTTTTTATTTTCATGAGTCATCATCTTCATTCATATTTTATACAATTCCAATAGATACATCAATAGTTTATCGAAAAAAGCATACATCAGACTATGATTACTAAAATTAGTAGAAAATTATGGATACAAAAAACTGTATTGAGGTATTCTATGACAGAATTGCTAAATCATAAACAAAATAAAAGGGCGCTCCTTTACAGAAACAACCTTCTAAATTATTTTTCACTGATATGGCATAATACCCAAATGAACCATGCTAGTCTAGCATATAAACTACAAATCCATCTGGCAAGATGACTTGCTGACCATCTTCAAACTGGCAATGACTCGCTAAATCAACTGAATCTCTGCCTAAGATAACATTCTCCTTAGACTGATTAAAGATAGCCTGAACTTCTTTTCCTTGGTAGTTCCACTTCAAGGATAGGATATCTGGTTTCAATTCTTCCAAACTATATGTACCATGCTGGATAATACTTGCCACTTTCTTACGGACTTGAATCAACTCTTTCATAAAATTCAGCATATCATTGTCTTCAGAAACACGGTCCCAAGGCATGACACGACGGCAGTCGGGATCTGGTCCACCTATTAATGCAAGCTCTGTTCCGTAATAGATACAAGGAGTCCCTTTTTGAAGGTAGAGGAAGGTTAAAGCAGCCTTGACATGTTGCACATTGCCTTTGGCAGTTGTGAGGATACGCTCTGTATCGTGAGAATCCAGAAGGTTAAACATCACTTCTGAGATTTGTTGCTTGTAGTACATTGACTGGCTATTGATTTCTGAAATAAACTGCTCTGTCTTTTTATGCTGACGCAAGAAATAATCCTTGATACTTTCAGAGAGCGGGTAGTTCATGACAGCATGGAACTCATCTCCTTTTAGCCAAGGCTGAGACGTATGCCAGATTTCACCTAAAATATACAAATCAGGCTTTTTAGCGAGAACTACCTTTCTAAAATCTTTCCAGAACTGATGGTCAATTTCATTGGCAACGTCCAAGCGCCAAGCATCGATATCAAAATTCTCAATCCAGTAAGTTGCAACAGTGAGAAGATAGTCTTTGACTTCAGGATTTGCTGTATTTAACTTAGGCATATAGCTAGCAAAGGCAAAGGTATGATAAGGGAGTTCTCTTGGATTCTGAAGTTTATCCTCTGTAATTGGAAACTCTTGAATATGGAACCAATCTTTATAAGGGGAATTTTCTCCATTTTTTAGAACATCCTGCCATTGGGCAGACTGGTAGCCGATATGATTGAAAACAGCATCTAGCATAATCTTAATGCCACGTTTATGAGCTTCCTCGACTAAATTAGCAAAGACTTCCTTGTCTCCAAAGTGACGGTCAATTTCAAAATAATCCGTCGTATCGTACTTATGATTGGTTGTAGCTTCAAAAATCGGACATAGATAAAGTCCAGTGATTCCCAAATCTTTTAGATAGTCTAGATGGTCGATAATCCCTTGTAAATCTCCACCAAAAAAGTCATCCCTATTAGGTGCAATGGCAGCATCCCACTCTCGAGCTCCATCTGGAGTCAAATTAGGATTTCCATTAGCAAATCGTTCTGGGAAAATCTGGTACCAAACGGTATTTGAAACCCAGCTAGGAACCTGACATCCGTCGATTTCATGAATATAGGGAAGCTTAAAGCCATTTCCTTCCGCATCCAAGTTTTCTGAGTATGTTCCACACAACCCTTATCACCGTAGAAAATACCCTGACCTTCCTCATCAAGGAGTTCAAAGAGATACTGAATCCGTGCAAAATCAACAGAGACCGTAACCTGCCAATAATCAAATAGGGCATCTGAGGTTACTTTGGTCATTTCTTTCTTAGCTTCATACTTATCCTCGATGAAGATAAAGGGATCTCCATAATGCAAGATAACCTGCTGGACATCATTTTTCTTGGTTCTGATTTGGATATGTAGCTGACCTTCTTTGTAAAGATAAGCATACTCTGATTCTGGTCTATGATAAATGGCTGTTAATTCCATCATTTGTCTCCTAAAATCAATAAAACGCAAACGTTTTCATAATCGCTAGTTCTAGTATACTATTTTAGCTGTTTATTTGCAAATTTTATACTAGTTTTACGATAGAGATATAAGATGGACAAGGGTAAAATTGAGTAGACTCTTTTTGAGCTTTAAAAAGAGAGTTTCCATGAACTGGAAAACTCTCTCATCATTACGGAGCAGATGATTAAAATAAATGCTATCTGATATCTTTAATCGTCTAAAACGAAAATTTCTTCAACATGTAGTCGTAGCAACCTTGCAATCTTCATTGCTAGTTCAAGTGTAGGATTGTACTTGTCATTCTCAATTGCAATAATGGTTTGTCGACTAACGCCTAATATTTTTGCCATATCTTCCTGACGTAGTCCTTCAGACTTTCTTAACTGTTTGATATTATTTTTCATACAGCATTAGTCTTTCTGAAAACAATAAATGCCAATCGCTAAAACTACGATAATGATAACAACCATCAAAATTACTCCTTGAACAAGTTTATTTGGTTCTTTAAAATCTTCATCACCGTCAATCATTTTCTGTTTTATGGCAGTTTGTGCATATCCTTGAACAGAAATAGATAAACATAAAATCAGACATGGTAACATTTCAAGTTCAATGCCTTTTGTAATAGATTGATAGATATTAAATACTGTCCATCCACATAAGCCAAATAGAGCCGTTTTATATCCCCACTCCTCAGAACGTAGCTGAATCGCTCTGTCCATTTCATCCATTTTTCTCATGGCCCTGTTCCTCCAATCTGTCAAAATAATGTTAAGAGCCCTTTACATTTTTTATTATACTCTAAATCGCTAAAATGTCAAGATGTTTTAACATTTTTTGGTTTTTTATTTTCTTTATCTATTCTAAGAATATTACTAACTCAGCCTAACAACCTAATCAATCTGACAAAGGGCAAGTTCTTTTAATCCTCTGTCGTAAAGGAAGGTTAAACAAAAGTTGTCTGTCATATTTTGGATTTTGTGTTTACTCATTCCTCTAGGCAAGGCTATATCGCACCATTCTCTCGTTGCCAGAGAAAATAGCTTTTGCTTGCCCTTCCAATCATCATTCTTAAATAGGGGGCTCAGGATAAGATAAGGCGAATCTGTAAAGAGTCCATTGACACCAGCTTTTTTACCTGAAGCCTTTAAATGTTCAGATTCTAATAACTTTTCGATAATACGACCATCACTAGAGATTTTAACAAGAGCATAATAGTCCATGCCCCATTTATTGACAGAGGTTTGACTTTCTCCAGAGCTAAAGGCATAGAGCTCTTGCTTCCAACATTTCATACTATCAATTTTAGGACAAGCACTTGAGTTCGTGTTATGGTGGTTTAAATCCTTTTTATCGATATGCGCATAAGTGGTCCACTTAGCCTGCTTTTTCTCTCGATCAAACTCTAAAATGGCAAAGTTTCTTGCTTGATTTGTATAAACTTGATCTTCAAAACACACGGGTATCTGGTCGCTATCTGATACGATTTGAAAATGTCTCTCTTGAGCCCTTTTAGGAAGTATACTTTGCGGATCCTTTAGGGCAATGATTTCTGGATTAGAAAAATCACCAGTATAATAGACCATTTCCTTGCCAGCCTTGATGATGCCAATATTTTGTCCATCTGTAAAGAGTAGAGGCTCTTCCTCCCAAACATGGTCACAATACCAAGCATCTATCTCCTTCACACCCAAAGGTGATACTTCAAGCAGACAGTAGAGATTGAAAGCTTCCTTCTCACTGGTCAAGACAAAGGCTCTACCATCATGTAACATGACAGAATTGAAAACACTATTGTAGTCCTTGTCTAGTTCCCATTTATTCAATAGACTTAACTTTAACTTCCCCATTTTCTCTCTCCTAATCCATCACCACTCGTTGATGGCAAATAGAATGGCTGATCTAATATTTCTTAGCAATTGATCTGAAAGTTCATCGTATACTTGACCCAGTCCCTTATCTTGTGCCAGCCATCTAGGTTCATCATTCCAGGAGCCCATTCCTCCAAAAACATCCGCTGAGCTTGCAGCTCTAAATATGCTTAGATGTTGCAGTGGAATTTGAGGTTCTGCCAGCCCTTTACCAGATTCTGGGTCTAGCAAAAAGTTTCTAGCAGATTGAAAGACTTTGGCAAAGTTGTCACATTCAATTTTAATTGCTAGATTTTCTATACGAGTCAATAT
This sequence comes from Streptococcus oralis, assembly GCF_015561235.1. GTDB lineage: Bacteria > Bacillota > Bacilli > Lactobacillales > Streptococcaceae > Streptococcus > Streptococcus oralis_BK. Next base: position 241,465 of record NZ_JADMTC010000001.1, on the reverse strand, counting down.
GTCCTTAAATTCTTCGATATTATTTTCATAGTGGGGAATGTCTTGAGAAGACCTTTCCCATTCATACTCGGTGTAGGTAACATCCCAGCCTCTGCCTGGGGAAGCAGATTTCCAATTTGGTAGGAAATAACTTGCCTTCCCATCTTTATCAAAACAGAGAATTGAACTCTGTGTTGTATTGGAGAAGCCTAAAATACCTCTGTCTTCAACTGAAATAGGACAAAATAATTGTAAGTCCTTCAAACCTTTTTCCTTAAGATTTTCAAACCAATCAGATACAGAAAGTTCTGTAGCTTCCCCATTTTTTGACGGCAAAATTTGAAAGCAAATCTTATTGATATATTGGTCAGGATGATACAAGATTGCCTGATCAGTTTTTAAAGCCTTCCTAGCTGCTGCCACGATACAGGCTATTTGGTACATTTGTCCGTTCATATGATCTCATCCATTATCCCTTCAATCAGATTTGTAAGGCTTTCAGCCGCATAGATCACCTGGTCAGGATCATGGATGTAGCAAATAACCTGACCTTCCTGAGCCTCCTGGTCTGGATCAAAATCCAGCATAAGATAACAAGAGTCACAATACTGAGCAAAAGGAAGCCATTTTTTATTAAAAAGATAGGGCTTAATTCTACTATCATGCATGTTTTCTAGGTCTTGACTAGAAAAATAGTCGGGAAATTCGGTTAACAGAGCATCTCTATTTTGAAAGTACTTTTTACAAGTCTCAATTTCCTGTAGACTCATGAGAGAAAAAGTAAAATCTCTCTGGTCAATTACACAAGGTAAAATAGAGAGGTATTTACTCCCATTTTTATAGCTATAAAGCTCTTTGAAGTCACTAGGTAGACGAATGCCAAATATTTCCTCAAAGGCTTGAAGCTCTTCCTCAGAAGCACCAGAAATGCCCTGATAATCTTCCAGATATCCTTCCTCTACAGGATCATCCAAATCCCAGTCTTCAAAACACTCACAAATATAAGTTTCTATTTTTTTAACTTGGTCAATTAGTTGCATCATTTCACCATGATTTCTTTATTTTATCTGTCTTCCAATGCTTTTTACCGCTTATAACTTGTTTTTTCTAGGAGAAGGGGCTCAGGATTTTGCTTAATCCAAGCAATAGCTAGCTGACACAGGCGGTCTAGGCGAGGCTCGTCATCAAAATCTTTCCCATGAACTTGAGCAATAAGCTCTTTAGTCTCTTCTAATTCTTGATCTGAAAGGGGGATTCCTAGAGACAAGTATTGAGGGAGAGCTTGAAGCATTTTTCTATAGTCCCTGTCCCAGTTGACCCCACCATTGCGATCCAGTTCATCTCGAACTCGACCTGGTATACGAATAACTTCTCCCTGAACAGTTTTGGCTGCTCCACTTGAAGGAATCAAGAAAGACCATAGTTCCTCATATTGCTCCTCCCAGCTACCTTCTTTTACGAGAATCGGAGAAACTCCATCGTGGGTTATTCGTTTGGCTACCGGCTTGACATCAAACAAAGCATAAAGTTTTTCTAGACCCTGATCTGCTGCTTCTAGATAGTCGGGATTGATTCCTTCTCTATGAAATTCAAAATCTTTACCGATATTTTCGACCTTTTCTTTCATAGCAGATGTTTTCTTAGCACCTGCATCCAACAGCATAGAGGCAATTTCAGCTGTTTGGGCAATATAGATTCCCCGACAGACAGTGAGAACGGAGTCTAGTGGAGTCTGTCCCCTATCATTTTTAGGGTTAACATTTGCTCCCTTTTCTATGAGAAGTGCAACGGTCTTAGGATGAAAAAACTCAGCTGCCATATGCAGAGGTGTATTTCCATAAGTATTGCTTTTTTCAATATCTGCCCCCAATTCGAGCAAGAGTTTTACAGTCTCTCTTCCCATGGTTGCCTGACGGTACAAAGGTGTTGCTCCATAATAATCAGGGATATTGATATCCAAGCCCTTTTCCACCAGCCAGATAACCAATTCATCCGGGACTCCTCCCATATGTAGAGGTGTACTTAAGCTATATCTCCCATCATGAGCGGTTAATTCACAACGATCATAGACTGCTTTAAGGGCTTCAATATTTCCTTCATCCATTAAATCCTTAAACTCTTTTGGTAATGTAACTCTTTTCTTTGCCATTTTTAGTTCCTTTCTTCTGATTTAGCATCTAGGACAAGCCAATGAAGATTGTCAACCGTTTTCAAAGTCAGGACTTGTCCATCATAATCATTTTTCAACTCAAGACCATTTTGCTCAATAGATATATGATTGTACAAGTGGTCTAGGCTGGCGTATTCCCCCGTATGAATGTTGATGAGTATACTCGTTATGGGATTCCAAGTCCCTTTCTTAACAGTTTCAGCCAGTAGATAGTAAGCGTCTAAAAAAATGAGATTTCTCCCATAGGTCCAAAAGGGCAGATCAAGCCCTAACAAAGGCAACTTGGCAGAAAAAATATCATCACCGTGTGGTGGCACGGTTTCATAATGAAATTCTATCTCACTGCCATAATAGGCAATCAGGGCTCCCTGACTTCCGATATTTTGAGGAATTCCTTCCTCAGCTACTAGAAATTCCATGACCTTCTCCTTCTATTTTCAATCATAAAATCCAACCAGACTCTGCCAGAATATCAAACTGGACTCATGACCTATTCTAGTCATCAAGTGGGTGAAGTCACTCTCACAACCCTTCCAAACTGCAAATTGGGCCGTTCCCATGGCTCTAACAAATGCTAGAAAATCTGGTGCCAGCCATATTTTTTCATCATAGGTTATCCCTGCATCAATAGCATAGACCGCCCCAGATTGACAATCCAACAAAATAGTGTAGGGATCTCCATTTGCAATGATGATCAAGCCGCTTTCTTGTAGAGTCGAGTAATCGTGGTATTCCAAATTTCGATTGATCAGCCAAGTAAGACTAGCACCGTCCCCATATCCAAACTGGTAACTTAAAAAACCGATCTGCCCCCAGTTATAGGCCAGAATATATTTCCTAAAAATCGGATCCAAATCTTTGGATTTGCAGTTGTTTTTTCAAACGATCCAGTTCAGACACGGGCACTTCAGTTTGGTTCAGGATAATTCCATCTCTTATCTCAGGGTCAAGCCCTTGTGTTTCTTCTTCAAGAATGGAAATGATTTGGTCAATTGTCAATAATTCCATTGTCAACCTCCGACTATAAATAGTCCATTTTCTAGACAAATTAGCTAGTTTAAGTCTTCTTTTTTCTGATGAACTTTCTTATCTCTATTATACCTCAAAGCTATCTAATAGGGATAAACTACCAATATTTTCAGGGATTATTTTTGATGAACAACTTCTCCTAATTAAAGCAAAAAGCCATTCCTCAAGGGAACAGCTTTTTCACTTATAATTAAAAGTCTCCCCTGCCAACTTATCGGCTAGCTTGGGAAAGAGAGTATAAAATATGTGAGCTAAATTGAGCAAAAAAGGAAGATTGAGTTCTCGTTTATTTTTTCCTATACTTTTGACAATCTTTTTAGCAACCGCATCTGGTTCTAAGAGAAATCGGTCAACAGACTTGAGGTAGCTTCCATCTGGGTCTGCCTGGTCAAAAAAACCTGTACGGATAGGACCTGGATTAACAGTCGTCACATAGATACCATAGGGCATGAGTTCAAGGCGTAGAGCGTTGGAAAAACCAATAGCCGCAAACTTGGTCGCTGAGTAGAGACTGGATTTCCCTGTAGCTATCAAGCCTGCCATGCTGACGATATTGATGATATGACCTTTTCGGCTTTCCTTCATTCGACACCCAATGCGACGAGACAGATTCATCAGGGCAAAGGTATTGACCTCAAACATCTGGTGAATGTCCTTGTCAGAGATCCGGTCGAAATCTTCAAATATTCCATATCCAGCGTTGTTGATCAAAACATCAATCTTGCCATAGCGGAGATAGAGGTCGGTTACTAAAGTTTCTAGGGCTTGGTCATCAGTAATATCAATCTCAACTAATTCTGTGTGAGAATGATTTCCGTAGAGCTGAGCTAATTTTTCCTTATTTCTACCAAGTAGAATCAGTTGGTTATCTTGCAAGAGTTTGACCATTTCTTGGGCTAAGCCACCACTAGCACCTGTAATGAGAATCGTTCGCATGTTTCTTCCTTTCTGTGGCACTTAAATTTCCACTTCTTCCAAGTCTTTAACAACATGCACATTTTCAAAAATGCTGGCCGCATCTTTCTTGAGCTGACTAATATCTTTTGAGAGAAAGCGAGCGCTGATATGGTTGAGCAAGAGGCGTTTGGCTCCCGCTTCTGCTGCAACCTGAGCAGCCTGCATATTCGTAGAATGACCATGGTTACGAGCAATTTTTTCATCACCCTTGCCATAAGTGGACTCATGGACAAGGACATCAGCATTGACAGCAAGACGCACACTGGCGTTGGTTTTTCGAGTATCACCCAAGATAGTGATAATCTTACCAGGACGAGGAGCTGAGATATAGTCAGCTGCCTTGATTTCAGTCCCATCTTCTAGAACAACATCCTGACCGTTTTTGATTTTTCCAAAAAGTGGGCCAAATGGAACACCAGCAGCCTTAAGTTTTTCAGCATTCAAGGTACCTTCAAGATCCTTTTGCATGACACGATAACCAACACAGAAAATAGTGTGGTCCAGTTCCTCTGCATACACAGTGAATTTATCGGTTTCAAGGATTTTCCCAAGAGAATTTTGGTCAAACTCATGGAAATGAATGCGGTAAGGCAGACGAGAACCGGACACACGAAGGCTAGTTAAGACAAATGACTTGATCCCTTGAGGTCCATAGATTTCCAAATCTGTCTGCTCCTCATTTGCCTGAAAAGCACGGCTAGAGAGAAATCCTGGCAATCCAAAAATATGGTCTCCATGCAAGTGAGTGATAAAGATTTTGCTTACCTTGCGTGGTCGAATTGTGGTTTCCAGAATACGATTTTGCGTTCCTTCTCCACAGTCAAAGAGCCAGACTTCGTTAATCTCATCCAAGAGTTTCAGGGCGAGGCTTGAAACGTTGCGGGCTTTAGAGGGCTGACCAGCCCCCGTTCCTAAAAATTGAATATCCATTTGATACTTTCTAATTAATCAATATATAACATGGCTGTGCGGTTTTCCGATCGGAAATAGCGCTTGCCAGAAAAAGCAACAGCTTCTTGTAATAAATCCTCTTGACTATAACCTTTGAGACGCTTGCGACCATCAGCTAAACTTTCCAAATCAGTCAAAGCTGTGAGACTTTTTACGCTAACAACTTCCTCGTCCCCGACAGACTTCATGTAAATCTTTCCAGACTTCTCATAGACGAGCTGATGAGGGAAAATCTGAGCAATTTCAAAGAGCAAGTCAGCAGTGATTGCTTCCTCAGTTTCTGAGAAAATCCTTCCCAGTCCTTCACTCTCATAGCAAAAGCCAAAAGATTTGCCAGATAGATTGAGGCGGATAAAAGGCTTATTTTCAAAGGTGAAACTTGGCTCAGCATTGTAGAGATTCAGTTCATGACTGAGTTCTGCAAAATAATCCGTCGCAGCTTCAGGACTCTTTTTCTGGTAGAGTTCAGCAAAGTAGGCATTGACGACACTAGGCGGAGGGGTGATGAGAGCCAACTGCTCTTGCTCTGTTTTGCCAGCTAGAAGTTGATCCAGATAGACCTTATCCAGACTTGTATAACCCCCATACTTTAGAGCCAAGGTTTTAATATCAGTCATAAAATTCCTCTAACCTCCATTTGTTTTTCTCGGAAATGTAGCCTGTAATCACTTCTCCATCATCTTGGTAGTCACGATCTTCAAGAATCGCTACACTTTCCAAATCATGAATCTTGTAGGACTTAGAAAAAGGCACCCGTAGAGTAAAGGCTTCAAAAATCTCCTTGATCTTCTCTAAAAACAAAGCCTGCAATTTCTCACGACTATCCTCGGACTTGGCAGAAATGAGGGCATACGGCGTTTGGGTAGGCATGAAATCCTCCACCAAGTCAGCTTTATTGTAAAGAGTCAGGCGAGGGATATCCTCCATATCCAAGTCTTTCATGATAGACAGAACCGTTTTTTCATACTCCTCGTGATAAGGATTGCTGGCATCGATGACATGAACCAGAAGATCCACATGCTTGCTTTCTTCCAAGGTTGACTTGAAACTGGACACCAATTCAGTCGGCAAATCTTGGATAAACCCAACAGTATCAGTCAAGGTAACCTGTAGATTGCCCCCAAGATGGATACTCTTAGTCGTCGCATCCAGAGTCGCAAATAGCTCATCTGCTTCATACTGGGTCTTACTGGTCAAGGTGTTCATGATAGTTGACTTACCAGCATTGGTGTAACCAATCAAACCAATCTTAAAGGTGCTTGATTCCAGACGCTTTTCTCTGACTGTCACCCGATTTTTCTCAACCACCTTGAGCTGGCGCTCTATATCTGTAATTTGATTACGAACACTACGACGGTTCAGTTCCAGCTGGCTTTCACCAGGTCCACGGGAACCAATTCCCCCAGCCTGACGGCTGAGCATAATTCCCTGACCAACCAAGCGAGGCAAGAGATACTTAAGCTGGGCCAAATGCACTTGGAGTTTTCCTTCATGGCTTCGAGCCCGCATGGCAAAGATATCCAAAATCAACTGCATACGGTCAATGACTTTTACTCCGAGAATTTCCTCCAAATTGACATTCTGCCTTGGCGTCAGACGGTTGTTGACGATGACAGTGCTAATTTCTTCCGCATCTACCATCAGTGCGATTTCTTCCAACTTACCAGAGCCAACAAAAGTCTTGGAATCATATTTTTCACGTTTCTGTCTGTAGCTATCGACTACGACTGCCCCAGCTGTCTTAGCCAGACTGGCCAACTCTTCCATGGAGAGGTCAAAATTGTCCATGCCCTGTAATTCCACACCAATTAGCAGAACGCGTTCCTCTTTTTTCTCCGTTTCAATCATTTAAAAACTCCTCAATCTGGCTTAGAATACGCTCTTTCACGCCAGACTCTCCTATCTGATAAAAGGTCACCTGCATGCGATTACGGAACCAGGTCAACTGACGCTTGGCAAAACGACGCGTAGCCTGTTTGAGACTCTCGCTAGCTTCCTCGAGAGTCTGCTCTCCACGGAAATATGGAAAGAGTTCCTTGTAGCCAATGCCTTTGGCAGCCTGCACATCTGGATAATAGTCAAAAAGCCACTTGGCCTCATCCAAAAGTCCAGCCTCAAACATCAGATCCACTCGGTGGTTGATACGTTCATAAAGCTGACTTCGCTCATCATCCAAGCAGATAATTAGTGGTTCATAAGGACTTTCCTGATTTTTCAAATCCTGACCAAAATGGACAATTTCCAAGGCACGCATGGCACGACGACGGTTAAACTGGGGAATTTCAAGGCCTGCTTGCTTCACGAGATAGGCTAATTCCTCATCTGAGTAAGGCTCCAAACTAGCCCGGTAGGCTACAATCTCCTCATGAGGTGTCTCCCCACCTAGATGGTAGCCTTCCAGCAAGCTTTGGATATAAAGCCCTGTTCCACCAGCAATAATGGTTAGCTTGCCACGGCTTTGAATATCCTCAATAGCCTTCTGAGCTTCCGAAACAAAATCAAAAGCCGAGTAAGACTCGGTCACCTCTCTGACATCAATCAAATGATGAGGAACAGCTGCTTGCTCCTCTAGGCTAGCCTTGGCCGTACCAATATCTAACCCTCTGTATACTTGCTGACTGTCACCACTGACGATCTCTCCACCAAAGCGCTTGGCCACTTCAATAGCAAGGGCTGTTTTCCCAACAGCAGTCGGTCCAACAATCACAATTATTTTTGTTTTCATCTTTTTTCCTTGAAAAATTTTCATTTTTTCGTTACTATTATTATATCACAAAAAGGTCGGTCAGAAAAATGCTACCACTTAAGGAGCCTGGCTGATCGGAAAGATAAAGGAGGAAGACTCATGGCTAAAGGATTCGCTAAAGGTCTTGTAACAGGTGTCGCAGGAACTGTCGCTGCCGTTGCAGGTGCAGTATACGCAATTAAAAAGAAAGTGATTGAGCCAGAAGAGCAAAAAGCAGCTTTCGTTGAAGAAAACCGCAAAAAAGCAGCTCGCCGTCGCGTATCACATTAAGCAACAAAAGAAGTTGGGGATAAACTTAATTTGAGGAGAATGCCCAATAAATATTTCCACAATAAAACACATAGTATCAGGTATTCAAAAAAACTGATACTATGTGTTTTTTGATTTCGACGACTTTTAACCCATACTTTATAATCAAAAAGTAGAAATCGAATTGATAAATAAAGTATGAATCTATATTACGAAAGTTAGACAGAAAATTTCATGATTGAGGTGTAAATTAAATATGTTTGCTACTATTCTTTACTTATATTATTCATAAAAAGGTAATATTGAATCTATTAAATTTACAATATCAGATTTTGTAATAACGTATATATACACAATGATGTTAACTGTCAGCCAAATGCAAACAATTCGCGTACTAATAATTTTACAAATGAACGAGACATACTTTCCTCTTTTTATTGATTGTCACTGAGACAAATTAATTACTTTGTCGTATTGTGCAAGTGTCTCCTCATCATAATGGTGGATTACCTCAACCAAGGTTTGTGGAAGGGTCAATAAGATATTTGAAATTTGTTTTGAATTCACTTTATCAAGATTGGCTTTAACCTCGTCTGCCAAAATCAGATCACTATTATGATACAAACTGCGAGCGATTTCTATACGTTGCTTTTCCCCACCAGAAAGATGATTTCCATAAAGAAGATGTCCCTTTAAAAATTCTAGATTTACTCGATTAAGAATCAGGTCCATCTTTATATTATCCATCGACTCTCCAAGGGTAATATTCTCCTCAAGTGATAATCCATCAAAAATATAGGAATCTTGTAAAATATAAGAAGCTGATTTGGCAACTTGCTCTTGATTTAAGATCTGACCAGCATAAGTCACCTTCCCCAAATCTGGAGATAGTTGCCCATAGATGAGGTTAAGTAAGGTTGACTTACCACAACCACTTGCACCTATTAGAGCAATTTTTTCTCCTTTTTTAATTTCAAATGATAGATTTTCAAAAAGTATATTATCTTCAAAACTTAAACTGACGCAATCAACTAAGATAGGAAAAAGTGATGTTGAAGACAGGTCATCTGTTTGTATAATCGCATCTTGAAGTAGAAAATCATAACGATTCCTAAGCTGTTTGCTTGATTTATAGGTATTGATAAAATATGACAATTCATTGAATTGATAGCCTATATTATGAGATACTAGATAAATTGCAACAAAACTAGCTCCTGACAAGTAATTATAATAAGTCATTATACCACCGATAATGATGGGAACTACCGAACAAAATGCGTCAATACTATTAATGAGAATATTATTAATCGTACGTTGTTGTTCATAACGAATGTCCTGCTCAATTCTCTTTGACAAGGCTCTTCTGAAAATAGAATAGAAGAAATCCATAGCACCGTAATTTTTAATCACACTCTCTCCACCAATGATATTCGTTGTCTGAGACAAGTACTCCTGATTCGACGTCGCTTTTTCCTCAGAAATAAGGGCTAATTTTTTACTACCTATGCCACTACAGAGTGCAGGCATAGAGTAAAAAAAGATAAATATCCAGCCCAACCAAAAATTTGTTGTCAATGCATATACAATGGAAACTATTGTAAAACCAACTGAGGAAATAATAATGACTGCTGGTTCGAGATAAGACGTTTCTAATTGTTTGACATCGTTTTCAAGATTGGATAGGATATCCTCTTTTTTACTATTTTTATTATATAGAAAATGCCCAAACAATTTATATTTCATGATCCAAGTGAAATCTGCTACTAACTTGGCATAATAATACCTTTTCCCAGCCAACCCAATAAGAATAAATAAATTACCAATTATACCTACAGCAAGAGCTATCCATAAATCATCCAGAATCTTCTTTTCAAAACTGGCTATAATCATCGATACCAAGGTTGGTGTGATGATAGCCTCTAACCACGTAATAGCAATGAAAATAAAATAGAGCACCAAATGTTTTTTTGTGATGAACTTTTTAAGCATATCTAATGAACCTTTCAAAATTGTTAACTAATTTTGTTAAACACTCTTTATCCTTACTCAATTCAATAATTTTATAAATACAGTATTCCATTAAATCTTGTTTTTTACACTCAATAAATTTTCCTTCTTCAGAAATAATTGATGAATAGCCATCAATCATATTTGCGACACATTCCATGCACATTCCTCTACACCAACAATCTTTACACTTAGAAAAGTTATCCTTATTATTGAATTGTGTAACTTTATCACTGCTATGGGTCCCCCAAAATCTAAAGCAAGATTTAGTTGATCCATCAACATCAAATGTTATTGTTGTTTCTGGATCAATATCATCACAAAACGATTCTATCTTACTTTTAAAAATCATTGAAAGTAGCACATCATAAACAATCGGGCTAATGTAGTTTTTAACATTATTATTGATAATATCTTCGAATGACTGATCGATAAATGTTTTTCTATTTTCTTCAGTCATTTCCATTTCTTTAACTATTAAAATTTTATTTTTGCTAAATACATTATTGATATTAAATCTAACACCCATATCAGTAAAATATCTATAGATATCCCCTTTTTGAAATCCAAGTTTTTGATGCATCCGCGTGTAAGTAGAAGCGACTTCAAAATTTTCGTAATCTATTTCTTTTAAATACTGAATAAAATTCAATGTTCGTCTATGACTTCCCTTGCCTCTTAACTTATCGTGAATCAATTGTGGGCCATCAAGGCTAACTGTTAAAAAAGGATGATAATTGTTAATCATCATTTCAACTTTCTTATTTAAGATGGTACCATTTGTCACAGTTTCAATTTTTTGAATCTCAATATTTTTAGATAGCTTTTCAATAATATAAACAAACAAATCAATATTTAAAAACGGCTCGCCTCCAAAAAGGATTAATCTCTTGATACATTGAATTCTGCGAGAGACTAGCTGATCAATAATTTTATCTGCTGTATCAATATTCATCAGTTGATTCATCATTCCGTAATTACCACCATCAGCATAGCAGTATGTACATGAAAGATTACAGTTATTTGAAATATTGATTACTACTTTTTTTAAAATATTATAATCGTTTTCTTTTTTGATATTATTATTCAAATCATCTATTGAAGTTGATAAAGTAAAGGTTTCAGAATTAAAATAAAGAGTATCAGATTCTGTAATAAATGCTTTTAACATAATTATTCCCCCTATATAACATAGAGAGGGAATAAAAATCCCTCTCACAATAAAAATAAGATAGTCGTTACCGACCTCCACCACAAGAATGACTAGGGCCGCAATCATGAATAACATAGGCTGATTTATTGGCTAGTAATTCTTCCAAATCGATAATTTTGAGATTATCCATTTTATTATCCTCCTTTATTTGATGATATGATTATATCATTCAATAGTTCAGTCAAAATTTCTTTCCCATATCTGCTTGATGACTGTCCTCCCCTAAAACTTTTTTTAAATGTCCTTCATAAATCTTTGCTAAGTGGTTACTGCCTGCTAATTTTATTGCTCCAATACATTTTTTCATTTCAATAATTGCAATCTTATTTCCGTTTTTTTGATAGCGATAAAGGTTTTGAGCATAGAGAAAAATGAGTCTTTCATAAATTTCTATCTCGATAAAAAAGCATTGTTTCAATTGTTTTTCAAAATACAAAGCATCCATAAACTTTTTCTTTTCAATACAGGTAATATAAGCATTAAGCAACATGGTTGAAATCAGGCGTCGATTAATAGGAATTTCTTTATAAAAATCTGATCGTCTAGACATTTCTCTTGCTAAAACCATAAAAACATCATGTTTTAGAACATCCAAAGTATTCATGAAAATCAACAATTCATAATATCCCCAATATTCAACACCAAATAGATAATCGGTTAAATCATTCAAATCTGTTTCATTATAGTATTTTTCTCCCGATAAATCCTGAAGACGAATTTTAACTAAAATGGTATTTATATGATGAAATTTCTCTCGTTTTCCTTCATTTTCCATTTGAGATATCAACAATCTCTTCATCCCTTCAATGTCGCGAGTCGTTACATATTTCCTAACCTGAGCTAATAGTTCATTTAGTTCATCACGATGAAAATCATGAACGGCATACATAAATTCATCAATTGGCATATTAATTTCATTTAGAATATGTATAAACTTTGAAATGGTTAAATCCGTTTCTCCTTTTTCGAAACGTGAAAGCTGAGATGTTGATATACCAGCCTTCGTGAGATCCTTTAACCGCAATCCTCTTGATTCTCTAAACTTTTTAAAAATTTCTCCAAAATTTTTCATTCTGAACCTCCATCACGCATATATGGGAATATATTTTATTCACCCCAATAATAACATATAATAAAAAAAAACAAAAGTGAGGATTACACATGAAAAAACAAAAAATATTACCACTCCTACTCTTTTTACTAGAAGGAATTATTATTATCGGAGTTGGATAATCTTAATTTCTAAGGAGAGTTTTGCCTAGACTGCTCAGCGATAAGTACGGCTGAGCGCCGGCTATAGTTTGGAGGCAGGTAATGTACGTAACAGTCAGGTATTGCCTGCCCTCTTTAGCTAGATAGAAAACATCAAACTTTCTTACATTATCGCGAATTCCAGTTACAAAACTCCCATTAAACTTAAGTTCTTACTGAATTAAGACATCACTCCTATCTCTCCTTACACTCGTCCTAGCAGACAGAAGGATATGCTTAGTCCGAAAAAGTTTAACTATAGTCAGCACAATAACTCCTATACCTGTCTTAAAAAGGATTTTCGCTAGACCACTACAGTTGACGAAAAGCCTGCTTTTGCAGATTATAAATTTGAACTTTATCCTCATAAATTACAACATAAGAAAACACCTCATAAGTTAGATTTTTCTGTCTAACTTATGAGGTGCTAGTCATAGAAGGATATTTACATTTTTCTTAAATAGCCAAATCAAACTTCAGCTGTGGCTTAACCGGATCATAGTCAACCAACTCAAAGTCTTCTGCTTTGATATCAAAGAAATTGGTCCCATCAGGAACATTTAAAACCAAGCGTGGTTGGCAGTTTGACGGCTCACGACGGAGCAATTCCTCAGCTTGTTCAAACTGATTATCATAGATATGAAGGTTGTTGATAAAATAGAAAAACTTCCCAACCTTCCATCCAAAATGCTTGGCAATCATCATTTGAAGAGCCACGTACTGCATAGCGTTAATGTGGTGGGCCACCAACATATCGTTAGAACGCTGGGTCAAGGTCGCATCCAGATAGATTTCCCCATCAACGCGACGGACATCAAACATGGTCTGAAAGGCGCATGGAAGGAGGCCGTCTGTCTCCTCAAATGCTTGGTAATCCCAAAGAGAGATGATATTGCGACGATTCCAAGGGTTGGCTTTCAACTGCTTGAGAATCTTATTGATGATATCGTGTTTCTTAACAACAGCACCATAGCGCTCACCGATGGTTCCCGTGTCTCCAACTTCCCAGTCATTCCAGTAGTGAACATTGTACTTGTTATTCAGCACTTCTAGGCTATTCGACTGATCCTGGTAGATCCAGAGAACTTCCTTGATGGCAGATTTGATAGCGATAGAACGCAAGGTTGTGATGGGAAATTCCCCCTTAGCCAAGTCATACTCGGCAAATACACCCGTTACGTACTTGGAATTAGCAACTGTCCCATCCTTGTACTTGGGACGAGCCTGCTCAGAAAATACACCATCTTTGAGGATTCGTTCAATATTTTCTTTAAAAATCGTATCAGCTTTTGTCATTTACTCTCACCTCATTTATTGTCCTAACTAGTATAGCATAAAAAAAGAAAGGAGGAAAATCACTGGCTTTAAAGTAGTGTTTTTCTCCCTTTATGATCTTATTGCAATACAAGTGATGCTGCTCCGATAACTCCAGCGTCATTTCCTAGAGTTGCAAGAGCCAATTTAGTAGATGTACGTACTTGTGGGAAGGTATTTTCGTCATAGACTTTCTGAACGCCTTGAAGAAGGAATTCTCCCGCTGCTGACACCCCACCACCGATAACGATTGTTGATGGGTTTAGGATTGATCCGATGTTAGCACACGCGATACCCAAGTAACGTGAGAAGTTACGGTAAACGATCAAGGCAAGGTCGTCCCCTTCTTTTGCAAGGTCAAAGACAGTTTTAGCAGTTACTTCTTCTCCGTCATCGATCAAACGTTTCAAGGCTGCATCACCTTCGTATTCATCTGCATAACGACGAGTCAAGTTAACAATCCCTGTTGCTGAAGCAACTGTCTCCAAACAGCCTTTTTTACCACAGGTACATGCGATTGGTTGGTCAAAGTCAACAGTGATGTGACCAAGCTCTCCTGCCGCACCCGCAACACCGTGGAGCAATTTTCCTTCTGCGACGATACCGCCACCAACACCGGTACCAAGTGTCATAAAGACAACGTCCGGTTGGTTGTCACCAGCCCCCATCCAGCGCTCACCAAGAGCAGCTACATTGGCATCATTATCGATGAAGAATGGAATCCCCAAGGCTTTTTCAATCTTTTCTTTGATTGGTTGAAGGGTTTTCCAGTTGAGGTTGTAGGCACCGATAACAGTCCCTTTTTCACGGTCAACCACACCAGGTGATCCCATTCCAATGCCTCGGAAATCTGTAGCTGACAATCCAAGCAAGTTCAAACGATGCTGAATAGACTCGATCATATCATCTACGATATGGCTTCCTTCGTCCAAAATATTAGTCTTGATAGACCATTTTTCTTGGATTTCTCCCTCTTGAGTTAAAATTGCGAACTTAACAGATGTCCCACCAAGGTCAATCCCAATAATCTTTTGACTCATCGTCTTCTCCTTTTTAATTGAAAATGCTTACAGATATAGTATAACAAAATCGTCTGTTTTGTGCAAAGGTTTGCATTAACTTCCTAGAAATTATTCTGATTTATGGTTTCCAAAGGCCAGAACCATCTACGTAATATCTGCCACCATCAACTCGCTCATTCTTTGCCATTTTACCATCTGATTTCAAATAGTAATTTCCTTGCCAAATATTACGAGCGTATGAACCATCTGATTTCAAGTAGTACCAGGATTGATAAGAAGAGTCATAAATCCACTCACCTTGTGCCATTTTACCGTTCGCTTTAAGATAAAAAGCGCCTTGCCAAGCATTTTGGGCATAGGATCCATCTGATTTCAAATAATACCAAGCTTGGTATGATGAATCATAAATCCATTCACTTTGAGCCAGCTTTCCGTTTGCTTTAAGGTAGTAACTTCCTATCCATGTATTTCGTGCATACGAACCATCCGATTTGAGATAATACCATCCTTTGTAATATGAGTCATATATCCATTCACTCTGAGCCATTGTCCCATCTGATTTGAGATAGTAATCTCCTTTCCAAGAATTGGTTACTGGATTACCATTGTCAGAATAATAATACCAATATCCATCCTGCTTAACCCATCCACTAGAAGAAACTCTATTCTGTGGACTAGATTGGCGTGGTTTAAAAACACCTCGAGGAGCTTTTGAGCGTTCACAGGCAACTCCATCACCATCTTTGTCTAGTCTTGAAGAATATCCAGGCTCTCCTCTATGGATATCAGAATATCCATTTTCCCACGCTTCTGTACAATTTGAAAAGTGAATTGTATCATTAGCAAAAGTCGGTTGAGCGAGCATCATCAACGCAGAAAAGCTAGCTAGACCAGCTTTAAAAAGAACTGTTTTTTTCATCATTTCCTCCCATAAAATGACATCGTTTTCCTCTTATTTTATCAAACTTAATCCAACAATTCAAACAATTCAACATATCCATTATGTTTTTTAGTTTATGAAGTTTATTTAGAATTCACTTCCAACTCATACAAGCCTCTGACCGCGTTACAGCCATAGACAGCTTCTGCTTGGTTCAAGTCTGCCAAAGTCAAGACTTTTTCCTCTACCTGTCCTGTTTCCAGCAAATGCTGGCGGTAAATTCCTGGCAAAATTCCAAGTCTGATAGGCGGTGTGTAGAGTTTACTATTAATTTTTAAGACCAGATTTCCAATAGAGGTCTCAAGTAGTTCTCCCGACTTATTATGGTAAATCTTCTCTTGCTCTCCTAGGCTTAAATGTGGTCTATGAGTTATTTTAAAGTAGGTAAATGATTGATTCAAATCTGCTTCTTGCAGACAAAGTTTGGCTTTGCAGAAACTTGGACTGAGGGGTGTTAAGATTTGGCGACTGAGTTCCATCTCTCCAGACTTGCTGATAGTAATTCGCAAGCGATAGTCTTGGTGGGAATCGCAGGCCTGACACTCTTTCTCTATCTTTTGTCTCAGTTCTTCTGCATTAAAAGGATAGGCAAAATAACGACTCGCCTTTGTCAGTCTTTCCAGATGTTGATCTTCAAACAGCAAACGTTTCTGGCTGATTTTCCCAGTTGTAATCAATTGGAAACGAGCTTGTTTACGATAGAGTACAGCCGCCTTTTGATGAACCTCTCGGTATTCAGATTCCCAAGTGCTATCCCAAGTAATCCCTCCGCCAACTCCATAAATGGCTTTCCCTTGATGCAGTTGAATGGTTCGAATGGCGACATTGAAAATTCGTCGCCCATTTGGAAGCAAGAGACCAATCGTTCCGCAGTAAACTCCACGCGGTTGAGGCTCCAAATTCTTGATGATTTCCATGGTCGCAATTTTGGGAGCTCCTGTGATAGATCCACATGGAAAGAGAGAGCGAAAAATGGCAACCAAGTCCACATCCTCTCGCAACTGACTCTTGATGGTCGAAGTCATCTGCCAAACAGTCGAATACTGCTCCACTTGGCACAGACGCTCCACATGCTCACTACCCACTTCAGAAATACGGTTCATATCATTGCGCAAGAGATCCACAATCATCATATTTTCAGAGCGATTTTTAGGATCTTGCTCCAACCAAGCTGCCTCTTTCAAATCTTCATCGTCAGTCAGACCACGCTGAGTTGTTCCCTTCATCGGGCGAGTCGTTAATTCCCGGTCATTTTGCTCAAAAAAGAGCTCTGGACTCATGGAAATCACTGCCATCTCGTCATGTTCCACATAGGCATTGTAGCCCGCCTCCTGCTCTACCACCATACGATTGTAGATGGCAAAAGGATTGGCGTTTAAGTCTTGCTTGAGTTGGACAGTGTAATTTACCTGGTAGGTGTCCCCCTGACGCAAATGATGGTGAATCTGGGAAATAGCTTTTTCATAGTCCTCTGCAGATGTTTGTTCCCGCCACTTTGAAGGCAAATCTACTTCCTCATAAGTCAGAGGAATAGGGGATGTTTCCACCTTATCGTGAACGGTAAAGTAAAGCAAATATTCGCCCAGTAGAGGAAGTTTGTGAACTGCTAGTTTTTTCTCAAAAGCAGGTGCAGCCTCATAGCTAACATAGCCCACGACATAATAGCCTTGCTCTTGGTAGCTTTCCACTTGTGCCAGCAGGTCTGCCACTTCTGCTAAATCTCTCGTTTTTAACTCTTTGATAGGCTGAGTGAAGGTGTATCTCTCCCCCAAAGCCCTAAAATCAATCACTGTTTTTCTATGCATATCTTAAGTATAGCACAAAAAGGCAGATACAGACAAAGCTGATCTACCTTTTTTCATTTTACTAGTCCTATCTACTATTTAGTGAATAAATCTCCAGTAAATCCGTCTGATTTCTGCAAGAGTTGTTTGTAAACTTTCCATTTAAGATTCACTGTATTATCAAATTTATTACCTTGAAGGTCTTTTTCAACTGCAGCATCGAATAGCTCTTGAAGTTTTTCATATGTTGAAATCTTTTGACCATCAATTTCAATTTCTACAAAACCTTTCTCAGCTTTAGCTCTGACTTCTTTATACCATTCTTTCTTCCACTCTTCTAATGTATTAAATCTACCTTTAGAAACTTTTTGGATGATAAAGTCATCACCTAGACCTACGTTACCGGCTGCTTTAGATTCTTGTTTATACTTGTTAGATGCATACCCTAAGAATCCATCAAGGTAACCGTAGTAGCCCCACATACGGAATGTATTGTGTTTGAATGAGATTGAGCCAGCCGTACTCTTACTTGTGTTACCACCGTAAATACCAGTCATCATATTCACAACAGTATAAGCAGAATCGAATCCTTCAGTACGGTAATGACCATTACCTGGTAGCCCGTGTTTAGTAGCGAAGTTGTTATCTACAAGTTGATCAATAGCTGTCAGTTTCATACTCTTCTCATCATCATTTAAATCACGAACTAAATCCCATTGGTGTGGTGCACCTTCTAACTTATTATAGCTCGCTTTTTCGCGATATTTCTTATCGATTTTCTTGAACCACTTATCGTTAGTTCCAGTATTTTTCTTGATGACAGATTCTGCTTCTAAGTAATCAAGCATCATCATTGATTCGTTATAGTTCTTCATGTAGTGATCAATCTTCTCACGACTACTTAACATATTAGGATCATAGTTATAAATTTGTGTACCATCATTTTTACGTTCGTACGCCATATTCAATCCAAGTGAACCATATTCACCATTATAGTTTGTAAGAGATGGTGATTGTAGCATACCTTGAGCAAATGATTCAATATCTGTCCCTTCACGGTGACGCCATGTTCCTAAGTAGGCCATACGGTCATTGATATGAGTTGTTTCGTGAGTGAATGCAGATGTACCATAATCACTAATCATACTAGAGATGATGTAGTATACAGCTTCTGAATTTTGTGGGTTAGAAAAGATATAAGCGTACGCACCCATACCGTTATATCCGTGCCATTTACCTGTAGGTCCATAGAACTCACGAACTGGAGCATAGTCACCATTCTTATTATGACCCATTCGGTCAGCCCATCCATTACCTGGAACATCTTGGTTATCCCAAATTGCTGATGGAACCATGTTTTCAGATTTCAACAACTGATTACGTACATTATCAGCAGCAAGTCTTGACCAGAAGTCTAAGTAATTATTTTGCTCTTGAGCACGTAAGTCGATTTCTTTCTTAAACGCTTCACGTTCAGATTCTGTATTCTTACCATATTTCTCAAATGCACTAAACGCTAGCGTATTGTACGTTGAAATTAAGAACATGTGAGCCTTCTTCGTATTAAGAAGTGGTAAAATGTATCGACCATGTTCACCGTTATTTAAGTTTTCATATAAGTGATATTTCTTATTAGCAAAATCAGGGTTAGATGATTGTTTCTCAACTACATAGTTAGTATGAGAAATAGCTTTCTTATACCATACATTCATATCAGTATCTTCTGTAAAGAGTTTCATGTTATATGTTAAGAAGTCATTTAAATTACCTTTACCTGTTGCTCCCGCAATCACATCACGATAAGCATCTTGAGTTCGGTCTCCTTTCAAGAAATGTTCACGTGAACCAATTTGAATCAATCTATCAATAACGCTAACGTTCTTACCATAAAAATCAGGCTTGAACATCATAAGGTCTTTAATGCTCATATCATTGTATTTAAATCCATAATAACGATTTAAATAAGTAAGAGCCATCATAATTTTAGCTTTGTTGTCTTCTACTTTTTTAAGAAGAGCTTTCATGGCAGCTTCATCACTATTCAATTGATGGTCTTCGTTTTCGGCTAAAGCTTTGACTAATTTATCCAAATTAGCTTTAGTTTCTTCAAAGCTTTCTTCAAGGAATAGATTTTTAATATAACCATCTTTACGACCATCAGTATTTTCTTCAGCTTTACCACGTTTGTCCATTAACGCACGCACTTCAGGTGAAATCAATTCAACACCTGCTAATTTTGCTTTAATATCGTTGATTAATTGTGTTCTATCTTTAACAACCATATTCGGTGTATAAACGACGTCACCAAGACCTTCGATACTATATTCACGAACTTGTTGGACTTGAGAATCAGCTTTACGTGTGACAACTTTTTCTTCCTTAGTACCATCAGCATAATGAATCATAATATGATCGACATCTGACAAGTCAGTTACAAATTGCCCATCTTTCATACCTGTCACAGATAATACTTCTGTAGTTAATAATTTAGATCCTTCAGGAGTCTTATTACCTTGATTCACAATCCACTCTTTATTGTAGAACGGTTGAAGTTTTTCAACATTTCGGTAAGCAAGTTCACGTTCTGCATTATAATCTTGAGTAGTTTTGTACGTGTCTTCTTTATACGCTACGTGATTTAATTTATCAGTCAAATATGGTGTGATTTCATATTTATCGGCTGTGATATTGAACGAAGCAATACGTTTATCCGCTTCTGCTTGGTCGACACCCTTAATCTGTTTTGAACGGTTATAAGAAACGTTACCTGATGCAACATCGTTCACATACACATTGTTCTTGAAGTAATCAAATCCGAAGTATGGGTCACCTGAGTCAACTGACCCTGAACCATACATCATTTCACCATTTGTCACTTTCATCATGCTGACGTTATTTTCAACCCAACCCCAGTCATAGTTTTCGTGAATTAAACCACCGCTTTGATTATTGGTTTTGAGTGTCAATGTCCCTTTGACCACAGATTTAGTTAAACGACCTTTTTGTTTAACATCATTTGGATTTCCACCATGGTTGACTTTGGCAATCAATCCACCAAATTTAGCATTGTTGGCTTTAATGTCAGCTTCAACATAAGAACTATCTACATTGCTTCTCCAGCTTTCACTTACAAGTCCACCAGACCACCAACCTTTGTTACCCACGCTTTCGATTTTACCGATAAAGGCTACATTACGCATATTGGATTCATCTAGTTTGTTGACCATACCTGTAACGTCGTTATTACCAACCACATTACCCGTAACCTTAATATTCTCAATCGTTGAGTTCTTAAACATATCTCCAAGTGGAGCGGTTTTATCAGCCCACGGCATATTGATATTCACATTACCAAAGTTGATGTCATGAATATGAGCATTTTCAACACGGTTGAACAATGGTCGAGCTAGATTGTGAATGGTATAACGTTTATCACCTTCACTATACAACTTACCTTTAAAAATGTTCGTCACGTATTGTTTATTCGGAGTCGGAACATTTGCAGCATTAAGATCCACACCAAGTTTAAACTCACCCGTTGGGTTAGCTTGCATATCTTTTACAAGCTCATTGAAGTTGTAATATACATTACCTTCTTTTAATTTTTGTTTTTCAAAGTAATGAACATACTCTTCACTGAAAGTATCATCTGCTCTACGTTGAACTAAGTTTGGAGCTTTTGCTACCACTTTGTACAATGTTTTTCCATCGACAACCACTTCTTCAACAGAACTTACCGTAAGTCTTGTTGTCTTATTATCATGAGTTATCACTCGTAAGTAAAGTGGAGCAACGTCTGTCGGTTTTTCAGTAAGTAAGCTCTTATCTGTTTCAACACCAGCATCATCCACACTCATCAAGCTTGTTTCTTTGATGTTTTTGATTTCAACTTTTTTAAGGTCAAGTCTTAGCGGTTCTTCTTTCAGAACCTCTTCCTCATCACCCTCACCACGGTCATAAACCATCTTCGTTTCAAGTTTATAATCCTTGTAGTACTGTAAATCTGTCAGGGTAGTTGTCAAGTCGTCTGGTGAAACATTCAAGGTTTTGACAATCTCATCACCTTTTTTCAGAGTTAAGGTAATAGATTTAATAGCTGCCTTACTTGGATTTTCTAGACTATACTTAACATCTGAAGTACGCTTCAAATCCTTAGGCTCAACTGCTGTGATGGTCAATACTGGTTTTTCAAAGGTCTTGGTACCACGTTTCAAAATTTTGTCTTGAGGTGCCTCAAGGATTTCCTCTGTAACTTTTGGAGCGTCCTCTGTTTTAACTCCCTTAATGGTATTAAAGGTCTTGGTGATTTTTTTCTGGCCTTCTTTTCCTTCTTGAGCTACAACTTCTAAGCCTTTTTTCAGTTGGTCATCTTCTTTAACAACTTCCTTAAATGGAATCTTTTCAAGACTTTCTTCTACAAGAGTTCCTTCAATTGGTTTTGTCCCACGACTTACCTGTTGGTTTACAGGCTCCTTGGTAACTTCTGTGCTAGTTGAAAGAACTTGGTCAGTTTTAACACCTTCTACTGTTTTATAAGTTGTTTTAGTAACTTGACTTCCTTTTTCACCATTTCTTACAACAGTTTCTTCGTCTGTATACTTAGTTGGATCCTCAGTCGTTTCAGTTTTGTAGTCTAGGTCTGTAGTCGATGTTTCAACAAGGGTTCCCTCAGTTACTTTGTACTCAGGTAACTGTTCTTGTACAAGAGCTTGACCTTCCTTGCCTTCCTCTTGAGTGCCTTTAACTGCGACCGTAGCTTCTGGTAAGGATGGTTGCGTTAAGGATTGACCTTCTTTACCTGCCTCTTGAGTTCCTTTAGACTCTACTGTAACCTCTGGTAATTCGGGTTGCGTTAAAGATTGACCTTCTTTGCCTTCTTCTTGCGTACCTTTAGCTACTTGGTGAGTTGGTTCAGCTTGTGGTGCTGGAGCTGGGGCAGGTTGCACCTCTTTCTTAGTTCCGACCACAATCACTTGAGACACAGGATTTTGAACCACTTGATCTTCGATAACTTCTCTAACTTCTTGACCATTAACCATCGATACTTTGGTTACAAGACGACGCTTACCATTTACTCCAGCTGTTACGATACGAGTCTGTCCTTCTGCTAGATTCGCATCTGGACTTGTGACTGTTTCAAAAGGAATCTCTACCAAGCTCTCTTCCTGCTTAGTCTGAGGCTTCTCAGAAACTGGTTTTTCTTCAACAGCAGGAGCAACTGGAGTTTGTACTAGAGGTTTCTCGACAACAGTTTCAGGAGTGACAGTCGGTGTCTCTTGAACTACTTCTGTCTTCTCGATTTCTTTTGAACTTTGCTTTTCTACTGGCAACTGAGAGTTCTCAGCTGAAGCTGGTTTTGATGGATGGAGTTCTGTTTCCTTAAAGTATCCAATGTATTCATAGCCATCAATGCGGATAATCCCTTCAGCCAAGCCTTCATGTGTAGATGCAGAAACAGTTTGGTTATAAGAAAGTAACTCTTTATTTTCAAATGCAAAGGCAGTAAAAGGTACAAAATTGCTGACTCCAATAGAGCTGATTAAGAGAACCCCAAGTACTTTACTACGGCGTTTCTTGGAAACTAATAAAACCGCTAGCGAGGCCGTTGCTAAACCAAGACCTGCCAAGGCTAAATCTTTACTTCCTGTGTAAGGAAGTTGTTGACTGGTAGTTGCCTTCTTGCGATAAACTACATAAATAATATCTTCATCTTGAAATTCTGTTGGAACCTCATGATGAATCAGGGCTTTTTCAGACTCGGTCAATTCCTGCTCCGCTAAATAACGGTAATGAACACTATGAGCACTGCCAACTTCATTGGCTTGGACCTTATCTACGGAAAGGGTACTGGCACCAAAAAGGAAGGCCCCAATGGCTACAGGACCTACCCCAACAGTTAGCTTACGAATTGAATATTTTGTGATCTTTTCTAGTTGTTGTTTTGTTTTTCTCATTTTCACGACTTTCTAATAGAATCTTTCGGATAATGCGCACGCGCACCACCAATGAGTTTTGGACGGCTAGCTAGAGCCGTTACGTGGGCGTACCCAATCTCACGCAAAACTGGTCGAATCGGAACCTGCACATGCTTGACATGCATACCAATTGCGGTATCTCCGATATCAATTCCTGCATGAGCCGTGATGAACTCCACTTCAACAGGGTCTTTCATGAACTTAAAGGCAGCTAGCTGACCCGAACCCCCTGCATGAAGAGTTGGAAGGACGCTGACGATTTCCAGACCAAACTGCTCTGCCACCTGACGTTCAACAACCAGAGCCCGATTGACATGCTCGCAACCTTGAACGGCTAGATGAATCCTTTTTTCTTCTAGGATATCTAGAATCGTCTTCACTATGATTTCGCCAATTTCTTGGCTTGATTCCTTGCCAATATGGCCTCCTAAAACTTCGCTGGAGGATAGACCTAGGACAAAGAGGCTTCCTTCACGCAATCCAGCCTTTTTCAAAACATCTTCAATTACTTGCTTTGTTTCTGTTTTAATTCTACTTTTGTCCATCACTCTTAACCTCATTTTTCTCCTACTATCATATCTTTTTTTAATGATTTTATCAAGGCGGACTGATCAATCTGAATTTTAAAAAGTAAAACTCCCAGAATTGACTGGGAGTTAACTAGTTTCTATTCTATTTATGTATATTTCAACCATCGTCCCTTTTTCGGGTACAGAATTGATCTTCATCTGGTAATTGTCTCCAAAATGAAGTTTGAGGCGTTGATCAACGTTTTGCAAACCAACTCCTCCACGTTTGAGCTGACTTTGACTACTATCGCTAGTAGCTTGGAAACCAACACCATCATCCTCAATGCGGATGATTAGTCCTGAATCCTTTTTCTGGACGGAAACTTTAATATGTCCCTGTCCATCTTTCTCCTTGATGCCGTGATAAAGGGCATTTTCTACAAGGGGTTGTAGCACCAGTTTAGGCAAGACTAAATTATCAAAGTCAGGATCTTCAGCAATTTCATACTCCAACTTATCCCCATAGCGTTGCTTCTGGATAAAGAGGTACTGGCGGACATGATTGATTTCATCAGAAAGAGAAATCAAATCCTTTCCTTGATTGAGCGCCAAGCGGAAATAGGTTGCCAAAGACTTGGTCACCTGAACCACTCGCTGACTATCCTGAAATTCAGCCATCCAGATGATGGTATCCAAGGTGTTATAGAGAAAATGCGGATTAATCTGGCTCGACAGGGCTTGAAGTTCATACTGACGGGTCGCTTCTTCCTGCCTGCGAATAGCTGCCATCAGCTGATCAATCTGATCCAACATGGCATTAAACTGGCGAGTCACTTCTCTCAGTTCATAGGCACCAGTTTCTTTGGCACGCAGATTTTGAGCACCAGAAGCAATTTCCAGCATGGTTTCTCTCAAGTCATTCAGAGGAGCAATCCAGCGTTTAAGACTGAACCACACCAAGCAGATACAGGCAAGAAGAGATAAGGCACTAGCAGCAAGAAAGGTCCACATGAGTTGGCTCCGAACCTGGTCTAACTTCTCCAACGAAGACACGCCTATAACCGTCCAATCAGTCCCTGCAATCTGTTCCTGACTAACGTAGGATTGATGGTTCAGCGTATAGCCCTGTCCCGTCTCAATGTAGGGTTTCATGGCCTCCATTTCACTCGCTGAGCTATAGACAGTACGTTCAGGATGGTAGACAAATTCATGCTTCTCATTGATGATAAAGGCAAAGCCCTGCTGGCCCAACTGGAGTTGGTTGAGATAGGCTTCCAGAGTTTCATAGGAAATATCCAAGCGAAGCACACCAAGATTGGCTCCCTTTGCATCAACAAGTTCCTGAGTGACAGAAATAACCCATTGACTATCTGATTTACGAGC
The DNA here is from genome assembly GCF_015561235.1 of Streptococcus oralis. Classification (GTDB taxonomy): domain Bacteria; phylum Bacillota; class Bacilli; order Lactobacillales; family Streptococcaceae; genus Streptococcus; species Streptococcus oralis_BK. The sequence continues at coordinate 215,986 of NZ_JADMTC010000001.1, read as the reverse complement.
TGGGGTTAAAACTGGCTTAGCTCCCTGATGAATAGCCTTTTGGTACCAATCCTCAGCCATCATATCTGAGGAAGTTTTCATCTGCACACTGTCATCTGTAGAAATAACCTGACCGGATTTGGTGACCAGTACCACCGTTTTCAAGTCCTGGTCTGCCTTTAAGATGGTCAAAAACAGATCTCTGATTCCCTTGGCTTGGACTTGGTTAGGATTCTCAGCATAGGCTAGGATATCCTTCTGCTGGGTCAAACTGATCGAGGTGGTTTCTAATTTTTTGATATAAGACTGAATAAAGTGGCTAGTCTGGCTAATTGTCGTTTGGCTATTGCCCTCAATCGTATACTCAATGGCTGATGAACTCGATTGATAGTAGAAAGTCCCAACCACAGCTAGGAGAATGAGAAAGACCAGAAAGATGGAAATAACCATTCTGACTAAAAGAGAAGAACGCTTCATCGGCCTTCTCCCTTCTTAAACTGACGAGGTGTCACACCTGCAATCTGTTTAAAACGTTGAGTAAAGTAGTTCATATCTTCAAAACCAACCTTTTCGGCTATCTGATAAATCTTTAAATCCGTGGTCAGAAGCAAGAGCTTGGCTTGTTTGATACGCTCTCTCACCAGGTAATCCTGAAAAGGCAGCCCCAACTCTTTCTTAATCAAGGAACTCAAATAAGTCGGACTAAAGCCCAATTCACTGGCTAAAGACTTTAAACTAAACTGACTGTCAGCCAGATGGGACTGGATCTTCTGGGCTATGTTTCCCTCAAACTTATCGGTTAATAAATCTTGTAACTGCTCTTCTTTTTCTTCCTTGTCTAGTTTTTGCTTGATTTTCCCCAACATTTCCTCAATATCCTGACGAGAAAAGGGCTTGAGCAGGTAGTCATCCACACCGAGTTTGACAGCAGACAAGGCATAATCAAAAGCATCGTAGCCAGTCAAAAAAACCAAATGCACCTGAGGATAGGTTTCTCGGACCAGACTGGCCAACTGGATGCCATTTAGCTGAGGCATGTTGATATCGGTTAAAATGATATCTGGCACCTGCTTTTGAATCAAGTCCCAAGCCTGTCTTCCATTTTCAGCCTGACCGATGATTTCCATACCATAGGCTGCTACATTGACCAGCTTGGTCAAGCCTTGTCTTACCAGATACTCATCTTCTACGATTAAGATTGTGTAGGTCATGCTCTGCTCCTTTGTCACTTACTAGTATCAGTATAGCAAAATTCTCCTCTAACTGCTTATGAAAGACTTCTTAATCAACATAATCTAGTAAATAAGCATAGCCTTTTTCTGCCATTTGGTCTTTGGGAATAAATCGGATAGAGAGACTATTGATACAGTAGCGCAAGCCCCCCTTGTCCTGTGGTCCATCTGTAAAGACATGACCAAGGTGAGAATCTCCAACTCGGCTTCTCACTTCCATGCGTGTCATATTGTAGGACTTATCTTCTTTGTAGGTAGCAACATCTGGGCTGATGGGTTGGGTGAAACTAGGCCAGCCACAACCAGACTCAAACTTGTCTTTTGATGAAAAGAGGGGTTCGCCAGTTGCCACATCCACATAGATACCAGATTCGAATTTATCCCAGTAGCGGTTTGAAAAAGCTCGTTCTGTTTGATTTTTCTGGGTAACTGCATACTCCTCAGGTGACAAGGTCTTTTTCAATTCCTCATCACTTGGTTTAGGATATTTGCTGGCATCGATGACGGGATAGGCGGCCTGATTGACATTGATATGACAGTAGCCATTTGGATTTTTCTTGAGGTAGTCTTGGTGATAGTCCTCAGCCACCACAAAATTCTTCAAGGTCTCCTTTTCAACTGCCAGAGGTTGGTCATATTTCTTAGCAACTTCATCAAAGACTTGGTTGATCACCTCCAAATCCTTGTCATCTGTGTAATAAACGCCGGTACGATACTGGGTTCCCACATCATTTCCTTGTTTATTTTTGCTGGTTGGATTGATAATGCGGAAGTAATGAAGCAGAATTTCCTTGAGGGAAATTTGATTGGCATCATAGGTGACATGGACAGTCTCCGCATGTCCTGTTTGGTTAATCAATTCGTACTTGGTTGTTTCCCCTCTTCCGTTTGCATAGCCTGAAACGGCATCGGTTACTCCAGACACGCGTGAGAAGTATTCCTCCACTCCCCAGAAACATCCCCCAGCTAGATAAATTTCGTGCAAGTCTGCGTCTTTACTCACTTCTGTTTTTTTCACTGTTTTTCCTCCTTGGCTAACGGATGCTTTCTCAATTTGCGAGCTATCTGTCTGCCCTGCATTTCGCATCAATAGAAAATAGAAACCGGTTAGGACTAGGAGAATGACCCCTGCCAAGACAAAAAGTTTTACTTTATCATTCATAGCCTTTCTCTACCCCATTTCTTTCAATTCTTTTAAAATCATATCCTTATCCATAAAACCTGGTTGCGTTTTGACCAGCTTGCCTTCCTTGTCTATAAAGGCTTGGGTGGGGTAAGAACGGACACCATAACTTTCCAAGAGTTTACCTGATGGATCAATTAAAACTGGAAAATTTTTATAATCCAAGCCCTTGTACCAATTCTTAAAGTCTGCTTCCGCTTGTTCTCCCTTGTGACCAGGAGAGACCACTGTCAAAACTACATAGTCATCACCAGCATCCTTAGCGATTTCATCGGTATCTGGAAGGCTAGCCAGACAGATGGAACACCAAGAAGCCCAGAATTTAAGATAGACTTTCTTGCCCTTGTAATCAGATAAACGATAGGTCTTACCATCTACACCTGTTAGTTCAAAATCAGCGACTTCCTGACCTTTAGTCGCAGTTTGTGAACTAACTTGTTCTGTTTTGGTTTGCTCCTTCATAGTAGACTCGTCTGACATATTTTTAGTCGAACAGGCTGCCAAGCAACAAATTGAGCATACTCCAAGGAGACATGTTTGCCATTTTTTCATTTCTTTTTCCTCTCTATTCAAATAATGTAGTCAAAATGGAAGCATTTCCCAAAAGCACCAAGATTCCCATCAGGATAATGAGGAAACCACCCACTTTTTTGAGGATTCCGAGGTAAGGATGCAGTTTTCGGAAATGTTTCAAAACATAGCTGGAGGCGAGAGCTAGAACTAAAAATGGTAGCGCCAATCCCAGCGTATAGACTAACATGAGACCAGCTCCCTGCCAAGCTCCTGAACCGCCTGAAGCCGCCAAAGCCAAAACAGAGCCCAAAACCGGCCCTACACACGGTGTCCAAGCAAAACTAAAGGTCAACCCCAGTAAAAATGCCTGACTATAGCCGTTAGCATTTTGACCCTGTCTCTTTAATTGTAGCCTTCTTTCCTTGTAGAGTCCCTGCAAATGTAAAACATCCATCTGGTGCAAGCCCAAGAGAATGATAATCGCACCCGTCACATACTGAAACCAAGAAGCATACAGCAAATTGCCTAAAAAACCAGCTCCATAACCCAGTAAGATAAAAACAAAGGAAATCCCCGCTATAAAGGCCAGAGTTCGCAATAAACTTACAAGTGAGATTGAAAATTTTCCGCTAGAAGCCTGAGCATCATTCTTATCATCCAATAAGACTCCTGCATAGACTGGCAACAAGGGTAAAATACAAGGAGAAAAGAAGGAAAGAATTCCAGCAAGAAAAACACTGATAAAAAAGATTACATTGTCCATTGCCTTCCTCCATTCTTTGATTTGATAGGTATATTATATCCCCAAAACTCCAGAAAAAACAGGGAACATGATAGGGAAAAATAGGAATTTAATCAGTTTATTTAGAAATCTGGCACAAAAAAAGCCAGACAAGGTCTGACTTTGGTAGAAACAGAAAAGAGAATCACCTGTCTTCCCTGCTTATCTGGTAATAAATAAGGTCCGCAACGTAGTCTTTTCTCTCCACACCATTGGTAATGGTTTTTAGATAAGACATTCCCGCTTTTTCCATAACACGGCCTGAAGCTGGGTTGAGACTAGCATATCGAGCTCTGGCCTTTTGAAAACCAACTTGAGTAAAACAGAAGTCTAGCACAGCTTTCAAGGCCTCCGTCATCATACCACGACCCCAATAATTTTTTCCTAAAATATACCCAATTTCACAACTTGAATCAGGCTCATTCATCTCAACGATGCTGATATCTCCTATCACATGCTCAGGATCTTCTTTGAGACAAATGGCCCATTTGTAATAGTTGGGATTGGTATAGGATGCAACCCAATTTCGAATCGAATTCCGAGTCACCTCAACATCAGGATGAGGATCCCAGGTGACATAGATTAGATTCTCAGCAGACGAGGCCCAATTTTGAAACATGGCTTCCGCATCACTCTCCACAAATCTTCTCAAAATCAAACGTTCTGTCTGTAACATTTGCGTACCGATTGCTTTCATAATGTTACCTCGCTTTCTAAGCTTAAGGCTCAGGGTAAAAAGACTATACTCAGTAACAGCTAGAAAACAAGTTTTTCATCTAGTTACTTGACGCAGTCGCTGTCTGGTTTGAAATGCGCTTTACCAAGCTTTTTCAAACCTAGTCATCCTTGCGGGGGTGAGACAAGGAAAATCAAACTCTTCGAGTTACCGAATCTACCTCGTTTTCCTGTTTCTAGACTCGGGCTAAAAAGGTCCCCAGGACCTTCCTCGCTTTCTCATTTCTAGACTCGGGCTAAAAAGGTCCCCCGGACCTGCCTCGTTTTCTTATTTTTAGACTCGGGCTGAAAACCTCCACTGGAGGTTTTCACTCCCAAAAGTCATCAAAGACGGTGATGGGTAAGTGGCGTTTGTGTTGGCCTTTGTGCCACCAGTTTTCAATAGTCGCTTGAGCTTCTGGACTGATTGATTTGCCTTCTAGATAGTCATCAATTTCATTGTAAGTGACACCAAGTGCGAGTTCGTCAGCAAGTCCAGGTTTGTCTTCTTCTAGGTCTGCTGTTGGGATTTTTTCATAAAGGGCTGGGTCTGCACCAAGTTCCTTCAAGAGTTGTTTTCCTTGGCGTTTATTGAGGCGATAAAGTGGGAGAATGTCTGCACCACCATCACCAAACTTGGTAAAAAAGCCTGTGATATTTTCCGCGGCATGGTCTGTTCCAATGACCGCTCCGCTATGGGCACCTGCAAGGGCATATTGGGCAATCATACGACTACGAGCTTTAATATTGCCCTTGTTAAAGTCTGAAACAGAACTTCCTGTCGCTTCAACTGCATCTGCCATGGCATCAGCTGATTCCTTGATATTCACAACCAAGCTGACATCTGGCTGGATGAAAGCGAGGGCTTTTTGAGCATCTACTTCATCAGCTTGCACGCCATAGGGCAGGCGGACAGCGATAAATTGGTAGCTGTCATCTCCTGTCTCTGCTCGCATTTCTTCCATAGCTAATTGCGCTAAGCGCCCTGCTAAGGTTGAGTCCTGACCTCCAGAAATTCCTAGTACAAAAGTTTTAAGGAAGGGGTGTTTTTTCAAGTATCTCTTTAAGAAATCAATCGAACGACGGATTTCTTCCTGAGCGTCAATCACTGGCTTGACACCCAGTTGCTGGATAATGGCCTCTTGCAAACTCATTCTTCTTCTCCTTCACCAAGAGCTTCCTTGCGCATCTTATCAATCAAATCCATCTTATCTTGCCAAATATCACGCGCCAAGTCTACTGGATAGTGCTGTGGATTGAGCACGCGTTTATACTCATCCCAAAGCTTGTCAAATTCTTTGCGAGCATAAGACTGAATCTCAGTCAAACTAGGCAAGTTGTAAACTAATGTTCCTGCTTTGAAAATATCCACCAAGAGAGGAACGGCATCAAAATTACGAACGGTCTTTTTGATGTAGGTATAAGTTGGATGGAACATCTTGATTTCAGTCATGTCGCTCACATCCACACCGTCATAAGTGATGTAGTCGCCTTCTGACTTGCCTTTTTCACGACTGGTAATGCGCCATACCTGCTTCTTACCTGGCGTAGACACTTTTTCCGCATTATTAGACAGTTTGATGGTATTGCGCATCTGACCATTTTCATCTTCGATCGCAACAATCTTATAAACTGCCCCAAGAGCTGGCTGGTCATAGGCTGTAATCAGCTTGGTTCCCACACCCCAGACATCAATCTTGGCTTTTTGCATCTTGAGGTTGAGGATGGTATTTTCATCCAAATCATTAGAAGCATAGATCTTAGCCTCTGTAAAGCCAGCCTCGTCCAGTTGCTGACGGACTTTCTTGGAAATGTAGGCAATATCCCCAGAGTCAATCCGCACACCCATAAAGTTAATCTGGTCACCCAGCTCACGCGCCACCTGAATAGCAGCTGGTACACCGATACGAAGGGTATCATAGGTATCCACAAGAAAGACACAATCACGATGGGTCGCCGCATAGGCCTTGAAGGCTTCATAGTCGTTTCCATAAACCTGTACCAAGGCATGGGCATGGGTCCCCAAAACTGGAATATCAAAGAGCTTACCAGCACGCACGTTACTGGTTCCATTGGCGCCACCAATCACGGCTGCGCGTGTTCCCCAGATAGCTGCATCCATTTCTTGCGCACGACGTGTCCCGAACTCCATCAAGGGTTCATCTTCGATAACCGAACGAATACGTGCTGCCTTAGTCGCTATCAAGGTTTGAAAGTTAACGATGTTTAAGAGAGCCGTTTCGACTAATTGACATTGGGCAAGAGGACCTTCCACCTGCACAATCGGTTCATTAGCAAAAACCAAGTCCCCTTCCTGAGCAGAACGAACCGTTAGTTCTAACTTGAGATTTCGTAGGTAATCCAAGAATTCTCCATGATACCCAAGCGACTCCAAGTAGTCAATATCGCTATCTGAAAAGCGTAAGTCTTCAAGATAATGTACAATTCTTTCCAAACCAGCAAAAACCGCATAGCCGTTATTAAACGGTTGCTGGCGGAAGTAAACCTCAAAAACCGCCTTCTTATTGTGAATCCCTTGGTCAAAGTAAACTTGCATCATGTTAATCTGGTACAAGTCCGTGTGCAATGTCAAACTATCATCTGGATACATCTGTTTTCCTTCTTCCTACTTTACAAAGGTATGAACGTATTCTACCACTTTCACACCGTCCGATAAATTAGTACTATTATAACACATTTTACCAAGATTGATAAAAAGCTAACAAGCTATTCTCCATTCTCAAGTTCATCCATATCTTGCTCAAACTTTTTTTGAGCCCATTCGCCATAACTTTTAAGGCCGAGATTGCCGATAAAAACCCAAGGAAGGTAAATCAGATAAGTAATGACCCAAGCAGACAAGTATTTAACGTTCAAAGGATTGTGCTGATAAATTTCGATATTGAATTGATAATTCTGCAACATCAAAAGAGTCGTAATAGCGAGAGTTACCAGCAAACACCCTCCAATCGTAAAATGAAAACGACTATAGTAGTTCACTCCAAGTTGTCGTGCACGATTGAAAAAGAAGAAAATTCCTAAAAGAAGAGTAACCAGAAGAATATCAGGATTAAAAAGAGCAGGTGCTAATACAGCCACCAAATAACTTAGCAGAATGAGCCCGATAAACATTTAAAAAGTCTCTGTCCCAGCTTTGTTAAACAGTTGTTCTTCTCTTTCGTCTAATAATTGATAATAAAAAAATCTATTTTTCATCTTCTTCCTCCCAAAATAATTGATCTAAAGTTTTGCCTAAACATCTGCAAATGGACTGACAGAGGGAGAGACTAGGATTGTATTTCCCAGCTTCAATTAAGCCTATAGTCTGCCTAGTAACACCCACAGCCTCTGCCAAATCCCCTTGTGTTAATTCACGCTCCACCCGAGCTAGTTTTAATTTTAAATTTTTAGCCACTAGCGTCCTCCTTCACATTTTTAAAAAGTTGCGCTTCTTTTAAAAACATTATACCATATATCTAACTTAATACAATATATAAATGTCATTTTGTAAGATTTTGTTAACAAGAAAACTCTCTACCACAAAAAATAGAGAATGTTGTGTTTAAATATAGGATTTCAAAATATCAACGACATCACTTCTTTTCTTGACCTGATGGGCCTTGATGCCCAATTTCTGAGCTGCGTTTGTATTGTCCTCAATATCGTCTAGAAAGACACAATTTGTGGGATCTAGCTGGTATTTGTCAAGAATCTCCTTAAACATTGCCAAATCCGGCTTTATAGCTTTTATATCACAGGATAGGACAAAGCCATCTAAAAGTTCTTTTAAGGGAGATAGTTGGTCTTCTAGCAAGTCATAAAATACTTTTGAGGTATTGGACAAGACAAAGATGTGATGCCCCTTTTTCTTTAGTTTTGACAAGACAGGAAAGACTTCCCTATAAATATCAATGTAGCTAGGCCAATTCCAGATAACTTCTTCAACCTTCTTTTGATAGGTACTTCCAATCATCGACACAACTTTAAGCACCAACTCTTCTCTCGTCATGGTCCCAAGATCTAATCTTTCCCAAAGCCCCGACTGAAAAATGGCTTTATCTAAAATCAAATATTCTTCCTTCGTATCCGAAACACCTTGTAAAATCTTATCCTTGTTCCATTCTAACAAGACGTTACCCATATCTAGTATGATATCCATTAGCCCACCTCCATAGTGATGTGAAGATTTCCTCTTTGCTTTATACTTTCATATTCAGCTTACAAATCCTTTTGGTAATAAAATCTTTGCCCTGTATAGGGATAGTTTTGCAAGGTAAAGACTTCCTTGTAGCCATGGCTTTTATAAAAATCTGGCGCTTGAAACTGGTAAGTATTGACAAAAGCAAAACGACAGTTTCTATTCTTAGCTTCACTTTCTGCCTGTTGCAATAGTTTTGAACCGATTCCCTGTTCTCGCAATTCCTCTTTCACAAACAAATACTCGATTTCCAACCAATTTCCGAAAGTCTCTGCTACTAAGCCTGCCAAGAGATTACCCTTTTCGTCTTCAACATAAAGATTCAGTGGCTCGCTTTCAGCCTCTTCTCTTTTGGAACGATTATAAGAACGAATCAGATTTCCTATTTCTTGCGCTTTATGCGATTCCTTATTTTCCAATCTAACGTGCATCCAAACCTCCTAATAAACTACTACAGCTTGATTATAATCTTATTTCAATAGACTGTCAAACTAGAAAAAAAACTCACCAAGCAGAGTTGATGAGTTCATGAGTTATTTTCTAAATTTCCACTGGCTATAAATTCCGAAACCGATAATCCAGATAGCTGAACCAATTGCTCCCATAAAAGTAGATTCTTGTAAAAAGAGGGTTACAAAGACAAAGATAAAGAAGAGCATGGTTAAAGGATTTAGAAAACGGTAATGGGGCATGAGGTAGCCATCCGCCATGAAGTCTTGTGACTTGCGGTATTTGAGATGAGCCACCATGATCAAGATATAAATCGCGATGTAAACACCTGATGAAGACGCCGTAATCAAAGCAAAAGCGTCGGAAACACCTGGCAACACATTGATAAAGGCAGCCAGAGCAATCAAGATTGCTGAAGCAATAATAGCATTTTGTGGAACATTATGGCGAGAGAGAGTATCTGCCTTGATCGCTTTTAAGAAGCGATTGGGTGAATCATGGGCAATCTGGTAGAGGTGTCGTCCTGTTGAATAGAGGGTTGAGTTAAGCGCAGATGCGGCCGACGTCAAAACGACGAAGTTAATCAGAGCTGCCGCCCACTTGATACCTGCTAGCTCAAAAACCGTTACAAATGGAGAATCTGAAGAAGCAAGTTCTCTCCAGGGAATAATAGACATAATGGCTAATAGAGCTCCACCATAGAAGAAGACAATTCGAAGAGGAATTTCCTTAACTGCTTTTGGCAAAACCTGACGAGGATTCTTCGTTTCAGAGGTTGTCACTCCGATAAATTCAATCATCAGATAGGCAAAAAATACCATTTGAAAGGCCATGACAAAGTTCATGACTCCATTTGGGAAAAGAGAGAATTGATTGCTGATATTTGCCAGACTTGCAGCACCATATGGTGTTTCAAATCCTGTCAAGACCATAAAGACCCCTGTGGCAATCATAGCTAAAATAGCCACAATCTTAACCATAGCAAACCAAAACTCGACTTCCCCAAAGAGCTTAACCGCAATCAGATTGACCAAGGCCAAAATCGTTAAAAAAACAATCTGAATCAACCAACTAGGCCAAGAAGGAAACCAAAACTGAACATAATGCGAAATCGCAGTGATTTCTGCCATACCGATAAAGACAACAGACAACCAGTAAGACCAAACAGAGAAATACCCCCAGCCTTTCCCCAAATGACGGGTGATAAAGTTGATAAAAGTATGTTGTTCTGGATCCTGATATAGCATCTCCCCAACAGCCCTCATCATCAAAAACATAAAGGCTCCTGTAATCATGTAAATCAGGATGATAGAAGGTCCAGTAAGGCTGATAGAACGACCAGCACCTAGAAAAAGTCCTGTTCCGATTGTCCCCGCAATGGCCATCACCTGAACATGGCGATTGGTTAAACCACGCTCCATTTTATTTTTTTTCTTATTTGAACTCATATAGTCTCCTATTTATTCAAAAATCAAAAAGGAGTTGAGCAAGTCAAGACCTCCACTACTCCGTTTTCATTCTATTTAGGCTGTTTTTTCAACCTTTAAAATTTTGACATCGTAACTACCAACAGGTGTCTCAATCGTAACAATATCGCCTGTTTTTTTGCCGATCAAAGCTTGTCCAATCGGACTTTCATTTGATACCTTCCCAGCGAAAGCATCCGCACCTGCAGAACCGACGATGATGTAGACTTCCTCTTCCTCTTCACCGATTTCTTGGATGGTTACGGTCTTACCGATAGCTACCTCATCTTGGGCAACTGCATCGCTATTAACAATTTCAGCATAGCGAATTTTGGTTTCTAGACTTGAAATTTGTCCTTCAACAAAAGCTTGTTCATCCTTAGCTGCTTCGTACTCGCTATTTTCTGAAAGATCCCCGTACGAACGAGCAATTTTGATACGCTCTACTACTTCGGGGCGACGAACGAGTTTCAATTCTTCTAATTCTTTTTCTAACTTTTTCTTTTCTTCAAGGGTCATTGGGTAAGTTTTTTCTGCCATTTTTTCAACTTTCTTTTCTATTACTTTTTTAAAACAAAATTATGTGGAAAACCACATAATTTTAGTTTGAACTACTTGATTGTGTTAATTTACTATTGATATGTTCTGCAACGTTTTGGTCATGCTCTTCTTTTGTCGTTGCAAAGTACACTTTACCGTCTTCAACATTAGCTACAAAGTACAAGTACTCACTCTTTGTCTGATTTACACTTGCTTCAATTGCATCGAGGCTTGGACTATCAACTGGTCCGGGCATGAGGCCAAGATGTGTATAAACATTATAAGGTGAATCAATCGTAGTATCAATTGCAGTATCATCGGCTAAGCTAATCTTTTGGCCAAGTTTCCCTTCAGCATACAAGATAGCAATGTTGCTTTGAAGTGGCATACCAAGATTCAAGCGGTTATAGAAGACTCCCGCAATCAATTTACGATCTTCGGTCTTAGCACCTTCTTTTTCGACAAGAGAAGCAATACTGAGCAATTCATTAACTGTCAGATTCTTTTCTTTTATCGTAGTGTAGTACGGTGACATGGCCTTGTCCATAGCTGCTAACATATCATCAATCAAGCTTTCAACTGTGGTGCTGTCTTTGATAGTGTAGGTTGCTGGGAAAAGGTAACCTTCAAGGCGATAACGAACGCCACTGTCTTTTGTTGGAAGACTTCCAAGAAGGTTTGGATACTTGGCTACTAGTTGGGAGATGAAGGTTTCATCTTGAGCTTTTGCCAGGAAAGCATCCGCTGTAAGAGGTTCTTTAAAATCACCTTGGAGTTGACCTACTGTCTGAGCAATTTGCTCTAAGGTATAACCTTCCGGAATCGTTAAGTTCGCAAGCACTGGTTCTTGAGGTTCAGGAGTTCCACCTTTTTGCAATTCTTGAATCAAGTCATCCGTACTCATGCTCTTCTTCAAATTGTAATAACCTGACTTCAAGTCTGAACCCTTATACTTAGCATAAATACTAAAGATAAGTCCATGTTTGACCAAACCAGATTTTTCCAAAGTGCTCCCAATTTGTTGCACATTTGATCCTTCTGGAATTTGAACTGTCATATACTCCTTAGAGCTCGCATCAACAGGTTTCAAAGAGTCTTGAACATAACCGTACCCAAAGTATCCACCAGCAGCCACAAGCACCAAAAGAACTAAAAAGGTTACTAGGAAACCTTTGGCTTTTGATTTTTTCTTTTTCTTGGTTGGTTTTTTACCTTTACGGCGACGGTTACGACGTGATTCCTCCGTTAATCTGTCTGAGGATCCAGTTGAAGCTAGCGCTTCAGCTTTATTCTCAGAAGAAGCAACTGATGTATTGGCCTCTTCTGTCTTATAAGTCACATCTATCTTGGTCGGAGTATCGTTAAATTCTTTTTCTTCAGGTTCAAGTTCAACTGGTTCCACCTTAGGTTGAACGGACTCCACTACAGGTTCTTCAGCTGGATGAATCGGTTCTACTAGAGGTTCTTCAGATTCTACAACTTCAATCTTGTCAATGACAGGCTGTCTAATCTCTTTCTCTTCTTTTTCATCCGTTTCATCAGTTTCAGCACTCGAAAGTGGAGGAACACTCGGCGCATTCTTTAGAATTTTATCGACAACAGATAGGGAATCAGCCATCAACTCTTCTGTTGAAGTATCAGATTCAGGATTTGCAGGAGTTACTGAACTAGCTTGAGATGATGAAGCTGTCAGATTTGGAATGTCTACTTCTTTCTCTCTTCTATCTTGTTCTTTTACTCTCTCTAAATCACGTAGAATCTGCTCTTTAAAGCTTAATTTTTCTTCTTCTCTTGATTTTTCAGTCAAAAGCATTACCTCCTTGTTGACAATCCATAATATTATATCTTAAAAGTTACAGAAAAGCAACAAAACATCCCTTTCTATAGCTATGATTCTCATTTTTTAAGGTTGCCAAACCATATCATACCAACTTTCACCCGCAAAGCTTGACTGGGATACCCCTTCATTCACAAATCCATTTTTTTCATAATAAGGGATGAGATAGTCATGACAGGTCAAATTAATACCTTCTCGTTCATGTTCTAAAGCGACTTCTTTCAGAGCCCTTAACAGTCTTTTCCCCACGCCCAAGGCTTGTGACTCCTTAGCTATGGAGAGACAAGTCACAGAGATATAGCCTCCAGGTCGATGGCTATAGTCTTTTATCTCTTCTGTAAAGGACTGATCTTGTAGATGACGATGTGGGACGACTGGACCTTCAATATACCCAAGGATACGTCCTTCTTTTTCAGCGACGAGAAAGCTCGTCTGAATCTCACGTAAGTGCGCCTCAAAGACCGAACGAGGAATGGCTTCTTCAAGGGAGAAATTCTCCAGCTCTATCTCTAAAATTTGATCTAAATCCGAAAATCTTGCGTGTCTGATTTTCATACTTCCTCCTGATCAAAAGGATTAGTCCAAATCAGATTCCATCCCGAAAATCTTGCGCATGAAGCTTCTGGCACTTCTTCCTCAACAAAGCCATTCATTTCAAAATAAGAGAGCAAGTCATCAGGACAAATCAAGCGAAGATACTCATACCCTCCTTCCACCGCCACTTGTTTCAAGCTAGCAAGAAGAAGGGTCCCCAAGCCTTGCCCGCGATGGTCAGGATGAATAGCTAATGATCTTATTTCTATCCATGTGTGATGAAGAGACTGAGACTCTCCTAAAACATAGCCTATGAGCTGGTTTTCATCTCTTGCTACAAGAAAGGTATCCGCAATCTTACGGATACTCTCTTCTAAAAACTCGTAGCTCACTATTTCTTCTGAGGATAAACAAGATTCTTCAATTGCTACAATTTCTTCTAAATCCGATAAAGTAGCCCGTCCTATTGTGATTGGAATTTCCATTCTTTTTTCTTATTGGACGTTGCTTGTCAAATTAGACAAAAGACGTTCAAATGAGTACTCATAGGTTTGGATATCTCCTGCTCCCATAAAGACATAGACTGCATTATCATGCTCAAGGAGTGGTGATACATTTTCAACTGTGATGACTTGGCTTTTCTTCTTAATTTTATCTGCTAGGTCTTCTACCTTGACGTCACCATGGTCCACCTCACGGGCTGATCCATAGATTTTCGCCAAGTAAACAGCATCTGCCTGGCTCAAAGCTTTAGCAAAGTCGTCCAATAGGGCAATGGTTCTAGTGAAAGTGTGTGGTTGGAAGATTGCAACAATTTCCTTGCTTGGGTATTTCTGGCGAGCCGCATCTAAGGTCGCAATGATTTCCGTTGGATGATGGGCAAAATCATCGATAATAATAGTACCATTGACAACCTTTTCAGTGAAACGACGCTTGACACCAGCAAATGTTTTCAAGTGTTCACGTACCAAGTTCAAGTCAAACCCTGCTGTATAAAGTAAACCAATAACGGCTGTCGCATTCATAATATTATGACGACCAAAGGTTGGAATGTGGAATTGACCCAACTCTTGTCCGCGGAAATGAACTGTGAAGGTCGAACCAGTTGTAGAACGTAGAAGGTCGCTAGCTACAAAGTCATTTCCCTCAGCATCAAAGCCATAGTAATAGATTGGAGCATTGGCTGTAATCTTACGCAACTCAGCATCCTCACCGTAGACAAACAAACCTTTAGTAATTTGTTTGGCATAGTCATTAAAGGCGTTGAAAACATCCTCTAGACTTGTAAAGTAGTCTGGATGGTCAAAGTCAATATTGGTGATGATAGAGTATTCTGGGTGGTAAGGCATGAAATGACGCTCATATTCGTCAGATTCAAAAACAAAATACTTAGCATTTTCAGAACCTCGACCCGTTCCATCCCCAATCAAGAAGCTAGTGTCTGTGATGTGAGACAAAACGTGAGACAGCATCCCAGTCGTTGATGTCTTTCCATGCGCTCCTGCAACCCCCATGCTGACAAAGTCACGCATAAAGCTGCCTAGGAATTCATGGTAACGTTTGTAGCTGATACCATTTTTGTCAGCATAGGCGATTTCAACATTGTTATCTGGACGAAAGGCATTTCCAGCAATAATTTCAAGATCCCCTTGCAGGTTCTTTTCATCAAAAGGAAGAATCGTAATCCCTGCCTGCTCTAGTCCACGTTGAGTAAAGTAGTATTTTTCAACGTCTGAACCTTGAACCTTGTGTCCCATTTGGTGCAACATCAAGGCCAAGGCACTCATCCCTGATCCCTTGATTCCAATAAAATGATATGTTTTTGACATGTTTTTCTCCCTTACTCAGTAATTCTTGTCAGATTCAACTCTTGGGCAACCTGACGTTCCTGTTCCGTTTGCTTATTCTTTTTATTATAGATTTGACTCTTCTTTAGAAAATCATAGTTGTTCTTTTTAGCCTTTCCCGTCTGGGATTTCGGAGTTGGATTCGCCACTTGGCCAACCTCCTCAGCTAAGATATAGTGAGACTGGCTCAAGTTTTTACTAAATTTTGCAAACTCACCTGGATTTTCCTTTTGAAATGGTGCTGTTGGTTGGTTTCCTTGACGAACAAGTGTTGAATCATTGTGTCGTCTGGTATGACTAACATCCTGAGTCAAATACTTGGCCGAACGTTTCTTCTTCAGATCCGCACGCGCCTCTTCTCTAGCCAATTCAGCATACGTTTTTTCAACTTTTTTAGGTTCTGGGTTTGGTTTTGACTCCTTGCTAGCTGCCGAAGGAGTTACAGCCTGTTCCTCATTGATAGGAGACCATTCCAAATAGTTTTTATCGCGGTAATCCCCCTTGATATTGCTAATAAAGTCTGACTCATCATACAAGTCCATGACTGGCATTTTAGTCAGCATAATCTCATCATCTGACACCAATGGAAATCGATCTTGTTTCATTTTGTATTTCCTTTCAACACTTCATTATAGCGTATTGTCTTGATTTTTCAAGTGCTGGCTTCAGAAATCCCTAAAATTTCTCGAATTTCTGCCAGACTAAGACTCGCACGCGATTCCGTCCCATCTAAAACTTGGGAAACTAGGTGTCTCTTCTGTTCTTGGAGTTCTTGAATCTTTTCTTCAATGGTTCCTCTAGTAATCAAACGATAAACTTCTACCTTCCGCTCCTGTCCCATTCGATGAGCTCGTCCGATAGCCTGAGCCTCGACAGCAGGATTCCACCAGAGGTCCACTAGGATGACGGTGTCAGCTCCTGTCAGATTGAGACCGACACCACCTGCCTTAAGGGAGATGAGAAAGATATCCTTTTCCCCTTGATTAAATATTTTGGTCATCTCTTGTCGGTCTTGAGCAGGAGTTGAGCCCGTAATTTTGAAGGAAGTCAAGCCCAAATTTGGGAGCTCTTGCTCGATTTTTTCCAACATTCCTTTGAACTGGGAGAAAATCAAGACCCGATGCCCACCATCTGCCACTTGTAGCAATAAATCTCGGAGACTATCCAATTTACCACTGTCTCCTTGGTAATTGTCCATAAAAAGAGCTGGCGTATCGCAGATCTGGCGTAAACGCATGAGACCAGATAAGATTTCTACCCGACTTCTCTGGAATTCTTGATCTGTCACTTGCGCTAGGCGGTCTCGCATCTGTTGCAACTGGGCTAGATAGATGGCCTTCTGCTGATCTTCCAGTTCATTTTTATAGACGACTTCGATTAGATCAGGCAGTTCTGTAAGGACTTCTTCTTTCTTACGCCTCATGACGAAGGGCTTGATAAACTGCGCTACTCGGTCAGCCGGTAATTTCATAAACTCCTTTTTACTTGGTAAGAGCCCCGGAAGCACAATTTGAAAGATAGACCACAACTCTCCTAAATGATTTTCGATGGGCGTACCTGACAAAGCAAAGACTGCCGGCACCACAAACTGGCGCAAACTCTGAGCAATCTTAGTCTGGGCATTTTTCATGACCTGGGCTTCGTCTAAAAAGAGAAAATCAAAAGCCATCTCTTGATAAAGCTCGCTGTCTTGACGAAAGGTGGCATAGCTAGTCACATAGATTTGGTGATTTTCAGAAAGAATTGCTTCTCGATTCGCTTTCAAACCATGAACGACAGCCAAATCCAACTGTGGGGCAAATTTCCTGAATTCATCTGCCCAATTGTAGATCAAACCTGACGGCGCTAAAATCAAGACCCGACTATCTTCGGTCACCTGACTAGTTAAAAAAGCGATGGTTTGTAATGTTTTTCCCAGTCCCATATCATCGGCTAGGATGCCACCAAAGCCATAGTGATGAAGCATCTGGAGCCAACGGACTCCCTTTTCCTGATAGTCTCTCAAACTCGCCTGCACCCGTATATCTCCCAAAGGAAAATCCTCTGGATGGGTCAAATCATGAGCTAAATGCTGAAATTCCTCTGAGAAGGAGATTCTATCTCGACCTTCAAACAACTGAGACAGACTGTAAGCTAAGGATTTCCGAGCCTGAAAAGAACCATCTTTTAGCTCAACCCCCAGTTCCTGCAAATTTTGACGAATCTGCTTGGTTTCCTCATCAAAAAAGTACACTTGGTCAGAAGAACCGATATAGAAATCCTGATTGCTGGTCAGGGCTTTAAGAGCTTGATCAATCTCTTCTTGGGCAATCCCTTGGAAATCAAATTGGATTTCCAACAATCCTCCCTTGGACTCAATCTGAACCTGAGGAGTTTGGACGCTGTAGAGCTGATTTATCTCATCAGACAAGAAAACCTAACCCAACTTCTCAAAAGCTGGAATCGTATGGTGAAAGAAAGAATAAACTGTCTCTGGCTTCAAAGCCTGTCTCCAAGACTGAAAATCAGCCTCAAAACCAGCCCCTAAACAGACTTGAAATAGCTGATTTGCCAAGACAGCATCGCTTGAAAAAGGTAATTGTTCCAGCTGTTGACGACTAGTCACCTTAACATCTCCATAGTCAAACTGGATATCCAAGCGGATACGACCGTCATCCTCCTTATTAAAGTAAAAGATTGGTGAAAACTGTCTAATTTGCAAACGCTCGGGAGCAGAAACCGTGCCCAGCTGCCCAAACAAAGGCAGACAGGCGGCTAGGAGGTCACGATCACTGTTGTCAAACTGGAGGCATTTTCTCCCTCTTTCCTCCCGAGGAAGCTCCTTGAGTTCCTTCAAAAGAGTTATCTGATTAGGGGTCAAGAAATAAACATTTCCTTTACGAAAGAGAACCGCTCCCCCATAGAATACGTTGACTCGCTCAGTCTCAGAAATCTCCATCTTAAAATAATCAGGATACTCCCTCACAGAAAAAGAGAAAAGGTTTGCTTCTGAATCTAAATCATGAAAGAGAAGATTTTCATAACTAGTAATCTGGTGCTCAAAATGAAAATCTTCCAAGTTCATCAGCAACTCCACTCCCTGCTCAAAAAATGTCAGAGGGAAAAAGAGGTGACGACCTTGATTGGGGAAAAAGAGGTCTTGACTCAGTCCCTCCTCAATCAAGCCACATAAAAAAGTAAGAACTTCTTGACTAGCTGTATCAAAAGCCTCCCAAGACAAGTCATTTTCATAGTATTTCCCAATCATATATGGTTTTCGATGGACTAAGACCTTCAAAAAGAGAGGGATGTCACGAATGACATAATATTTTTGACTATCAACTAAACCGATTCGGAGAGTCCAAAGGAGGCGATTGGTTCCAGCTTCTACCTGGCCTTGAGTCGACAAAGTGTAGATTTTCTCTCGCTTCTGAGGTTGGACACGCTCCAAAAAACTACCACCAAAACTAACCTTGGTTTCGACCTCTTCTTGCTCTTCATGTCCTTTTTCTAAGGATTGTAAAATCACCTGGCCTTCTTCATCATTCTTCAGATAATGCTCGAGCGCTGCGAGGTGAACACAGTAACCTCTTTTTTGGAAAAAATCACAAGCACAAAAAACAAGATCATCCTCTAAACTGTAGCGCAAGTCTTCTCCTGCCACACGAGTATAGAGGCGATTCCCTTTTTCCTTGATAATCTCAATGTTGCCTGTCTCATAGAGAGTAACACCCTCCATGCGCAACTTTCCTGGAATCAATTTAGCCATAGTTACCCCTTTATCTTATCTTTTCATTATACCACATTTTCCCCTATGAAATAGCCTTCTAGGAAGACTTTTCTCCTAGAAGGCTGGATTTTTAAAGTGTAGCAAAAGTGGTCACGATGCGTTGACAAACCTCTTCCAGTACTGACTTCGGCATAGCTACATTGAGGCGGGCATGAAGAGCTCCCCCCTCCCCAAAGTCCAAACCTCGGTTCAAGATAACCTTGGCTTTATTCTTCAAAAGCTCTTGCAAGCGGTCATCCGTTAGATCATAGGCCGAAAAATCAAGCCAGATCAAGTAGGTACCTTGCGGTTTCATGACTTTAATCTTGGTTTCGTTGCCCAAAACATCCACTACATAGTTAATGTGGTCCTCGATGACTTCTTTTAGTTCTCCTAACCAGTCCTTGCCATAACGGTAGGCAGCTTCTGTTGCTAAATACCCCAAGCCTGAGATTTCATGCTGGTTATTGGCCAACTGGCGTTTTTGAAAGGCCACTCGAAGCTTTGGATTTTCAATAACTGCATAGGAATTCTTGGTCCCAGCAATATTAAAGGTTTTAGTGGCACTACTCAAGATAAGGGCAAAGTCTTTAAAAGCAGTATCAATGGTATTAAATGACTGGTGTTTGTGACCAAAGAGGGCCAAATCTTGGTGAATCTCATCTGAAACCAACAAAACACCATGTTTTTGGCAGAGATGACCAATCTTTTCTAACACTTCCTTTTCCCAAACACGTCCCCCAGGATTGTGAGGATTGCAAAGGATATAAAGCTTCACATCCTCTTCCACCATATCCTTCTCCAACTGATCAAAGTCAATCTCAAACACCCCATCCTTTTCTACCAAAGAATTGGTAATCAATCGACGATCGTTCAGTTTGACACTGCGAGCAAAAGGTGGATAGACTGGTGTGTTAATCAGAACAGCTTCTCCTTCTTTTGTAAAGGCTTGAATGGCTGTTGAAATAGCTGGTACCACTCCTTCGATAAAGACGAGAGCATCCTTGTCAAAGTGATAACCGTGTTGGCTGGCTTCCCATTCTTGAACCGACTCAATCAAAGCGTCGCTTGCATAAGTATAGCCATAGACCAACTGATCTGCGTAGTCTTGTACAGCTTGTCGAACCTCAGGCAAAACCACAAAGTCCATATCTGCTATCCAGGCTGGTAGAACTTCGCGATCAGCTTCTGCTTCTTTCCATTTATAGGTATGGTGCCCAAAACGATTGGGTAGGCTTGTAAAATCATATTTTCCCATATCTGTCTTATCCTTCCAAAGCTTGGCGCAAGTCCGCAATCAAATCTCTAGCATCTTCAATCCCAATAGACAAGCGCAAGAGGTCATCTGTTAAGCCATAGGAATGGCGCACTTCTGCTGGAATATCCGCATGGGTTTGAGTTGTCGGATAAGTGATCAGACTCTCTACCCCACCCAAACTTTCCGCAAAAGAGAATACCTTGAGGCTGTTTAAAATATGAGGAATACGTTTTTCATCCACTACTTTAAAGGAAATCATACCCCCACGTCCAGTATAGAGCACTTCCTTGACAGCAGGTGAATCCTTCAAAAAAGCAACCACTTCTTGGGCATTGGCTGTAGAACGTTCCATACGAAGAGGTAGAGTTTTAAGACCACGAATCAACTGATAACTATCAAACGGTGACAAGACCGCACCAGTCGTATTGAGATTATAGAAAAGTTGTTCATATAGTTCTAAACTATTAGTCACAACCACCCCAGCCAAGACATCATTGTGCCCTGCTAGATACTTGGTGGCCGAATGAAGAACGATATCCGCACCATCTTCAATCGGACGTTGGTAAATCGGACTGTAGAAGGTATTGTCCACCACAACCTTGGCACCCTTGGCATGAGCTAGTTTGCCTAGTTTGGCAATATCAAATTCCAACATCAACGGATTGGTTGGTGTTTCGATATAGAGAACATCCACATCCTTTTCTAACTCAGCAATCAACTCTTCTTCTGTATTGGCATAGGTAAAATGGAACCGGCCTTCTTGCTCGACTTGGTTGAACCAACGGAAAGAACCCCCATAAAGATCTCGCACAGCCAAGACTTTACTTCCTACTGGAAAGACGCTAAAGGCCAATACAATCGCAGCCATTCCCGAGCTCGTCGCTAGGGCATAGTCTGCTGACTCAATAGCCGCCAAGACTTCCTCCGCCTTACTGCGAGTTGGGTTTTTAGTACGGGTATAATCAAAACCAGTAGACTGGCCAAACTCTGGATGCTGATAAGTGGTTGAAAAATGAAGCGGCGTCACCAAGGCACCTGTTGCCTTATCTGACTTGATTCCCGCCTGGGCTAAAATTGTGTTGATGTGTCGTTCTTTACTCATACAATACCTCCAAATCTATAGTAACTATTGTACCACTTATTTTCATCAACTCATTTTCTTCTTTTCAAGAGCTAGTTATAGTTTCAAACTATATAAAAACGATAGCTTCCTGAGAAACTATCGTTTTTCCTGTTGAATAGACTGGTTATTTAACGTGTTTTGCCAGTTCTTCTTGGGCTTTTTTATTTGATTCTTCTTTTTCTTTTAGCCATTTTTCTTTAGCTTTTTCATACTCATCAGCCGTTACAGTCTTATCTTGTAACTTGAGATACTTGTATGATTCGACACCCTTATTTCCAGCTTGTGAGAATGGCGCTGAGAATGGAACTGTCTTTCTCAAGCTAGGTGTTCCACCTTGGGAAACGTTTGGAATTGCAAGGGCGCTATCAACGAGCCAAGCTTGAATTTCAGCATATTTTTCATAACGTTTTGCTGGGTCTTGCTCCTTGTTCGCTTCTTCCAACATTTGAGTGTAAGTATCCAGACCAACTGCCTTAGCCTTGTCATTAACCTCACCTGGTTCTAAACCAAGGTTTTGCAACATACCACCGTTATTGACATTTAAGATATCAAGATAGCTTGATGGATCCAAGTAGTCAGCACTCCAACCACCATTATAGATATCAAAGTCTTTTTGAGCTGCAGTTTGAGCGAGGTAGCTAGAATTATCGTAGTCATCTGTTGATAATTGTTGGATATCGATAACCACATTCTCAGCTCCGAGAACAGATTCGATGGATTGTTTCAAAGAGCTCGTTTCAAGTACACCTTTTTTAGCTGATTGGTCTACAGATACATCCAAGTGGATTGGGAATTGTACACCCTTAGCTTCCAATTCTTTCTTAGCTTCTGCAAATTTAGCTTTAGCCTTGTCAGGATTGTAGTATGGGTCTTGCGCGTCTGCAAAGTTGATTCCTTGCCATTCTTGGCCATAGTCGACCATCTTTTCTGAAACAACATCACCAAAGTCTTTTCCGTTGATACTTACAAATGTTGGAGGTACAACCAAGTTACGAATAATCTTTGTTGCTCCTTCTTCCCCTTGAGATTGTGCTCCATAGGCTGTACGGTTATAAGCATAGTTGAAGGCTTGACGGAAGTTTTTATTCAGAACTGCTTCTTGGGTTGATTTCTTTTCGATATCTGAGGATTTAGACGTGAAGTTATAAGATTTTCTGTCCAAGTTGAAGTTCAAGTAATAAGAAGTTGCGTTTTGCATACTATAGATGATGTTATCCTTGTTCTTCTCTTTAATTCCTTCAAAGCTTGAGCTATTTGGGTAGAGACGCGCGTAGCTGTATACTCCTTCTACGAAGTTACGAGCTAGGGCATCTTGGTCACTACCATCATAGTAAGTCAATTTCACATCATCCACAAAGACATTTTTAGCATCCCAGTAATTTGGATTTCTCTTGTATTCGATAACAGATTTTGAAACAAAAGATTTCATCAAGAAAGGTCCACTGTACAAAATGCTAGAAGGATCTACCTTACCAAAATCATCCCCTTTTGATTTCAGGAAGTCTGCATTGACAGGGAAGAGAATGGTTGAAGTTGTTTTAGAATTCCAATAAGGTTCTGGACGTGTCAAAGTGTACTGAACTGTTTGGTCGTCAATCGCCTTAACACCAACAGTTGAAAAGTCAGTTGTTTTACCGTTGATATAGTCATCCAAACCTGCTACAGAGTCTTGAACCAGGTACAAGGCTTCGGATTTTTTATCAGCAGCATATTTCAACCCAGTGACAAAATCTTGCGCCGTTACAGGGGCGTATTCTTCACCCTCATAGGTATACCATTTTGCATCCTTACGCAATTTGTAAGTATAGGTCAAACCGTCCTGAGAAACAGTCCAATCCTCTGCCAACGATGGAACATAGTTACCGTATTGGTCATTTTCCATCAATCCATCTACCAAATTAGTAACGATGTCGTTGGTTGTTGCACGGTTTTCTGCAAGATAGTTCAAACTAGATGGATCGCTCGAATAAACATAGTTATATGTTTTAGAAGAACTAGTTGAGTTTCCACATGCGCTCAGTAAGATACCTGCGCTTAACACGACACTTGCAAGTGTCAGATACTTGGCCTTAGACTTTTTCATTTCCAGAACCTCCTGTTTTAAAGATTTGTCTTATTATACAGCTTTGGTTTTATTTAGTCAAGCGATTTCTGAAGAAAAACTTAAAAAACATATTTTTCTACTCTTAATTTTAGAAAAAGTTCTCCTTTTTTAAGAAAAATGTACTATAAAAACCTTTCTATTATAGAAAGGTTAATTCATTGCTTTTATTTATAAATCTTCTTACGATATTTTCAATCGTGTCCGTAGTCGGTCCGCTTGGGCTTTACCTATTATCTTGTCCAAGAGTCGTGTCCGTAGGCTCATCAAACCATAGAGACCTCCTCCAAGCCCTCCGATGAGAGCTACGTAAAGGAAACTCCAGAGACGTCCACTTGGCTGGAAGACAAAACCGAGTAGCCATTGTAAGAAGCCAACTAAGATAAACATGACAAGGGTCAAGATGGTAATCAAAATGGTCCGCTTCAATATAATCTTTCGACGAGCACCCGTTACCTGGCAGATGTCTCGGTACATCAAGACATTCGGAATAATCAAGCCGATAGTCGTTGAAATCAAAGGACCGTAGCTGTGAAAAATGGCAATGGTTGGCAATTGCAAGACTAGCTTGGCAATGGAACCATAGACAAAGTAAAGGACTGCCTTGCGGTTTCGGAACATGGCTTGAAGCATAGGAGACAAGACCATATATAAGCCTAGGATAGTAGACTGCAAAACCGCAAAGATAAATAAGCCCATAGCCAGACTATCTGGCTTACCATAAAAGACTGTGTAGATCGGTTCTCCTACCATGACGACTCCGACAGTTGCTGGCAGCAAGAATAAGAGGAGCATGGTCATACTATCTTGAACTAGGCGAGCTGCTGCCTGCAAGTCACCTTTTACATAGTTCTCCGTCAAAAGTGGCAAGCCAACACTACCAATAGAAACTCCTACAGAGATTAAAATCATGGTAATTTTATTCGGATTGGCAGAGAAATAAGAAAACATAACAACCAAGTCTTCATTGCTGTAGTTGGTAAACCAGGTCATGCTTCTGATAAAAGTCATCTGGTCCAAGATTTGGAAAAGCTGGATGGCTGATCCTGTCAGGATAAAGGGAATGGCTTCCTTGATGGTATCGACTAAGAGTCGTTTGCTATTGATTTTATCCCGTGTTTCAAATACTCTTTTTAGCAAACCTTCTTGAGCAAGAAAGTAGATCAAAACTGCAAAACTAGCCACCATCCCCACAAAGGCTGCAAAGGTGGATTGGGTAACCGCTGCTAGATAATCTCCTGAACCGAGTTTCATAATGATAAAGGTCGCTAGCAACATCCAGATAACACGGATTACCTGCTCAGCGATTTGGCTCATAGCATAGGGTTTGAGGTTATTCATCCCTTGGAAGAATCCTCGGATGACACTCATGGACGGGAAAATCAAGACCGCCCACGCCAAGCTCTGCATGATAGGAATCAGGTCTTTCCCCACTCCTGATAAATCTGCTAACCAGGGAGAAAAGAGATACAAGACCAAGGCAAAGACCAGTCCCAAGCCCGTCATAAAGCCTAGAAAACTCCGAATCAAGGCAAAGCTGTGCTCTTCTTCTCGCATAGTATTGTACTTGGCCACTTGTTTAGCGACCGCAACTGGGATACCCGCTGTTGAAATCAGCAAGAACCAAGCATAGATATTGTAGCCCATGGTAAACAGACCATTTGCCTTAGCGGCATAGGTTCCCATCCAAATATACCAGGGAATAATGTAGATAGCCCCAAGGAGGCGACTAATAAAGTTACTAGCTGTTAGCCAAGCAGTCCCTCGCAACATCTGTGCCTGCTGGTGATTGTTTTCGTTAGACATAGCTTCCTCATTCAATTTTGATAACTAGGAAATTTTCCTCATCTTCCATTATAAACTTTTCCTTGTTACTTGTAAAATTCAGACTTTCGGTTTACAATAGAAAGTATGATAAAGATTGAAACCGTATTAGACATATTAAAGAAAGATGGTCTCTTCCGCGAGATTATCGACCAAGGACACTACCACTACAACTACAGTGAAGTTGTGTTTGATAGCATCAGTTATGACAGCCGAAAAGTAAAAGAAGGCACTCTTTTTTTTGCAAAAGGCGCTGCCTTTAAAAAAGAATACCTTCTTTCTGCTATAAGTCAGGGCTTAGCTTGGTATGTCGCAGAAAAGGACTACGAGGTCGGTATCCCTGCCATCGTTGTGAACGATATCAAGAAAGCCATGAGTTTGATTGCGATGGAATTTTATGGTAATCCGCAAGAGAAACTAAAAATTCTTGCTTTCACAGGGACAAAAGGAAAGACAACATCTGCTTACTTTGCTTACCACATCCTATCTCAACGCTACCCAACAGCTCTCTTGTCAACTATGAATACAACTCTAGATGGCAAGACCTTCTTTAAATCTTCCTTCTCAACACCTGAAAACATCGATCTTTTCAACATGATGGCTCAGGCTGTTAAGAATGGTCGAACCCATCTTGTAATGGAAGTTTCTAGCCAAGCCTATCTTGTTCATCGAGTCTATGGCCTGACCTTTGATGTAGGTGTCTTTCTTAACATTACACCTGATCACATCGGACCGATTGAGCATCCTAGTTTTGAGGATTACTTCTACCACAAGCGTCTCTTGATGGAAAATAGCCGAGCAGTTGTCATTAACAGCGACATGGACCACTTCTCTGTACTGAAAGAACAAGTTGAACATCAAGACCATGATTTCTATGGTAGTAAGTCTGACAACCAAATCGAGAACTCCAAAGCCTTTAGCTTTTCAGCTACTGGTAAACTTGCTGGAAATTATGATATCCAGTTGATTGGACACTTCAACCAAGAAAATGCCGTTGCTGCAGGACTTGCCTGCCTTCGTCTAGGTGCTAGTCTAGAAGACATCAAAAAAGGAATCGCTGCAACCCGAGTTCCTGGACGCATGGAAGTCCACACACAGAAAAACGGAGCCAAGGTCTTCATCGACTATGCCCACAATGGCGACAGTCTGAAAAAACTCATCAATGTAGTTGAAACTCATCAAACTGGGAAAATCGCTCTGGTTCTCGGTTCGACAGGCAATAAAGGAGAAAGTCGACGCAAGGACTTTGGGCTCCTCCTTAATCAACACCCTGAGATTCAAGTCTTTCTAACAGCTGATGATCCCAACTATGAAGATCCAATGGCGATTGCAGAGGAAATCAGTAGCTATATCAGCCATCCTGTTGAAAAGATTGCCGATCGCGAACAAGCTATCCAAGCGGCTATGGCCATCACAAATCAAGAACTTGATGCCGTGATTATTGCAGGTAAGGGAGCCGATTGCTACCAAATCGTCCAAGGAAAGAAAGAAGACTATCCTGGAGACGCAGCTATCGCAGAACGTTATCTATAAAAAATCAAGGGAAACATTCCCTTGATTTTTTTAGTCTTCTTTCTTAAATGAATTTTTAAGACCTTCAACGGCACCTTCTACAGCACCTTTAGCATCTTCAACAACTTCTTTTGCTTTCGCAACTGTTTTTTCTACAGTACCTTCTGCTTCTGTCTTGCTATCGCCAGTAACTTTACCAAATCCTTCTTTGATAGCACCAGTTGCTTGATCCAATTTATTTTCAAGTGACATAGCTCTGTCTCCTTTGCTTTTAATACGATAAACGTTATCGCTTACATTCAGTTTATGCTTATTCTTTAGCAAAGTCAAACAATCTGCTCGAAATGAAGCAATTAAGGTAAATAGAAAGTCAACTGTTCCTTGTCGAAATCAACAGCCAACTCATACTTCCCTTCTTCGTTTTGCACAACATAGCCTAGGACGACCAAACTATCCACAAAGATATCACGGCGTTTCTGCATCAGCTGATCTTTTTTGAGGAACTTCAGTAAAAAAGTCGTCATATACTTGAGGGCGTACTCAGGATTGACATCTCCCAAAATGACATAGAGTTCCTGCTGTTTTTCTGTCAAAGGATATTGATTCTTGACCTTGTAGAAATAGTTGGATAGGGTCATCTTTTCTCTTGCAAAGTCCGTACGTTCGACTAAAATGGCTGCATTGGTTTGATTGCGCAATTCTGTCTCAAAAGTCTTCTTCAGCAAAGCTTGATAGACTGAGCTATCTTCTCTGATAAAAATTTCTTGGTCAAGGGATAGATTGTCTATCGATTCTAGAAAAGGGAGATTGAGTGAATAGCGTTTGTTTTCCCTTCGGATCAAGCCTGCCTTTATATACTCTTCCATGAGTTTATCAACTGCTACTTCTGGAAATTGAGCCTTGATTTCCCATAGAATCACATCATCATGCTGGTCCAGATAGCGGATCAATTCTCCAAAAAATGGCTGTCTCGTCAAACGAGAGGGATTAAAAATCTGAATCATAAAGATTCCTTTCTTTACATTCTAAAAGGGGGGATGCTGCTAGTTGACTAGGATTGGTCCCTGGTTGATTCAGAGGTACAGGAAGTTCGAGTTTCCTGTAATATTCCCTCCAAAAATCACTGATTTCCTGCTCCCCGTCCCCAAATTGCATCGGAATAGTCTCAAAAACAGGAAGAATTTCCGCGATATACTGAGAACAGTAAAAACCAACCCCATCTGGATAAAAAGAGGCATTATAGGGTGCACCTAAACGTTTTCTAGCTCTCTCCTTTACCAAGTCAACTTCCATCTCTGGGTAGACATAAAGATCGTAGAGATGAGTCGGTTCAAAAAATTCAGCCGGTTCTTGACAAATGACCCCTGCTTGCCCACTAGCATGGTAGATGAAACCGTCCAAAAAGATGGCTACATGACTATAGTTACCAGTAGAAGCTTGGATGGCCTGCCCCATATCTGAAAGATCCTTCACAAAAATCAAATCGCCATTTTCTAACATCTTTCTCTCCTAGAAAAAAAGGAGCCGAAACCCCTTTCGATATAAGTCAAACTAGACTTCCCGTTTTTGAACTGACACCCCAAATCTTAAGCATTGAAGCTCTCAGTCAACTGAGGCACCACTTGTTTCTTACGTGAAACAGCACCTGGAAGGAAAGCGTGGTTGTTTTCAAGTTTGAAGTTGAAAGCTGCTTCCACCTTGTCCATGTTTGACCCAAGAGCTAGAATTTCTGAGTTTGAGTTCACGATGTCTGTAATCATCAAGACAAAGTCAGAGTAGCCGTTTGCCACATTAGCCGCTTGCATTGCTGCTTCGATTTCTGATTGGCGTTCCAAGACTTCAGCAATATCAACCGTATTCACTTGGGCAACACGAACTTTATTTCCGTTGAGTTCAAAAGTCTTAGCATCGATGTCAATCAATTCTTCAGCAGATTTACTTGCCAAGTTTGTACCAGCTTTCAGCATTGCAAGACCGTACTCTTCCAAGTTTACACCTGCTAATTCTGCCAATTCAGGAGCAATGACTTTATCAGATGGGTGAGTTGTTGGTGATTTCAAAAGAAGGGTATCTGAAATCAAACCTGAAAGCATCAAACCTGCGATTTCTTTAGGAACTGCTACACCATGTTCTTTGAACATGCGGTAAACGATAGATGAAGCTGATCCAACTGGTTCCAAACGCATGTAAAGCGGACTTGCAGTTTCAAAGTTAGCCACACGGTGGTGGTCCACAACTCCGTAAACTTCTACTTCAGCGATATCTGACACTGATTGTTGGAATTCATTGTGGTCAGTCAAGATGACTTGTTCTGCACCTTCTGCTTTGGCAGATGTGATGACGCGTGGTGCTTCTACACCAAAATAGTTCAAAACAAAGGCTGTTTCTTCGTTTGGAGTACCGAGAGCAACCGCTTCTGTGTCCAATCCATAAGCTTCTTTTGCAAGGTAAGCAAAGGCTACAGATGACCCGATGGCATCTGAGTCTGGATTTTGGTGACCAAATACTAGAATCTTAGACATGATAATACCTCTTTAAATTTATTCAACTTATTGTAGCACTTTTTTCCTCTTTTGACAAAAGTAAGAGGAGCCAAAAGACTCCTCGTTAGACATCAATATGGTTGACTAGATTTTTATCTTGATTTTCGGATAAAAATCGTTCTTTCTGTGGACGTTCCTTTCGTTTGAGGAGAGCTTCGGCAGACATGGCTTCTTCCTTACTGGCAAAACCCTCTACATAGATGAGTTTGACTGGCAAGCGAGCTCGGGTATACTTGGCTCCCTTACCACTATTATGAACGGCAAGGCGTTTCTTCACATCCGTTGTATAGCCCGTATAGTAAGAACCGTCACGGCACTCCACCACATACATATAGGCCTTATGATCCATAGTAAATCTCTTGAATTTCTGGTGTATAGGAACCATCATCATTGTGAACAATGAGTGGTGGCAAGATCTTGAAACCACTCGTAGAGCCATCTTTGATAGCTTCGATTAAGAGCATATTGGCCTCCTTCTCACGTTTAGGATAGACAAATTGCAGGCGCTTAGGAGCTAAATTATGGTGTTGCAACATGTCTAATATATCCAAGAGTCGATCAGGACGATGGACCATGGCCAAACGCCCATTTGACTTGAGAATACTCTGAGCGCTTCGGCAAATTTCTTCTAGGTTAGTCGCAATTTCGTGTCTGGCCAGAAGGTAGTGTTCACTCTCGTTGAGATTGGAATGTGGATCCACCTTGAAATAAGGCGGATTACACAAGATCATATCCACCTTACTTCCTTGGATGTGAGCAGGCATATTTTTCAAATCATCACAGATGACCTGCATCTGCTCTTCCAAACCATTCAACCGAACCGAACGCTCTGCCATATCTGCCAAGCGCTCCTGAATCTCTACAGATAATATCTGCGCCTGAGTACGAGTGCTGGCAAAAAGCCCTACTGCCCCATTTCCTGCACAAAAGTCCACAATTAAACCCCGTTTAGGGAAGCGAGGAAAGCGTGATAAGAGAACACTATCCACCGAATAGCTAAACACCTCTTTATTTTGAATGATCTTGATATCTGTCGAAAAGAGCTGATTGATTCGCTCTCCTGGTTTTAATAATTGTTCTTGCATATATGATTTTAATAAAAGATACGAAATCTAATAGACTAGTTTTTCTCTCTCAGATTATTGAGGGCTTCCTTTGTCCAGATTGGCATCATTCGCCCAAGTGGAGCAAAACCATGCTTGATCCGATCATTTGAAAAACGTCTCCGTCTTGGTAGCTGATGTTTTTCTTCTTCCAGAGTGCGGATGGAAAGACTGGCTTTACCAGTAAATTCATCCAAATCAACAACCTGAACTTGCACTTCTTCACCAATTTTCAAAACTTCATAGATATTTTCAATAAATCCCGTCCGAATCTCCGAGATGTGAATCAGCCCTGTCACCCCTGTCTCTAACTCAACAAAGGCACCATAGGGCTGAATTCCTGTAATACGCCCAGTTAGCTTATCACCAATTTTCATTCTAGTCCTCAATTTCAATCGTTTCAATTACTACATCTTCAACTGGTTTGTCCATTGCACCTGTCTCAACAGCTGCAATGGCATCCAAGACCGCAAAAGATTCTGCATCTACCAATTGCCCAAAAACAGTATGGCGGCGGTCAAGATGAGGAGTTCCACCTTGTTCTGCATAAATCTCAGCGATTGGTTCAGGCCAGCCACCACGCGCAATCTCTTTCTTAGAGTACGGCAAATGTTGGTTTTGAACGATAAAGAACTGGCTACCATTGGTATTTGGACCAGCATTGGCCATAGAAAGGGCACCACGGATATTGTAGAGTTCTTCTGAAAATTCATCTTCAAAAGAGTCGCCGTAGATTGACTCACCACCCATACCAGTACCAGTTGGGTCTCCGCCTTGGATCATAAAGTCCTTGATAATACGATGGAAAATCACACCATCATAGTAACCGTCTTTTGACAGAGCAACAAAGTTGGCAACCGTTTTGGGAGCCTGTTCAGGGAAGAGCTTGATACGCAAGTCTCCGTGATTTGTCTTAATAGTCGCCAACGGCCCTTCTACTGTTTCAATGTCTACTTGTGGGAAATGCAATTCTTTTTCTACCATACCAAATCCTTCTAAGGCATCAAAAATGCCATCTTCTTCTACTGTTTTTGTAATATAATCCGCTTTTTCTTTGATTTTATCATGAGAAATTCCCATAGCAATACTGATTCCAGCATAATCAAAGAGTTCCAAGTCATTGAGACCATCCCCAAAGACCATAACATTCTCTGGTTTCAAGCCTAAATGTTCCACCACCTTGGCTACACCTGTGGCTTTGGATCCTGAAATAGGCACGATATCAGATGAATGTTCATGCCAACGCACCATGCGAAGTTCACCCGAGAGACTATCTGGTAGGTGCAAGTCATCCCCTTTATCCTCAAAGGTCCACATCTGGTATATTTCTGCTTTTTCATGAAAGTCAGGATCCACACCCAGGTTCGGATAAATCGGATCAATCGCCTCACTGATCAGTTCTGTTCGCGTGGAGAGTTTAGCGTCATGACTACCAACCAGGCCGTATTCAATTCCCTCTTCCTTCGTCCAAGAGATATACTCCTCAACATCTGACTTCTCAATCTGATGTTGAAAAATGACCTGGCCTTTTTTATCTTCGATATAGGCCCCATTCAGGGTTACAAAAAAGTCCGGCTTGAGCTCACGAATCTCTGGAACGACACCAAAAATGCCACGACCAGAGGCAATTCCTGTTAAGATTCCTTTTTCACGTAACTGTTTAAAAACAGTGGGAATTGTAGCCGGAATAAAACCTGTCTTTGACGTACGCAAGGTATCATCAATATCAAAAAAGACGATTTTAATCTTTTTTGCCTTGTATTTTAATTTCGCATCCATCTCTCTACCTCTTTTCCATCACTCTTTCCATTATACCATAAAGCTGATGAAATTCCTTTTTTGAAAAAAGATGAAAATCCTATCAAAAAGAGAGCCAGTGAGACTAGCCCTCTTCATCCTAGAACAACTCCAGAGCAATCATGGTAATCATCGTTGCATCATAGTAGTTATCCAAAGGTAAATCTTGTGTGAAAATGTATTTATTTTGTTGAAGAAGTTTCAGATAACCTTCTCCCTTGTCAGACGCATAGGTAATCGGGGCCAAGAAACTACCTGCCTGGTATTGATTAAGGGCCGTTCCATTCAAATCATAGCCAGCATAGATACGTTGTTCTTTCATAAAGAAATTCATCATCTTTTGAACGACTTTTTGACTTCTTTCATCTTGACTTTGAGACAAGTGATAAGGCAAACGACAAGCATTATAAGAATAAGCCCCATCGTATTGAGATTCGATAGTGTTGGCATCAACAAGTCGTGCCCCATACTTCTCAGCCCAGATAAAGTCTGGCAAGAGGCCCGTATCAGAATGAGAACTGATTTGCTCCAGATGACCAAGCATCTTATCCTTAACATCTAACCACTGTTTGTTTCCAGTCAGGTCATAGAAAGATTGGAAATAGTGAGGAAGAGTATCAGACGTCCGCATCAAATAATAGTAATCGGAATCCTTGTTGGCCCAGTTCCCTACTGTTAGGACACCTGTCTCTTCGTTGTAATTGTATTGAAGGATATCATCCAAGATTTTTTTAGCTTGCTCCTGGTATTCCTGTGCTTTATCAGGCCACTGTTTGGCAGCTTCAATTAAGGAATAAGCGATATAGAGATCTCCATCAGTTGCATTTTGTTTCTCAACCGTTTCGCTATCATTTTTGATTACTTGCTTCCAAGACATCAACTGCGTTCCCTCAATACGATGATTTAGGAAATAACGATAAAGACTATCAAAATCTGCTTGACTCGCTTGCCCTTTTTGGGCTGCTAAAACCGTTATGAGCATGCCGTAACTTTGAGCTTCTGATAGAACGGTTGTTTCCTCAGAATCATTCGTCGTACGGACATAGGACTGATCTCCCTTAGTCACAAGAAACTGTTCACTCCATTGGCGGTAAATACGATTGCGCATTTCAACTTTACTCCTTCCTCTTGCCAAAAACAAGGTTAAACAAAAGATAGAAAGGATGAGCACAAACCATACATATTTTAATTTATTCGTTTTCATAAATCCTCCTATCCTGCAAATCGCTTGGTTTTAACCCACTTGGTTTCTTTTCGTCGGAGTACTTTGTCCAGCACGATTGAAGAAATGGAATCAATGGAAACAACGATAAACATCTGTGCATAAGTGAAATAGGCAGCCAAAGCCAACCAAATTTGCTTTGTAGTAGCTTGTCCAAATTGACTTGCCAATGCTGTCATAATTTGCATCAAATAAAGACCAATCATGAGAATCCAGTTGAAGAGCATGAGCTGGGCGATGTAGATATTGTCCGCATCAAAAGCAAATGGAACCCTGACATCTGGGAAGAAAAGATTAAGGCAGATCGCTAGCACATTCGCTAGGAAAATCAAATCCGATAGAACAATGGCAAAGTTAAACCAAAAGAAAACACAAGAATAGTTAAAGACTTCTAGTTTAACTCGCCAGTTTGCTCTGCCAAATAAATGCTTAAAGTTTGATAGAACAACTTCGTAGTTTCCTTTAGCCCAACGTTTACGCTGCATATAGTAACTCTTTAAGGTCTCAGGTTCTTGTTGGAAAGCCTCTGAATTATAGGCAAGGGCAATCAATTTACCACTCTGCATGATTTTGAAGGAAATATCGGTATCCTCGGTTAAGGCACCATTTTTCCAACCACCGATACTCTTTACAAAGTCGGTTTGAATGATAAAGTTGGTTCCTGGAATACGCCCAATTTTAAAGAGATGCCACATCCCAACGTGGTGCACGCGCTGAGTAACAACGATTTCCTGGTTAATACAACGAGTCAAGAAATTTTGATTAGCGTTTCGAGTCTTGTTGCGGCCGAAAGATGCCACATGACGTTCTGGATCCTTCATCACTTCCTTCACAAGGAAATAAAGAGCATTTTTTTCAGGCATAGCATCTGCATCATAGACACATATATATTCACCTCTTGCCATCTTCAAAGCATCGTTTAGAACGCCTGCTTTTCCTCCCGTACCAGTACGGTCGATAATAGTCAGATTTCTTCCTGCATATTCAGGCATGGCTTGTACAGACAAACACTCTGAATAGGTGTTGTCCGAACAGTTATCCGCAAACAAGAGCAACTCCACACGATCGTGAGGATAATTCATGTCCAAAATAGCTTTTGCCGTTTGGGCAATAACCACATCCTCATTATGAGCAGGTACAACAATGGTGACCTTAGGGTAATAAGGTAGTGGCGAAGTGTCTACACGAAAATTACTGTGTTTAAACCAAAAGTGTACTGCTGAAAAGAGAATTACCAAACCCCAAGCCAGAGAAATCCAAATAGTAAGCAGAGTAAAAATCATTAAGATTTGACTAATCATGATTCACCGCCTTAAAATTTTTATTCACTCGATGGTAAAGTACATTATAAGCAATAAATAGTATGACAAAACAAATGCCAAAGGTGAGACTGAGTCCCAAAGCAATGCCAAAAAATATATTGGTTAGAGTCATGTTTCCCTCCTAATATTCTACAATTACATCTGTCTCTAATTGACGTTTGAGATGACTAGTAACATCTGAGTAGTCTTTATATTTACTTCTATTCTCAGAGTTAATCACTAGGTAACCTGTTTGGAATTGAATTCCTTGGTTTCCATCTTCTCCATGAAAAACTAAACTGCTTAGTTTCTCCTGCAAACCATTCAAATAGAGTTGATTCAAAGAATGTTGATTACTATTAGATAGAACAAGAAAATTCCCATCTGAAACGTAATAGAGCTTATCATTGTAACTCAATTCCTTAGCAATTACCTCTTGAATGCGACTGAGCATCAGATTATGTTCTTTAGGTTTAATCTGGAAAAACAGATCTTCATGGGACCAATGAATCAATAGGGATTGAATCACCCCTTCTTCCGAAATCTGATACATTGATTTGTAATCTTCTCTAGCGATTTCTACTTGATCCTGCACCATTGATTTTGCCTTAAAATAATAATTACGGACTTTGATTAAAATCCCAATTAACAGAGGGAAACTCACTAGCAAGAACAACAGTTGAACGATTGGTATATAGACAATACCCGATGACAAAAAGATAAGTCCAATACCAAGCGCCAATAAAAGTAACCAAGTAAGCAACAAGTCAGATAAAACTAAGACAGCAAATAAGGCTAGGATTAGAAATATAATTTGCTCTAAAATAATATCTCGAGCAAAGAGAAAAGAAAGACCTAAAAGAATCAACTCACAACCCAGAAAGGCGACTACCCAATTTCTAAATTTATTCCAGTTTTTCATTATGCCTCTTCTCCTTCTTTAAATTCAGATACAGATTCAGCCATTCCAAAATAATGTAGTATAGCCTGAACGATTCGTTCAGATGCTCTTCCATCACCATATGGATTTGGTGCCTGAGACATTTTTCTATAAAGAGTTTCATCTGTTAAGAGAGCTGTCATAGCTTCTTTCACACGTACTGGATCAGTCCCAACTAGTTTCAAGGTTCCTGCACGAACCCCTTCTGGACGTTCCGTTGTATCTCGAAGGACAAGAACAGGTTTTCCGAGGGAAGGTGCCTCTTCTTGGACACCACCCGAGTCGGTCATAATAAAATAACTTTTAGATGCTAAATTATGGAAATCGAGTACATCTAAAGGTTCAATCAAGTGACTGCGGTCATGACCAGATAGAATATCCTTTGCCGCTTCTTGCACAGCAGGACTGAGATGAACTGGGTAGACCACCTCTAATTCAGAATGGATATCAACCATTTGGCGTAAAGCTGTAAAGACATTACGCATCGGTTGGCCTTGATTTTCACGACGGTGCATAGTTACTAAAACAAGCTTTTTGGAAGGATCCAATTGATCTAGAACTTCATGATGGTAGTCTGATTGAACAGTGAGTTTCAATGCATCGATAGCCGTATTTCCCGTAATAACAATAGCAGACTCAGGATGATTTTCCTTGAGGAGATTATCTCTACTCTCACTAGTTGGAGCAAAATAAAGATCAGCAAGATTGTCAGTCATTTGGCGATTCATTTCTTCTGGGAAAGGAGAATACTTATCAAATGTTCTCAATCCAGCTTCAACATGCCCGATTCGAACCTGATTGTAAAAACCTACTAAACTTGCTCCAAAGGTCGTTGTAGTATCACCATGAACAAGAATTATATCTGGAAATTCTTGCTTAACAACAGAATCAAATTTTTCGAGGATTTTTCCAGTAATGTCTAAAAGAGACTGGTTTTTCCCCATAATATCTAAATCATAGTTAGGCTGAATTCGAAATGTTTCAAGAACTTGATCTAGCATTTGACGGTGTTGAGCTGTCACAACAGTAATTGTTTCAATCGTATCACTATGTTTTTGCAACTCCAACACTAAAGGGGCCATTTTGATGGCTTCTGGTCGTGTTCCAAAAACAACCATCACTTTAAGTTTTTTCATTATGGTATCCTTTGACTATCATAAGATTTGACTTGTAAGATTAATTTGACTATCGAATTATTCAAAAGTTAAATTAATTTGAATGTCCTTAATTATTTTACCGACTATTAATTTAAAAGTCAAACTTTTTCCAAAGTATAGTCTTGCATTTAATTTAATTTTAACAAACTGTAATTTTTTTGTAACAATAAAGTTTACACCGTGTAAACGTAGTTGTTTAAGGCTTTTTTAAGCTTTCTGTGAAAATAGCCTCTTTATTAAAAGAATTAAAATATATACTTTTTAAATAATTATTTTTATCTTGATATTTCAAACAATTATATTTAACCTTTTTAAAGAATAGAGCAATTAATGTAAAACAAAAACTCCCTCTTTCTGATGAAAAAGGGACCGCGGGTTCTAACTATATTTTAAGGTTAAAGGTTAAATACCTATCTTACATCAAATCTTTGGATAGATACAAGACCAATTCTCCGATATCTTCACAAACTGCATTTATGGCCGGTTGATAGTTCTGATACCAAACACCCGTCCCATCTGGAATATAGCCTCGTTTGATGTACAATCTCTGGGCAGGTCCATAGTCTGAGTGCAAACCTACACCCAACGTCACTTTGTCCGAAAAAAGCTTTACTCGTTTTTCTGCTTCTTCCAGCAAGAGATTGCCAATACCTTGATTTTGAAAGGGTTCAAAGACATTGAAATCTGAAAGTTCTGGAGCCATTCTAGCAAAGGGCCCCTGCTTAGCATCGGGTAAAATAGTAATGTAGCCCGCTACAACACCATCAATCTCTGCAACTAATACCTCTCTCTCCCCACTTTTCTGCTCCTTAAAATATCGAGTTAAAATCTCCTCTCTACTTGGCCAACCTTGGCTAGTAAATCCTCGAGAGAGATCTTTAATGTCAGATTCTTGCATTTTTCTAATTGAACAAGTCGTCTTCATAAGTTGCTCCTTTAAAGCTTTCTCCTACTATTATAGCACGATAATAAAAATTAAAAGAAATAACCTAGTAAGAAAAAAGGAGCTCTGTCCAACCGAGGGCTGAAAAAAAGACCCACTCGGGTCTTAATTCACTTTCTTGTTTTCAAGCTCATGAAAAAGAGGTCCACTGGACCTCAACTCGCCTTCTCATTTCAAAGCTCGTGAAAAAGAGGTCCACCGGACCTCTTTTTTAATCTTCGTTTACGAAAGGCATCAAAGCCATTACGCGAGCGCGTTTGATAGCTGTTGTTACTTTACGTTGGTTTTTAGCTGAAGTTCCAGTTACACGACGAGGAAGAATTTTCCCACGTTCTGAAACGAAACGGCTAAGAAGCTCAGTATCTTTGTAATCAACATATTCAATTTTGTTTGCTGCGATGTAATCAAC
This sequence comes from Streptococcus oralis, assembly GCF_015561235.1. GTDB lineage: Bacteria > Bacillota > Bacilli > Lactobacillales > Streptococcaceae > Streptococcus > Streptococcus oralis_BK. The sequence continues at coordinate 177,731 of NZ_JADMTC010000001.1, read as the reverse complement.
TTTTTTACGGCGTTTGAATCCGCCACGACGTTGTTGAGCCATGTTTTTTCTCCTTTATAGTATTAATTGTCCATTAGAATGGTAAATCATCATCTGAAATGTCCAATGGATTGGTTGCTCCAAATGGATTTTCAGAACGTGAAAAGTCTGGTACTGGGTTTGCAGGTGCTGATTGACCAGCAGTTGGTGCAGAATAAGCGCCACTTGAATGTCCTTCACGCACTCCGCGGCTTTCCAACATTTGGAAATTATCCGCCACGACTTCTGTTACGTAAACACGTTGTCCTTGCTGGTTATCGTAACTACGAGTCTGGATACGACCTGTAATCCCGATAAGAGAGCCTTTTTTAGCCCAGTTAGCAAGATTTTCAGCCTGTTGGCGCCACATAACGACATTGATGAAATCAGCCTCACGTTCGCCATTTTGACTCTTGAATGTACGGTTTACTGCAAGAGTAAAAGTCGCAACTGCTACATTTGATGGGGTATAACGCAACTCAGCATCACGTGTCATACGCCCTACAAGTACAACATTGTTAATCATAATCTACCTTCTTACGCGTCAAGTTTGACGATCATGTGACGAAGAATGTCAGCGTTGATTTTTGAAAGACGGTCAAACTCTTTAAGAGCTGCGTCGTCGTTTGCTTCAACGTTAACGATGTGGTAAAGTCCTTCGCGGAAATCTTGGATTTCGTATGCAAGACGACGTTTTTCCCAATCTTTTGATTCAACAACAGTTGCACCGTTGTCAGTCAAGATAGAGTCAAAACGTGCTACCAAAGCGTTTTTCGCTTCTTCTTCAATGTTTGGACGAATGATATAAAGAATTTCGTATTTAGCCATTGATATGTTCCTCCTTTTGGTCTAATGACCCCCAGTCGTTGCAAGGGGTAAGTGAGGTTTGCTCACAATAGACTATTATACTAGAAATACTAGTAGATAGCAAGAGAAAAGTGAAAAAAGAAGATAAAATTATCTTCTTTTATTAGCTTATGGTTTGATACGGTGCAACATACGTGGGAATGGAATCGCTTCACGGATGTGTTTTGTACCTGCTGCGAAAGTTACCATACGCTCGATACCGATACCAAATCCACCGTGTGGCACTGTACCGTATTTACGAAGGTCAAGGTAAAATTCATATTCTGTACGATCCATGCCAAGTTCATCCATCTTAGCGACAAGGGCGTCGTAGTCTTCCTCACGCATAGAACCTCCGATGATTTCTCCATAGCCTTCTGGTGCAAGCAAGTCTGCACAAAGCACGCGTTCTGGATTTCCAGGAACTGGTTTCATGTAGAAGGCCTTGATAGCTGCTGGGTAGTTGATAACGAAAGTTGGAACACCAAAGTGGTTTGAAATCCATGTTTCGTGTGGTGAACCGAAGTCATCTCCATGCTCGAGATGTTCATAGTCAGCGTCTTCATCATTTTCATGCTCTTGCAAGAGGTCAATGGCTTGATCATAAGTGATGCGTTTGAACGGCTCTGCAATGTAGCGTTTCAAAAGTTCAGTATCGCGTTCCAAGGTTTCCAAGGCTTGAGGAGCACGATCCAAAACACCTTGGAGTAAAGCTTTAACATAGGCTTCTTGCAAGTCAAGTGACTCGTCATGTGTCAAGTATGAGTACTCTGCGTCCATCATCCAGAACTCAGTCAAGTGACGGCGAGTTTTTGATTTTTCCGCACGGAATACTGGACCAAAGTCAAAGACACGACCAAGGGCCATAGCACCCGCTTCAAGATAAAGCTGACCTGATTGGCTCAAGTAGGCTGGCGTTCCAAAGTAGTCTGTTTCAAAGAGTTCAGTTGAATCCTCTGCCGCATTTCCTGAAAGAATTGGGCTATCAAATTTCATGAAGCCGTTCTTGTCGAAAAACTCATAAGTCGCATAGATAATCGCGTTACGGATTTGCATAACCGCTACTTGCTTACGAGAGCGGAGCCATAAGTGACGGTTGTCCATCAAGAAGTCAGTTCCGTGTTCTTTTGGTGTGATTGGGTAGTCTTGAGATTCACCGATGACTTCGATGTCTGTAATATCCAACTCATAGCCAAACTTAGAACGTTCGTCTTCTTTGACAATTCCTGTCACATAAACAGAAGTTTCTTGGCTCAAGCGTTTGATGGTGTCAAATTTTTCAAGACCTACCTCTTCACCAAATTTTTCAATAAAGTTTGGTTTAAAGGCTACACCTTGGAAGAAGGCAGTTCCATCACGCAATTGCAAGAAGGCAATTTTTCCTTTTCCTGATTTGTTGGCAACCCAGGCTCCAATGGTCACTTCTTGACCAACGTAGTCTTTTACATCGATAATTGTTACACGTTTTGTCATAATCTATCTTCCTTTTTTCGTTTAACTTGTCCGAAGACGTCATTACCCACTATTTTACCATAAATGGGCTGCGATATCTAGGTTCTACTAAAGAAAAATCGCGAGATTTTCGTTACAAAAAATCTTCGCTAAAAAGGCGAAGATTCTAAGTTTTATTTTTCCATAAATTGATGCAAGCGACGAATAGCTTCTTTTAATGTATCCAAGTCTGTGGCATAGCTGAGACGAACATTTTCTGGTGCTCCAAACCCTGCTCCTGTAATCAATGCAAGGCCGACTTCTTCGAGAATAGCTGTTGTAAACTCTGTCACATCGGTATAACCCTTCATTTCCATCGCTTTTTTAACATTTGGGAAGAGATAGAAGGCACCTTGGGGCTTGACAACTTCGAATCCTGGCACTTGGCACAAGAGTGGATAAATGGTATTCAAACGTTCTTCAAAGGCTTGACGCATGGTTTCAACAGAGTCTTGCGATCCAGTAAGGGCTTCAATGGTAGCATATTGAGACACTGCTGTCAGATTTGAAGTCGTTTGTCCTGTCAATTTGCTCATAGCAGCTATAAATTCAGGATTTCCCACCGCATAACCTACCCGCCAACCAGTCATGGCATAGGCCTTAGATACACCATTAATCACGATGGTTTGCTTGCGAATGGCTTCTGACAGACTAGAAATTGGAACAAATTCATTCCCGTTATAAACCAAACGACCGTAAATATCATCTGCTAGGATAAGGACATCATGTTCAACCGCCCAATTTCCGATAGCCATGAGCTCCTCACGAGAGTAAATCATACCAGTCGGATTTGATGGCGAATTGAGAACCAAGACCTTAGTCTTGTCTGTTCGAGCCGCTTCTAGCTGCTCGACTGTCACCTTAAAGTGATTGTCTTCCTTGGCCTGGACAAAGACTGGCACACCTTCTGCCATCTTGACCTGATCTCCATAGCTGACCCAGTAAGGTGTAGGAATGATGACCTCATCGCCAGGATTGACCACAGCCATAAAGAAGGTGTAGAGAGAGAACTTGGCACCAGTGGCAAAAGTAACCTCGTTGGCTGCGACAGAATACCCATAATAGCGTTCAAAATAGGTATTAACCGCCGCTTTTAACTCTGGTAGGCCTGAAGCAACTGTATAAAAGGAAGCTCGTCCGTCACGAATCGCTTCCACCGCCGCATCCTGAATATTTTCAGGAGTATGAAAATCTGGCTGTCCCAAGGTTAAGAAAAGAACATCTTTTCCTTGAGCTTTTAATGCTTTGGCTCTTGCATCACTGGCTAGAGTGACACTTTCTTCCATTTCTAGTACACGTTTGGATAGTTTCATATGCCCTCCTTATTGGATCACTGCTCCTGTTTCAAAGTCAACCAGATAGTACTGGTTTCCTGACTTAACTTCCCAAATCGGCTTGTCCTGATAGCGACCAAAAGTAATCTTGTCAATGTCGCTAGCTCCTTTTTCCCTCGAAATCGTCGCTGCCTTGTCTTGAGAAATCCCCTTATCAAGCTGATAAACATAAATCTTGTGGTCATTCTTTTCAATCAGTACGGCAATGGCCTCTTGCTTTTTATTACGTCCCAGAACGCTGTAATAACCTTCTAGTCCATTATAGAAATCAACCTGATCTGCCTGTTCCAATTCTGCATACTGCTTGGCCAGTTTTTCTCCTTCAACCCTAGCATCTTGATAGGGTTTCATGCTGAGTGATATCAAATAAAGGAAGGAAGTCGTCATGACTAGTACTACCAGAGCAATGCCGATTCCATACTGTAAAAGTAGCTTGTTTTTTGCTTTTTTCTGTCTTAGTTTCACTCGTCTATTTTACCATCTCTCCTCCTTTATTACAAGTGAAGACAGGAACATTCTAAGATTCTTTTCCTATAATATAAAATGTAAGTTCTTGTTTTTCTCTCTCATTATTGATAAAATAGCCTTATGAAACAATACTTAAAAGAGAAAATTTCCGATAATCAACTAGACTTAAAAACGGCTATCGTCCTCAATAAAGCCATACGAACTTTTAAACCATATGAAGCCAAGGCTGCTAAAGAACACGGGCTAACACCCACCCAATTTTCAGTTTTGGAAACCCTCTATAGCAGGGGGGAACTACGCATTCAGGATTTGATCGAAAAAATGCTAGCCACTTCTGGAAACATGACTGTTGTCATTCGAAACATGGTTCGAGATGGGTGGATTTCTAGAACTTGTGACCCCAAGGATCGTCGCTCCTTTTTCCTGAAATTAACACCTGCAGGACGCAGAAAAATCGAGGAGGTTCTTCCTGACCATATCGATTCGATCGTAGAAGCACTCAGCATCTTGGAAGATGATGAAAAGGAAGACTTAATCCGCATTTTAAAAAAATTTAAAAATTTGTGAGCAAAATTATTGCTAATTAGTATCATTTGTTGTAACATGGATGGTAACAAAAGAGTTCGCTCTTTGAATTTTAAACTAAAGGAGACATATCATGTCTAAAAAAGTACTATTTATCGTCGGATCCCTTCGCCAAGGTTCTTTCAACCACCAAATGGCCCTCGAAGCTGAAAAAGCACTTGCTGGAAAAGCGGAAGTTAGCTATCTTGATTACTCAGCTGTTCCTCTCTTCAGCCAAGATTTGGAAGTTCCAACTCATCCAGCTGTAGCTGCTGCTCGTGAAGCAGTCCTTGCTGCCGATGCCATCTGGATTTTCTCTCCAGTCTACAACTTCTCTATCCCTGGAACCGTGAAAAACTTGCTTGACTGGCTCTCTCGTGCCCTTGACTTGTCTGATACACGTGGTACTTCTGCCCTCCAAGACAAGTTTGTTACTGTCTCATCTGTAGCCAATGCCGGTCACGATCAACTCTTTGCTATTTATAAAGATCTCTTGCCATTTATCCGTACACAAGTCGTTGGTGACTTTACAGCTGCTCGTGTCAATGACTCTGCTTGGGCAGACGGAAAATTGGTGTTAGAAGAAGCAACTGCTTCATCACTTGCAAAACAGGCTGACGACCTTCTTACAGCCATCAACTAATCCATCAAAAACCAGCTCGAATGAGCTGGTTTTATGCTTGTTTCACAAAGACGAGTTCTAAATCACTGGATAAATCAGGTCGGTAGTCAAAACCTGCAAAACTGAGTTTGCGAGCTTGTTCGACTGTATGGATTTGCCCTTCTATCAAGGCGGTCAAAAAGGCGCCACGGGCTTTTTTTGAAATAGTTGAGTGGATTTTCAGCTGACCTGCCTTGTCCTCCATAAATTTGAAGGTCACCATCTTTTCTCTGATTTCCTTCGAAAATACGGTTTCAAACTCTGATGATAGGAGTGAGAATATCAAGTTCTCATCTTGTAGGGCCTCATCGTAGGCTGACTTCCAATGAGTCTTTAGGGTTTTACCAGCTACTTTTAATTTCATCAAGAAATCCAAACGGTGAGGAGCCATAGGCGACAAGGCTGGGACAACACCGTATAAAGCCGAGGTAATCAGGACATGATTTTCAAGATAGGTTTGTTCAGCTTCGGTTAACCCATCTCGTTTGATGTGACGATACATGAGACCGTCAAAGAGTTTCAGGGCTGGATAATGTTTAGCCCTGTGATCTTTTAGAGCTTGAATATGAGCATACTCTTCTTCTGCTTTCTCGGCAGATACCTTATAAAAACTTTCTAATTCACTAGCTGAGTAATGCGCCAGTGAGTCAAGGACTGCCTGACTTTCTTCCCTCAAAGGGAGCGCTTCGATACAAGGATGGTCTGTGTTCATTTCTTTGGCTGTTGGGATTAAAATTTTCATATTGTTAGTGTAGCATATTTTTTAATCACGACCAAGAATTTCATCTTAAAAACCTCGGTTCACACCGAGGTTTCTTTTACTTGACTTTAAAGATCTTGAGATAATTATCTTTTCCAACTTGACCTTCAAAGGATTGGCCATTTTCGAGGTAAGGAAGGTCGTCTGACACTGAAGCCTTGACCTTATAAATCTTGCCATCAACTTTAAAGAAGTAGACGGTATCCCCCTTGATGACAGCTGATTTAAGATCTGAAACCACTCCCTTGATGTTTTCTACCGTTTCATTATCCAGCTCTAGGTCGTTTTTATTGGCATATTTGCTAAGGAGTTCATCTACCGTAGTTGCTACGATGACGTTTTGGTACTCCACGGCATCGACCAATGCGTACTCCTTGACCAAGCCTGCATTGTCCTTCAAGCCCATGATATAGAGAGGCTTGTCATTGAGATTGACAAGAATAGGGAAGGTAGCCTTATAGGCCTTCTCTTGCACTGCTCCTTCTGCGGAAGCACGGGCTGATTCTTCGGTTGCTGATGCTAGATTGTACTTGGTGATTTCACCAGTGCGCATATTTTCAAGGATAAATCCTAGATTACTTTCGTCAGCGTTTGCTGAAGTCACCCCCGTGTAGAGATAGATGTCATTTCCGATAGAAAGATAGTTATAGCCCTCAGTCGTTTGGGTAACATTTTTCTTAGAAATCAAGGCATTCCAGAAGCCGTCTTTATACTTGCCGTTGTAGTTGATTTGTTCGATAGTTTCTTCTGCTGGATAGACACGATCCACCCATTCTGGTACCTCATCCAAGCTGTATTCCTTGGTTTCTCCATTGGTAGCATCTAAGATAATAACAGATGAAGGACGAGGGACTCCTAGACCAAACTGCTTTTGATAAACGGTTGCTACATAGAAGGGATTGCCTGCATCATCCACCTCAAAGGATGGCGTTTTAAAAATCTTAGTTGGGTACTTGATTCGAAGATGACGTTTGACATCGCGGTTAAAATATTCGGAGTCTGAATACTTCATCGGCGTTTTTAAATCCACCAATTCCGCATTTCCTGTCACCATATCAACCTTGATATACTCACCAATTCCCTTGGACTGATTATTAAACCATTTGATCGGGTCGGCATACTCCAAAGGAGTCACTCGATAAGGTTTGCCATCAACCGTCAGCTGGGTATAAGTATCTGCTGCCACGTACTGGGAGACCTTATCCGTCAGAGATCCTAGATAACGGTCTCCAATCTTTGCTGCAGTGCTCCGATCTAGGATTGGAACCTTACTGGTATCACTCTTAGGAAAATCTTTAAAGTCTTTTTCTGTAATGGATACCACATTAGCATAATTTTTTGCTTGGAAAAAGCTAGAGGTCACTAGGCTTACCAGACCAGCAAGGGCAAAGATAAGGCCTGCAATCAGAAACAATCCTCTACTAAGTTTTGTAAAAAGGAATCCTTCTAGATTGAGATCTTTGGCAGCCTTGCCATGGCGTAGGTGAACTGTCTTGAGGAGATTGGTATCCTTGCGGAAACTAAACAAAATCCCCATCACCACCAAATGCCCACAGAGAAAGAAGATGAATTCCCAGCTAGTCAGATTGAAGGGTGGTAAAAAGATATACCATGTCGTTGCGATAAAAACAAGTTCAAAAAGTATGCGTTTCATCTGAGTTCCTCCTAAATAATCCGTCCTTCCAAATGATCCAGTTCATGCTGGCAGATCTGAGCTGGAAAACCCGTCAGTGTAATAGTCTGTTCCTGCCACTTGCTATCGCGATAGGAAACCGTAATCGTTTCATAACGAGTCGTTAGCCGTACCCCAGTCAAGGACAAACAACCTTCCTCTGTCTCGTAAGGTCCTTTATAGGAAAGGAGAATGGGGTCAAACATGACCATAGGAACTAAGCCAAGATTAAAGATAATGACACGCTTCTGCACGCCAATCATATTTGCTGCCAGACCGACACAGGTCTCGCGATTAGCCAGCAGGGTATCCTGCAAATCCTTAGCCAGATAAAGGTCTTCCTGACTTGCAGGTTTCGAGACCTGCGACAAAAATAAGACATCTCGGACAATTCTCTTTTCCATTCTCTTACGCTCCTTACAACTTTACTTTATTATAGCACAAAAGGGGGCAACTTCTAGTCCTTTCCCTCAGATGCAAAAAAAGCCATCCGAAGATGACTTTCTTTTTAAATCGCATTCTTATCAAGACCAAGTTTACGTTGAACAAACTTAACGATTTCGACGATAAGAATCATTGAGAAGCTTCCAGCTAGAACGATGGCCCATTGCGATAAGTCTAGTTTGGTTACGTGGAAGATACCTTCAAGCGGTTCTACAACGATTGTTGCCATCAAGAGGATGAAGGATACCAAGATTGACCAGTTGAAGGTCTTAGACTTGAATGGTCCGACTGTCAAGATGGATTGGTAAACAGACTTGACGTTGTAGGCATGGAAGAGCTGAATCAAACCAAGCGTTGCAAAGGCCATGGTGAGGGCATCCGCGTGAATGGCGTGATTATCTCCTACATGGACCGGATAAGCAAGAGCAAGACCATAAACAGTCAAGACGAGTGCCCCTTGAAGTACACCTTGATAGATAATGGAACTCAAGACCCCACCTGAGAAGAAGCTTGATTTGCTTCCACGTGGTTTGTGGGTCATAACACCTGGCTCAGCTGGTTCAACACCAAGAGCGATAGCTGGGAAGGTATCGGTTACCAAGTTAATCCACAAGAGATGAACTGGCTGTAGTACATCCCAACCAAACAAGGTTGATAAGAAGATTGTTAATACTTCAGCCGTATTGGCAGAAAGCAAGTACTGAATAGTCTTTTGAATGTTTGAGAAGACCTTACGTCCTTCTTCAACTGCGACGATGATGGTCGCAAAGTTATCATCTGCAAGGATCATGTCAGAAGCTCCCTTAGAAACCTCAGTACCAGTGATTCCCATACCGATACCGATATCGGCTGTTTTCAGAGCTGGAGCGTCATTAACACCGTCACCTGTCATGGCAACAACCTTACCTTGGTTTTGCCAAGCCTTCACGATACGAACCTTGTGCTCCGGAGATACACGCGCATAAACAGAGTATTGACCAACGACTTTTTCAAATTCTTCATCAGAAAGTTCGTTAAGCTCAGCACCAGTCAAAACATGGTCTTCGGAGTCATTTTCATCAATGATTCCCAAACGTTTAGCAATAGCTTCTGCTGTGTCTTGGTGGTCACCAGTGATCATGATTGGACGGATTCCCGCTTCTTTAGCCACTCGAACAGCTTCTGCAGCTTCAGCACGCTCAGGGTCAATCATCCCAATCAAACCAGTAAAGATCAAGTTGTTTTCAAGCTCTTCAGAAGTAAGATTTTCTGGAATACTATCGATAATCTTATAAGCACCTGCAAGGACACGCAAGGCTTGGTGAGCCATTTCCGAGTTGTTTGTATGGATTAATTCAGTGACTTTCTCATCAATCGGAGCAACATCTCCAGCTTTATCACGAGCAACACAACGTTTCAAAAGTTGATCTGGAGCCCCCTTGACTGCCACGAGGAATTTACCATCTGGCAATGGATGAACCGTTGACATGAGTTTACGATCTGAGTCAAATGGCAACTCAGCAACACGAGGATATTTCTCTAAGAACCCTTTAACATCATAGCCTTTGTCCAAGGCATACTGGATGAAGGCTGTTTCCGTTGGATCCCCGATCAGGTTTCCTTCTGCATCAATCTTGGTATCATTGGCCAAAACAACTGAACGAAGAAGAGGCATGTCCAAGCCCAGTTCAATGTCATCAGCTGAGTCATGTAGGACTGCGTCATAGAAGACTTTCTCGACTGTCATCTTGTTCATGGTAAGCGTACCAGTCTTATCAGAAGCGATGATTTCAGTCGAACCAAGCGTTTCGACTGCTGGCAACTTACGAACGATAGAGTTTCGTTTGGCCAAAACTTGAGTACCGAGGGCAAGAACGATCGTCACGATAGCTGGGAGTCCTTCTGGAATGGCTGCAACAGCAAGCGCAACAGAGGTCATCAACTCACCAAGTGGATTTTTTCCTTGAATGAAGACACCAACAACAAAAGTAACAAGGGCAATGACCAAGATAGCATAGGTCAAGACCTTAGAAAGGTTGTTCAAGTTTTGTTTGAGTGGCGTGTCTGTCTCATCAGCATCTTGGAGCATGCCAGCGATATGACCCACTTCAGTGTACATACCTGTATTGACAACAACACCAAGACCACGACCGTAGGTCACGTTTGAGTTTTGGAAGGCCATATTGACACGGTCACCAATACCAGCATCTGCAGAGAGATCGACAGTCAAGTCTTTTTCAACTGGAACAGACTCACCTGTTAGAGCTGCTTCTTCGATTTTAAGAGAATTAGCTTCTAGCAAACGTAGATCTGCTGGCACGACGTCACCTGCTTCAAGGGCAACGATATCACCTGGTACCAATTCTTTTGAGTCAATCTCAGCCATATGCCCATCACGAATAACGCGTGCTGCTGGACTAGACATAGACTTGAGGGCTTCGATGGCTTCTTCTGCTTTTCCTTCTTGGTAAACACCAAAGGCTGCGTTGATGATAACAACTGCTAGAATAATGATGGCATCTGCAATATCTTCCCCACCAGAAGTTATGACGGACAAGATGGCTGCAGCCACCAAAATAATAATCATCAAATCCTTAAACTGCTCGATAAACTTGACTAGGAGTGATTTTTTCTCACCCTCTTCCAGTTCATTGCGCCCATATTCAGCTAGGCGTTTCTGCGCTTCGCTAGACGAGAGACCTTGCTCAGTTGCTTCAACTGACTTCAAGACCTCTTCAGGACTCTGAGTATAAAACGCTTGGCGTTTTTGTTCTTTTGACATGTGTCTCCTCCTTGACATTGTGTGCAAAACAAGTTCTCTTTTGGTTTTATGACAAACAAAAAGAGACCTGTTAATCATAACAAGTCTCGCTGTTTAAGATAGTGCCGGAAAACATACTTTTCAGTATACAATTCGGAATGACGACACTATCACAGGTTTCTGCCAGCTACTCCCTTGAGTAGTACTATTATATCAAAATTTGAACAATTTTCAAGGGTTTAAATCCGATGAAACAAGACTAAATTTGAATTTTCCCTTGAAAACCAGTATAATGGTAGAATACTATATGACTAGAAAGGAAGCCCGATGAACCAATCCATGTCAAATCTCAAATTGGCAGAACGTGGAGCCATTATCAGCATTTCAACCTACCTCCTCTTGTCTGCAGCAAAATTGGCAACTGGTCACCTCCTGCATTCTTCCAGTTTGGTGGCAGATGGTTTCAACAACGTATCCGATATTATCGGAAATGTTGCTCTCTTGATTGGGATTCGGATGGCCCGCCAACCTGCTGACCGTGACCATCGCTTTGGTCACTGGAAAATTGAAGATTTGGCTAGCTTGATTACTTCCATCATCATGTTCTATGTTGGCTTTGATGTGCTTCGGGACACTATTCAGAAAATCCTCAGTCGGGAACAAACGATTATCGATCCTCTGGGTGCAACTCTAGGAATCATTTCGGCAGCGGTCATGTTTGCTGTTTATCTCTATAACACACGCCTCAGTAAGAAATCCAAATCCAAGGCTCTGAAGGCAGCTGCTAAGGACAATCTTTCCGATGCTGTCACCTCGCTTGGGACTTCCATTGCTATCCTAGCCAGCAGTTTCAATTATCCAATCGTGGATAAATTGGTCGCTATCATTATCACCTTCTTTATCTTAAAGACAGCCTATGATATCTTTATCGAGTCTTCCTTCAGTCTTTCTGATGGTTTTGATGACCGTCTGCTAGAGGACTACCAAAAGGCCATCATGGAGATTCCAAAGATTAGTAAGGTCAAGTCCCAAAGAGGGCGGACCTACGGTAGCAATATCTACCTTGATATCACCCTGGAGATGAATCCTGATCTATCAGTCTATGAAAGTCACGAAATTGCAGACCAGGTCGAGTCCATGCTGGAAGAGCGTTTCGGAGTCTTTGATACCGATGTCCATATCGAGCCTGCTCCCATACCTGAGGACGAGATTTTAGACAATGTCCACAAAAAACTGCTCATGCGTGAGCAATTGATTGACCAAGGAAATCAGCTAGAAGAACTCCTTGCTGAGGACTTTCTCTATATCCGTCAAGATGGAGAGCAGATGGATAAAGTCGCTTATCAAGCCGAAAAAGAACATAGTGTTGCGATTAAGGATATTCAAATCACTTCCATTAGTCAGAAAACCAAGCTCATTTGCTATGAGATGGACGGAATCGTCCATACCAGTATCTGGCGTCGCCATGAGACTTGGCAAAATATCTTTCATCAAGAGACTAAAAAAGAAGAATAGAAAACTCCTGTCATAATGACAGGAGTTTTCTATTCACCTAACTATCAAAGTCACTTAGGTATTCATAGCGCTCGTATTTTTCAAGGAGTTCTTCGTTTTTCTCGTCTAACTCTTTCTGAAGCGTCGCCAATTTGCCAAAGTCAGAGCCATTTGCCTGCATCTCTTCTTCAATAGCAGCGATACGATTTTCCAAGGCTTCAATATCCCCTTCAATGCTTGCCCACTCCTGCTTTTCTTGGTAGGTCATGCGTTTCTTGTCTTCACGGACTTTGACTACTTTTTCCTTTTCGGCCTTTTGCACTTGATTGGCCATATCAGTTTCAAAGGCTTTTTCATCAAGGTAGTCGGTGTAATGACCAAAGAAAGGACGAATCTTGCCATCCTCAAAAGCGAGAATCTTGGTCGCTACCTTATCCAGGAAATAACGGTCGTGGCTAACTGTCAATACAGGCCCTGAAAAGCTCTGCAAGAAATTCTCTAAGACTGTCAAAGTCGCAATATCTAGGTCATTTGTCGGCTCGTCCAAAAGAAGAACATTTGGTTTTTCAAGGAGTAGTTTGAGGAGATAAAGGCGTTTTTTCTCTCCACCAGACAATTTCTCAATCAAGGTTCCATGCGTCGAACGTGGAAAGAGGAATTGCTCTAGCAACTCAGCGATGGAAGTCGTAGAACCACCACTAGTCTTAACCTCTTCTGCTACTTCCTGCAGGTAATTGATGACCCGTTTGCTTTCATCCAAGCCTTCGATTTGTTGAGAAAAATAGGCGATACGAACGGTTTCCCCTATCACAACTTGACCTGCTGTCGGCTCAAGAATTCCTGCAATCAGATTAAGTAGGGTAGATTTTCCAACACCGTTGTCACCAACGATACCGATACGGTCTTTGGCCTGCACCAAGAGGTTAAAATCTTGTAAAATCGGCTTGTTCTCATAAGCGAAGGAAACATCTTTAAACTCGATGACCTTCTTACCAATCCGACTGGTCTCAAAGTTCATGGTTAAGTCTGTCTCAGTAGGATTATCTGAAACTTCCTTTTTCAAGTCGTGGAAACGATTGATCCGAGCCTGCTGCTTGGTCGCACGCGCTTGCGGTTGTCTACGCATCCAAGCCAATTCTTGTTTGTAAAGTTGTTCCTTTTTGTGAAGGAGAGCGGCATCGCGTTCATCCTGTTCGGCTTTGAGGCGAACATAGTCCTGGTAATTGCCCTGATACTCGGTCAAGCCTGCTCGGTCCAACTCGAAAATCCGCGTTGATAGTGCATCTAGGAAATAACGATCGTGGGTGATAAAGAGAACTGTCTTCTTGGAATTTTTCAAAAAAAGAGTCAGCCACTCAATGGTCGCAATGTCCAGGTGGTTGGTTGGCTCGTCCAGAAGCAAGAGGTCGTGGTTTCCTAGGAGAACTTGCGCCAACTGAACCCGTCTTCTCAGACCGCCTGACAATTCACCAACTGGAGTCGACAAGGCCTGAATACCTAGCTTGCTGAGGACCGTCTTGACCTGGCTTTCAATTTCCCAAGCTTGGAGAGAATCCATCTCTGCCATGACCCGTTCCAAACGAGCCTGCTTGTCCTCACTGTAGTTGAGCATGATTAACTCATATTCACGAATGAGCTGGATTTCCTTGAGGTCGCTGGATAGAACAGTATCCAAGACCGTCTTGCTATCATCAAAATCTGGATTCTGAGTCAAGTAGCCAATCTTGTAGTCATTCTTAGCCGAAAAGGGACTGACATCCCCATCAAAGCCAGAAACACCAGAAAGAACATCTAACAGAGTGGTCTTACCAGTCCCATTGACACCAATTAGACCGATTCTGTCCAAGTCATGGATGATAAAGGAAATATCCTTAAAAACTGTCTTGTCACCAACGGATTTGCTTAGTTTTTCAACGATAAAATCACTCATTTTTTCTCCCTCAGATAAGCATGGATGGCTTGACGGTCATTTTCCAATTCTCCATCGACAATGGCAAACTCAATCACTGTTAAAATCTCTCCCAAGTCTGGTCCTGGCTGGTAACCATATTCCTTAATCAAAATTCCACCGTTAATCTGGATTTCTTTCTTATCATGAATGGTCAAACTCTGGTAAGTTTCTGTAATGGCTTGTGGATTAACTGCTTTTCCTTGAGCCTGACGAAGACTTTCAGCTTGTAGAAGGGAATCCAAGTCAAAGCGGTAACAATCACGCTTGCTCAAGTCTCCCTTTTCACGCAAAGCTAAAATAGTCAGTAAATCCTGAACCTGCTTGGCAAACTGGCGTGAGGTCTTCCAATGTTTCAAAAATGGCTGTGCATCTTTAATCTCCAAAGCCCACAATAGAGCTGTCCAGGCTTGTTCGGAGGATTCAAAAGTGAAATCAGTCTCCAAATCAAACAGTCTGTTGAGCTTGTCCTGGTTTCCTGACATATCTGGAAGATAGTCATAAGCTCGACTCTCAATCATGGAAGACAGACCAACTCGCCAAAAAGGTGCCCGCAAGAGCTTATCAAACTCAACGAAGGTGCGTTCCACAGAAATTTTCTCCAAGAGTGGTGTCAAAGTCTTCATCGCTTCAAAAGTTTCTGACTCAAGTTTAAAACCGAGACTGGCCTGAAAACGGAAACCACGCATAATGCGCAGAGCATCTTCGTTGAAACGCTCACTAGCCACTCCAACTGCTCGCAAGACTTGATTTTTTAAATCTTCTAATCCATAGAACAAGTCAATGATTTCGCCTGTCTCGTCCAAGGCAAAGGCATTAACCGTGAAATCACGGCGCTTGAGGTCTTCTTCTAGCGAACGCACAAAGGAAACCGCGCTGGGTCTGCGATAGTCCACATAGACATCTTCGGTCCGAAAGGTGGTTACCTCATACTCCTCGTCCCCTTCTAAAACTAAGACGGTTCCGTGCTCGATTCCAATATCGGCTGTTCGTGGAAAAATCTGCTTGGTTTCTTCTGGATAAGAAGACGTCGCGATGTCCACATCATGGATGGGGCGATTGAGTAGGGCATCTCTGACGGAGCCCCCAACAAAATAGGCCTCAAAGCCTGCTTCTTTAATTTTTTCTAATACTGGTAAAGCCTTCTGAAATTCAGAAGGCATTTGCGTTAATCTCATAATAAGTGTTCTAATCCATAGACAAGCTCATGACGCTTGATAACTTCTTTGATTCCCAAATTCACCCCTGTCATGAAGGAGCTGCGATCATAGGAGTCATGACGAAGGGTCAATCCTTCCCCCTGATTGCCAAAGATGACTTCCTGATGGGCTACCAAGCCTGGTAGACGGACTGAGTGTATGCGCATGCCATCAAAGTTAGCACCACGAGCACCTGCAATCAATTCTTCCTCATCAGGCGCACCTTGCTGAATAGACTCTCGAACTTCTGCCATTAACTCGGCAGTTTTAATAGCTGTTCCACTCGGAGCATCTTTTTTCTTGTCATGATGGAGCTCGATAATCTCCACATTTGGGAAATATTTGGCAGCCTGCACCGCAAATTGCATCAGCAAGACAGCTCCCAAGGCAAAGTTAGGGGCAATCAAGCCACCCAAATCTTGTTCACGAGAAAATGCTTTTAGTTCTGCAATTTCTTCACTAGTGAATCCTGTTGTTCCAACTACTGGAGCAAAGCCATTTTCAAGAGCAAAGCGTGTATTTTCGTAGGCAACGGCTGGTGTAGTAAAATCCACCCAAACATCCGCTTCAAAACCAGCCAAGTCAGCCTTATCATTGAAAACAGGAATTCCCTGCCATTCTGACTCAGACTCAAAAGGATCCAAAACTGCGACCAAGTCCAAGTCTGGATCAGCCAAGACCATCTGACAAGCAGCCTGGCCCATCTTTCCCTTAAAACCGGCAATAATTACTCGAATACTCATCTCTACTCCTGACTAAGATACAAAGGACGCTAGCTGCCCATGAAAAATAGGGAATGGCGCTGACTTTCCATGAAAGGCAAGACAGACATCTTTTTTCAAGAGGCAGGTAGGCCGTGTTCAATTGCTAAGATACAAAGCCTGTAAGAACAATTTAGACGATTGGTGTATAGCTCAAGGCGATACTACCTTCTCCAAGGTGGGTCCCAATGACACTACCAAAGGTTTCAATTGGAATTTCAGCAGTCACACCACTATCCATCAAAAGCTGACGTAAATCCGCTGCCTTTTGAGGAGCATTGCCATGGATGACTGTTATACGGTAGTTCCCATCTTTTGTCAACTCCTTGATGATTTCCACCAAACGTTTAATTGCTTTCTTTTCTGTACGAACTTTTTCGTAAACTTCAATCACACCTTGGTCATTGAAATAAAGAATAGGCTTGATACTGAGGAGATTCCCTAAGACGGCTGCCCCATTTGACAAACGTCCTCCCTTAACCAAGTGGTCGAGATCATCTACTATGATAAAGGCTGAATTATCAGCAATTTGAATCCCCAACTTCTCCTGAATCTGGGCAAAATCATCGCCTTGTTCTGCCCATTCAAAGGCACTCTCTACCATAAATCCTAGAGGGGAACTTGTGATATGGGTATCTGGAAAGGCAATGGTCAAGCCATCATACTCATCCAACATGTATTGGATGTTCTGATAAAAACCTGAAATTCCTGACGAAAGAAAGAGTCCCAAGACATGGGTATAACCCTCGTCTTTCAAAGAACTAAGAATCTCATCCAATTTGGCAATACTTGGTTGACTAGTTTTAGGCAATTCTACAGACTGAACCATTTTTTGATAAAATTCCTCAGCAGTCAGATTGACACCTTCAACATACTCCTCCCCATCAATGTTAACAGGAATATCCAAGATAAATAGATTCTCTCTTTGCAGCGTCTTCTCCTCTAAATAGGCTGAAGAATCTGTAATGACAGCTAATTTCATGACTAAAACTCCAAATTGATCCCTGGAAGATCCAAGGCGATTTCTGTTACTTCATACGTCAAACGGTTGAGCATGTTCAAACATGGACGTGCCAAGGTTTCGACTTCTTCTTGGTTAAATTCGCTTGGTTCGTTGACAATACGACCTTCCACATGGTTAACTTGGGAAATCGTTCCGCTGATGACAAATTTGTCAAAGACAATCATGAAACTCAAGATAACGACTAAAGAAGTCACTTGATTTTCTTGGTCATGTTGGAGCAACTGAAAGTTCACGTCTACCTTGGTTTCAGGAGCTCCATTTTCATTTTCCCATTCAAAGTTACGAGCATCAAAGTGATACTGGCTAACAAATTCTTGTTCTCGTTTAAGATTCATTTTTCTCTCCCATTGCTACAATTTACTATGCAATTGTACCACATTTTTATCATTTCATCTAGTTTTCTAGGCTTTAGTCAATACCGATTTCATCTTTAACAACAGCAGCAATCGTATCTACATAGTAATTGACTTCTTCTGTTGTAGGTGCCTCTGCCATAACTCGCAAGAGAGGTTCGGTACCACTTGGGCGAACAAGGATACGGCCGTTTCCTGCCATTTCTCCTTCCATCTTTTCGATGATTTTCTTGATGGCTGGTACTTCCATGGCCTTTTCTTTCATAGCATTTTCCACTCGGATATTGACCAGCTTTTGTGGGTAAATCGTTACTTCTGATGCCAGTTGAGACAAGGTTTTACCGGTTTCCCGTATAACTTTTGTTAGTTGAACGGCAGTTAACTGTCCATCACCTGTCGTATTGTAATCCATCAAGATAACGTGACCAGACTGTTCACCACCAAGGTTGTAGCCTGATTTTCTCATTTCTTCGACAACATAGCGGTCACCAACAGCAGTCACTGCCTTGTTAATACCAGCACTCTCCAAGGCCTTATGGAAGCCAAGGTTAGACATAACCGTTGTCACGATGGTGTTTTGAGCCAACTGTCCTTTTTCAGAAAGGTATTTCCCGATGATGTACATGATCTTATCACCATCGACGATGTCGCCATTTTCATCGACAGCAATCAAGCGGTCACTGTCTCCGTCAAAGGCCAAACCAATAGCTGACTGGCTTTCTTTGACCACCTCTTGAAGAGCTTCTGGATGTGTAGAACCCACATTCAAGTTGATATTAAGACCATCCGGTGTCTCACCGATAACAGTTATTTGAGCTCCAAGGTCTGCAAAGATTTGACGGGCACTTGTAGATGCTGCACCGTTTGCTGTGTCCAAGACCACTTTCATTCCTTCAAGAGGAGTTCCAGTTGAAACAAGGTAGCCCTCGTACTTACGCAAACCTTCTGGATAGTCCACCAAGGTTCCTAAACCTTCTGCACTTGGACGAGGAAGGGTGTCTTCGGTAGCATCTAGCAAGGCTTCGATTTCAGCTTCTTTTTCATCATCAAGTTTGAAACCATCCCCACCAAAGAACTTAATTCCATTATCAAGGGCTGGGTTGTGGCTAGCGGAAATCATGACACCTGCACTGGCTCCCTCAGTTTTTACCAAGTAAGCTACTGCTGGTGTTGCAAGGACACCAAGTTTGTAGACGTGAATCCCTACAGAGAGGAGACCTGCCACCAAGGCAGATTCTAGCATTTCTCCTGAGATACGTGTATCGCGTCCTACAAAGACTTTAGGAGCTTCCGTTTCATGTTGACTGAGGACATAACCACCAAAACGGCCTAGTTTAAAAGCCAATTCTGGTGTCAGTTCTACGTTTGCTTCTCCACGGACTCCATCGGTCCCAAAATATTTACCCATTTTATTTATCATCCTTTTCTATTATTTATTATTGTTTAGACGAATCTGATTTTGTTTCTGAACTCGTTGAAGACGAACTGCCTTCTGAAGAACTTGTTGACGAGTTACTTGAACTAGACGTTGCTGTTTTTGTAGTAATTTTCATAGTTGTGTCAAACGGCATAATGACGCTTGGTAAGACATTTCCATTTTTATCGACTGCTTGTAGAGGCACAGAGGACGAGTAGTTTCCAGTTATCCGTTCACTCGTCGGTAAGATGGCAATGACACGATCTACTTTGGAGAGGGTTTCCTCATCACTAATAACCGTTACTTTTTCATCTGATACAGTAACGGTATCGATTTTCACGCGAGAATCAATCTGACTAGGGTCAATCTCCGGCACAACAATGACATTGTCCCGTTTTGCTTTTTTACCGACCTTCACTGTTATCTTTTGCGGTGTCGCAACAGCCGTCAAACCGCTCGGAAGATTTTCAATGGTTAGAGGAACTTCGATGGTTCCTACACTGGCATCAGAAAGATCAGCCGTCACCTTAAATTTGCGGGTACTTTCCTGCATTTCGCTCGCCAAAGCAACTCTGTTTGACCCTGTCAGAAAGACGGTCACTTCAGATGTAAAGCCACTAATAAAATACTGATCTCTGTCGTACTGAATATCGATTGGGACATTAAGAACCGTATTGGTATAGGTTTCCGTCTGCACTTGTCTAGCACTATTATTATTCTGATAGTTTGTAGAAGTCGCATAGATAAAGAGGATGCAGGCGAAAAAGAAGGAAGAAATGATATAAAGACTATTTTTTCTCATGTTTCAATCCTCCTAGCAAGCGCTCTTTCAGACCTTGCTTTTTCTCTGATTTTGGAAGTAAGATTCTTCTCAATTCAGATTCAAACTCTTCCAAGGTCAAATCGTGCTTAAAGACTCCATTATAGGTGATGGAGATTCCACCCGTTTCTTCCGAAACCACAAAGGTAAGAGCATCTGACACTTCCGACAAACCAATCGCCGCCCTGTGACGCGTTCCAAACTCCTTGGAAATCCCGGTATCTTCAGTCAAGGGTAGATAGGCTGAAGTTACAGCAATTCGGTCT
The DNA here is from genome assembly GCF_015561235.1 of Streptococcus oralis. GTDB lineage: Bacteria > Bacillota > Bacilli > Lactobacillales > Streptococcaceae > Streptococcus > Streptococcus oralis_BK. Next base: position 157,451 of record NZ_JADMTC010000001.1, on the reverse strand, counting down.
TCCTTGATAATGACAGCACCATCATGCAAGGGAGTATTGGGAATGAAAATATTGATAAGCAATTCAGCCGAAATTTTAGCATCTAAAGGGATCCCTGTCGAGATGTATTCCTGCAAGGTTCTTACTCGCTGAACCACTACAAGCGCCCCAATCTTACGAGGACTCATGTATTCAACTGATTTCACAAATGCACGAACCATCTGCTCTTCCGCACTAATAGGGGCATTGGAGAAGAAATCAGTAGCCCGACCCAATCGCTCCAAACCAGTCCGAATCTCTGGTGAAAAGATAACCACCGCTGCAATCACCCCGTAGGTGATGATCTGATTGATCAACCAAGAAATAGTCGTTAAACCAATCATATTGGAAAGAATCTGGGCTAGAATAAAAACTAAGACTCCACGGACCAATATCATAATCTTGGTGCCTGCAATAGCTTTAGTAAAATGATATAAAATATAAGTCACAATGAGAATATCAATCAGATTGGTGACTATACTCCAAGGACTTGAAAACAAACTCGTCCAGTATTGTAAATTGGATAATTGTTGAAAATTCATCCTTGGCCTCCTCCCTGTCAAAACACTTTACTCATTATTATACCATTTTTTGCCCATTTTTTCCCTATCCTACCTCATTTTAAATTAAGCAAAAATATGATAAAATAAACTGATTAGAAAAAACAAAGGAGAAATCATGTCTCAACTCTATGATATTACCATTGTAGGTGGCGGTCCTGTCGGGCTCTTTGCTGCCTTTTACGCCCACCTACGCCAAGCCAATGTTCAAATCATCGACTCCCTTCCCCAGCTCGGTGGTCAACCAGCCATCCTCTACCCTGAAAAGCAAATCCTTGACGTGCCAGGTTTTCCAAACTTAACTGGGGAAGAGCTGACCAATCGCTTGATTGAACAGCTAAACGGCTTTGATACCCCTATTCACCTCAATGAAACCGTTCTTGAAATTAATAAACAAGATCAAGGATTCGCCATTACAACCAACAAGGGAAGTCACCTGACTAAAACCGTTATCATTGCTATGGGTGGTGGCGCCTTCAAACCACGTCCGCTCGAATTGGAGAACGTTGAGGACTATGAAAATATCCACTACCACGTTTCCAACATTCAGCAATACGCTGGCAAGAAAGTGACCATCCTTGGTGGTGGGGACTCAGCAGTGGACTGGGCTCTGGCTTTTGAAAAGATTGCGTCAACTACCCTTGTTCACCGCAGAGACAATTTCCGCGCCTTAGAACACAGTGTGCAAGCTCTACAAGAATCATCTGTAACCATCAAGACACCGTTCGTTCCTAGCCAACTTCTCGGAGATGGAAAAACACTCGACAAACTAGAAATCACCAAAGTCAAATCAGATGAAACCGAAACTATCGAAGTAGACCATCTCTTTGTCAACTATGGTTTCAAATCATCTGTCGGCAATCTTAAAAATTGGGGTCTGGACCTCAACCGTCACAAGATTATCGTCAACAGCAAGCAAGAATCCAGCCAAGCAGGTATCTACGCCATTGGGGACTGCTGCTACTATGAAGGTAAGATTGATTTGATCGCTACAGGACTGGGTGAAGCTCCAACAGCTGTTAACAATGCCATTAACTACATCGACCCAGAACAGAAAGTTCAACCCAAACATTCGACCAGTTTATAAGAAAAGAACCACGAATCAACGATTCGTGGTTTTATAGTTCATCTGCAATCTTGTTTATTTTTCTGAGTCTGTGGTTGACACCACTTTTGGTCAAGGGATTGCTCAGGCTATCTGCCAACTGCTGGATAGAGTAGTCTGGATGCTGAATCCGCAACTGTGCTACCTCTTGCAAATCCACGGGTAAATTTTCCAAACCCATTCTATCTTTGATTTTACTGATATTGTTGATGGTCTTCATACTGGCAGAAACCGTCCGAGCAATATTAGCTGTCTCGGCATTATTAGCCCGATTGAGATCGTTACGGGTTTCACGCAAAATCTTGACGCGCTCAAAATTATCACGCGCCTGCATGGCCCCAATCACAATCAAGAAATCCATGATGTCCTCTGCACGTTGGAGATAGGTAACTGCACCTTTCTTTCGCTCAATAACCTTGGCATCCAACAAAAACTGCTGAAGGAGAGAGGCCAATCCTTGGGCATGGTCCAGATAAACGGAACTGATCTCCAACTGGTACTTGCCAGACTCAGGATCTCGAATACTACCATTTGCCAGAAAGGCCCCACATAAGTAAGCACGTCCAGCCTCCTCATCTGCTAAAATATCGGGATCAATACCCGTCTCCAAACCAAAGAAGGAATCCGCAAGTCGCAAATCAACTAAAAGCTCCTGCACTCTCTCATCGGTATAGACCGTATAGACACGATTCTTACGAAGATTGCTTCTCTGATGGTGACGAATCTCTGACTTGATGTCATAAAAATGGAGAAAAGACTCATAGAGATGCCGAGCCAACTTGGCATTTTCAGTCACGACGGACAAGGTTAGGCCAGAAGTCGAGAGACCGATACTGCCAGACATCTTGATGATGGCTGATAATTCATGACGACTGAGATGGTGTTGACCAAGAATTTCCTCTTTTACTGCAACTGTAAAACTCATTTTCTCACCTGTATAATGCGCATCAATTCGTCTACAATCAAATCGCCATCATGGAAGGCTCCTCCATTTTCCAAACGAAGGAAGTTGGATGAAATCACACGAGGAACCTGCTTGCAAAGACCAGAAAAATCATGCTCTACCTGAACCAAATATTCATCAAAACGGTTGGTATCCATGTATTCTCTAGGAACCTTTTCGATATTAACCAAGACCGTATCAATAAAAGGCCGACCTAAGTGTCGATGGAGGACTTCCACGTGGTCACTGTCTGAAAAGTGCTCTGTTTCCCCACGCTGGGTCATGATATTGCAAACATAGGCGATCTCCGCCTTAGTCTCCAAGAGAGCCTGCCCGATCTCCTCAATGACAATATTTGGCAAAATCGATGTAAAGAGGGAACCAGGCCCCAAGACAATCATGTCACTCTCTAGAATAGTATTGACTACTCGACGGCTGGCTTGGGGTGTTTCATCATCCAGGGTATTGGTCACATAGACATGGTCAATCATTCCTGGATGATCTGCAATATGGCTCTCACCCGCCACCTCTGAACCGTCTTTAAAGACTGCATGCAGTGTCAAAGGCTGATCGCTTGAGGGGTAGATTTTTCCTGTTGTGTGGAAAAAGAGACTTAGCAGCTGCATGGCATTATAAGTGGACCCTTGCATTTCAGAGAGCCCTGCTATGATGATATTCCCCAGTGGATGACCCGCAAATGCTCCGGCCTCTTCTGAGAAACGGTACTGAAAAACCTTCTCATAAAACTTGGGCATATCTGACATGGCCACAAGGACATTACGGAGATCACCTGGTGGTGTCAGCTGTTGGATATTCTTTCTTAGCTCACCAGAAGATCCACCATCATCAGCTACCGTTACGATGGCTGCAATCTCAACATCCTTTTCTCGCAAGCTTTTCAAAATGACGGGGATACCTGTTCCTCCACCAATTACCGTTATCTTTGGTTTTCTCATGAACGGTTTACCGTTTCCTTTCTTCTGTCTTTGTCACGATGGCTTTCATTGACAGGCCAGTTTTTAGCAAGGTCCTCAGCGATTCGTTTTGCAAAGGCAACACTACGGTGCTGTCCACCTGTACATCCTACTGCAATGGTTAAAACAGACTTGCCTTCTTTTTTGTAACTTGGCAAAATGGGTTCAATCAAAGCGAGTAAGTGCTGATAGAAACTTTCAGACTCTTCATGATTCATCACATAGTCATAAACTGCTTGATCCTCACCTGTCTGATTGCGGAGTTCCGGAAGGTAGTATGGATTTGGCAAAAAACGGACATCAAAGACCAAGTCCGCATCGATAGGAATACCATACTTGAATCCAAAAGACATGACCTCGATACGGAAAGACTGGGCTTGTTCTTGGTCTGAAAATTGCTCAGCAATGGTTTTACGAAGTTCACGTGGGGTGAGTTCTGTCGTATTCACCACATTTTGGCTCATGTTTTTCAAAGGTGCCAAAAGTTCACGTTCCAGCTTAATGCCATCTAAAATTCGACCATCTGCAGCAAGTGGGTGACTCCGTCTGGTTTCCTTGTAACGGGCTACCAATTCCTTATCTGCTGCGTCTAAAAAGAGGATTTTGAAGTCCAAATCATCTTGGTTTTCCAATTCATCCAAAACAGCCTGAATCTCTGAAAAGAAGGAACGACTACGCATATCGACTACCAAGGCCAGTTTGTGGTCATCGTCCTTGGTCTCTACCAACTGCAAAAACTTTGGCAAGAGGGCTGGCGGCATATTGTCAATGGTAAAATATCCCAAATCTTCGAAGGACTGAATGGCTACCGTTTTCCCTGCGCCACTCATCCCTGTCACAATCACCAGGTGAAGTTGTTTCTTTGTCATCTATCTCTCCTTATATCAAAAAAAGTTTGGCAGAGCCAAACTTCAACTAGCTTATCCAATCTCTGCGATCACTTCAATTTCGACTTTTACATCACGAGGAAGACGTGCAACCTCTACAGCTGAACGAGCTGGGAACTCCTCTTTAAAGGCAGTCTGGTAAACCTCGTTAAAAGGAACAAAGTCATTCATATCGCTCAAGAAACAAGTTGTTTTGACAACATGGTCAAAGTCTGTTCCTGCTTCTGCCAAAATAGCACCAATATTTTTCAAGACTTGTTCTGTCTGTTCTTGGATTGTTTTTCCTACAATTTCTCCAGTTTCAGGAGATAGGGGAACTTGACCGCTAGCAAACAAAAGATTACCAACGATTTTCCCTTGAACATATGGTCCGATTGCTTTTGGAGCTTTGTCTGTATGAATTGTTTTTGCCATTTCTTTCCCTCACAATTTTTCTAATATTGCATCCCAAGCCTGATCCATCCCTGCCTTGCTGACAGATGAAAAGAGAATGAAGTCGTCACTTGGGTCAAAGTTTAATTTCTTTTTGATTGCTGATTCGTGCTTGTTCCACTTACCACGGGGAATCTTGTCCGCCTTGGTCGCAACGATGATAACCGGAATCTCATAATACTTGAGAAATTCGTACATCTGCACATCATCTGCTGACGGGTCGTGGCGGAGATCCACCAAACTGACAACCGCACGGAGATTTTCCCTAGTCGTCAGGTACTCCTCAATCATGCGCCCCCACTTTTCACGCTCCTTTTTGGAAACGCGGGCATAGCCGTAACCTGGTACATCCACAAAACGCATCTTGTCATCAATGTTAAAGAAGTTGAGCAACTGAGTTTTACCAGGTTTTCCTGATGTACGAGCGAGATTCTTGCGGTTGAGCATGGTGTTGATAAAACTAGACTTCCCAACATTTGAACGCCCTGCAAGGGCAATCTCTGGCAGGTCATCCTGCGGATAGTGGGATTTATTGGCCGCACTGAGCAAGATTTCAGCATTGTGTGTATTGATTTCCATAGTCACCTCTAGGCTGTTTCTAGGATTGGTTTTTCCGTTCCATCGACAGCTTCTTTCGTGATGCGGACCAATTTCACATTTTCCTGACTTGGCACTTCAAACATAACATCTAGCATGGTTTCTTCAATGATTGAGCGAAGACCACGCGCACCAGTTTTGCGTTCGATGGCTTTATTAGCAATCTCTTGAAGGGCTTCGTCGTCAAATTCCAACTCAACGTCATCATAAGAAAGTAAGGTTTGGTATTGTTTCACCAAGGCATTTCTTGGTTCTTTCAAGATGCGAACCAAGTCATCGACCGTCAATTGCTCAAGAGCAGCAAAGACAGGCAAGCGTCCAATCAACTCAGGGATAATACCGAATTTTTGAATGTCTTCTGCGATGATTTCTTGCATGTAGGAGCTGTTTTCGTCAATCGCCTTGTTATTTTGGCCAAAACCGATAACTTTTTCACCCAGACGTTGTTTAACGATTTCTTCGATGCCATCAAAAGCACCACCTACGATAAAGAGGATATTCTTGGTATCCACCTGAATCATCTCTTGTTGTGGATGTTTGCGTCCTCCTTGAGGTGGCACGCTAGCGACAGTTCCCTCGATAATCTTGAGAAGGGCTTGTTGCACCCCTTCACCCGAAACGTCACGTGTGATAGACACATTCTCGCTCTTCTTGGCAATTTTGTCAATTTCATCCACGTAGATAATCCCGCGTTCTGCACGTTCGATATTAAAGTCAGCAGCCTGCAAGAGTTTGAGGAGGATGTTTTCCACGTCCTCACCCACATACCCAGCTTCAGTCAGAGCTGTCGCATCTGCGATAGCAAAAGGCACGTTCAAGCTCTTAGCCAAGGTCTGAGCCAAGAAAGTTTTCCCAGAACCAGTTGGGCCAATCATCAAGATGTTTGACTTCTGCAAATCCACATCTTCTGACTCTTCACGCGTATCGTGAAAATTAATACGTTTGTAGTGGTTGTATACAGCCACTGCCAAGGCACGTTTGGCACGATCCTGACCAATCACATAGTGATTTAAGATATTGAGGAGTTCGATTGGTTTTGGTACTTCAGACAAGTCTGCCAAAACTTCCTCAGCCAACTCCTCACGAATGATTTCCTGGGCCAACTCCACACATTCATTACAGATAAAGGCGTTGTTCCCAGCGATTATTTTCTTTACTTCTTCTTGGCTTTTGCCACAAAATGAGCAATAAACCATCATATCATTTTTCCTATTTGTAGGCATGATTTCCTTCCATTCTAATTTATCATTCTATCTAAAATAAGTTCATGTAAAAAGCATGAATACTGTTTACCAGATTGGTAAAGGCATTCAACCAGAGTAAGGCAGACAGTCCATAGCGCTTCTTACGAAAAGCCTGTGCTCCAGTCAAGATACAGATTACACACAAAAAAGCTGTGAAAAATCCAAATATACTGCGCTCCATTAGACTTCCTTTCTATCTCGGTATTCGATGGTAAAATCATAGTCGTTTTTCTCATCTCGGGTGTAAGATTTGCTTGCGACCGTCTCAAAACGAGACAAGTCAAACGCCTCAGGGAAATAGGTATCTCCCTCTATCTGAGCATGAATCTGTGTCACGATGATTTCATCTAAATAAGGCTCAAAAGCCTGAAAAATCTGTTTTCCGCCAATGATATAGAGATTTTTTTCTTGACTCTGATACCACGCTAAAACAGACTCCACATCTTGAAATACGAGCGCCCCATCTATGACCTCTTCGCTATTGCGCGTTAAAATCAGGGTTTGCCGTTTTGGAAGCAGACGACGTCCCATGCCATCAAAGGTCACTCGTCCCATCAGTATGGCATGATTTAAAGTTGTTTCCTTAAAATGTTGCAACTCTGCCGGCAAATGCCAAGGGAGACGATTTTCCTTCCCAATCACACCTTTTTCATCCTGGGCCCAAATGGCTATGATTTTCTTTGTCATGCTTCCGTCCTTTTTATTGATATTACTATTTTATCAAAATTCTCCCAAAAAGACTGTTTTGAAACGCGCGCAAAAGAGAGAAAAGGAGCAGGCATCATCTAGCCTGCTCCTCTCGTCCCTAGGACATATATTTTTTTGCTTCTGATTCAATTTTTTCGACCACTTCTTGGATACTTAGTCCAGTTGTGTCAAGATAAACTGCATCCTCAGCCTGCTTGAGAGGTGAGGTTTCACGATGACTATCCTTGTAGTCACGCGCCTCAATCTCTTCTTTCAGCGTTTCAAGGTCTGTTTCAATCCCTTTAGCAATATTTTCCTTGTAACGACGCTCTGCTCTTTCTTCAACAGAAGCCACTAGGAAAATCTTGAGTTCAGCTTGTGGTAAAACAACTGTCCCGATATCACGGCCATCCATGACGATACCACCTTGCTGGGCAATCTCTTGCTGAAGAGAAACCAGTTTCTCACGCACCTCAGGAATGGCAGCAATGCTTGAAACCTTGTTGGTCACTTCATTTTCACGAATCGGATGCGTAATATCAACATCTCCTACAAAAACAAGTTGCTCACCAGTTTCTGAACGTCCAAAACTAATGGGATGTTGATCAAGCAATTCCAAAAGTTGCTCTACATTTCCTGCATCCAACTGGTGCTTAAGCGCTATATAAGTCGCAGCACGGTACATAGCACCAGTATCGAGATAAGTGTAACCAAAATCTTTAGCGACAATCTTTGCAACCGTACTCTTACCACTGGAAGCTGGACCATCAATAGCAATTTGAATTGTCTTCATTCCCGACTCCTATCTTGTCTTAATCACATCACCTGGGTTGGCAAACCAAGATCCAGATGACATGTGAGAAGGATTTAGGGCTTCTAATTGAGCAATGGAAATCCCTGCACGTTGAGCAAGAGCTGCCTCACCCTCTCCAGGATGCACAGTGAGTGTTCCTTCTCCTTCTGTGTGCTCTTCTGAACTGCTCTCTGAAGGAGTTGTTTCAGAAGAAGCTGTTTCCTCTACCTTGCTACTTGAAGATGACGATGCTTCTACTTTAGAACTTGAACTTGTAGAAGGAGACGATGTATCATAGAAGTCCTTCAAAGATGAAGTACGATTGCTTCCTCCGGTTGATAAGTAAATCAATACAACCACCATCGCTACAACGATCACAAAGAAGAGGCTAGCTAGAACTGTTAAGACACGATTCGCAACAGCGCCTTTTCCTTTTTGATTCCGGTGTCGACGCTCTGATCTTGATTCTTCCTCACTATTTTCATAGATATCTTCTTGCCATGGTTCCTTTGCCATACCTTACTCCTTGTATTTTTTAAACTTTCTTATTACAATATAAATATGAAACTCACACTTATACCTGAACGGTGCATCGCCTGCGGGCTTTGCCAAACCTATTCTGAACTCTTTGATTACCATGATAATGGAATCGTTCGATTTTGCGATGATCCAGTTGAATTGCAAAGAGAAATCGCTGAGACCAGCGATGTTCTGGAGGCCATCAAAAATTGTCCTACACGTGCACTCCTAAAAGATCCATCGTAGGAAGCAGGAAATAAATATAATTGATTTTTTCTCATTTTTCCCACACTTACTAGTTTAGCATATTTCTAGGTAAAATTATAGTCTTTTTTGGTTATTTTTTTCCTTCAACAAGAGAAAGATCACTTTTTTCTTTGATGAGGTAGAGTGGTCTTTTTTTGGTTTCTAGATAAATCTTACTGATATACTTGCCCAGAATTCCAATGGTCAGAAGTTGAATCCCCCCAAGAAAGAGAATGACAGCCATCAGAGAGGTCCAGCCAGATGTTGGATTTCCCAAGATAAGAGTCCGAAACACTACAAAAACAGTCATCATAAAAGAAATAAAACAAGATAGAAGTCCAGCTACAAAGGCTATACTCAAGGGGAAATCTGAAAAATTGAGAATCCCTTCAATCGAGTAGAAAAAGAGCTGTCTAAAACTCCAACTGGTCTTGCCAGCCTGTCGTTCAACGTTTGGATAATCAAGATAGTGCATTTTAAAGCCCACCCAGGCAAAGAGTCCCTTAGAGAACCGATTGGACTCGGTCAGGGTTAAAATAGCATCTACCACAGACCTTCTCATCATGCGGAAATCACGGACGCCTGAGGGGAGAGCTACTGGGCTGATTTTTTGCATGAGGCGATAAAAAAGATCAGCACAGAAACTGCGAAAGAGGGGTTCTCCCTCCCGACTAGTTCTCCGTGTCCCAACACAGTCCAAGTCTGCATTTTGGTCTAGTAAGGCTTTCATCTCAAGTAGCATACCGGGAGGGTCCTGGAGGTCTGCATCCATCACAACCACCAGGTCCCCAGTCGCATACTGTAAACCTGCGTACAGAGCTGCCTCCTTCCCAAAATTTCGTGAGAATGAGACATAACGGACCGCAGGATTTTGCTCCCGATAGGCCTTCAAAAGCTCCAAGGTCCCATCGCTTGAGCCATCGTCTACAAATACATATTCGACCTCTGCTCCCAAGTCAGGAAGCAGAGCTTCCACAGACTGATAAAAAAGAGGAAGTACTTCCTCTTCGTTTAGACATGGGACAATGATCGAAATCATCATCTTAGTCTTCAAATCCGTTTGGATGCTTGCTTTGCCAACGCCATGCGTCTTCACACATTTGGGTGATGTCGAGTTCTGCTTCCCAGCCCAGTTCTGCTTTGGCTTTTGCCGGGTCTGAGTAGCATGCGGCGATATCACCTGGGCGACGTTCTACGATGCGGTAAGGAATAGGACGACCCACTGCTTTTTCCATGTTTTGGATAATTTCAAGAACTGAGTAACCTTTACCAGTTCCAAGGTTATAAATGTTTAGACCTGAACCTTTTTGGAGTTTTTTCAGAGCTGCAACGTGACCTTTAGCCAAATCGACAACGTGGATATAGTCACGAACCCCAGTTCCATCTTCTGTATCGTAATCATCTCCAAAGACTTGTACTTGTTCCAGTTTGCCAACTGCTACTTGTGAAACATAAGGCAAAAGATTATTTGGAATGCCGTTTGGATTTTCTCCTAGGTCTCCACTTTCATGCGCTCCGATTGGGTTAAAGTAACGAAGCAAGACCACATTCCATTCTGAGTCAGCCTTGTAGATATCGGTCAAAATTTCCTCTAGCATGAGCTTGGTACGACCGTATGGGTTGGTCACTGAAAGCGGGAAATCTTCTAGGATTGGAACTGTATGAGGATCTCCGTAAACTGTCGCAGAAGAACTGAAAATGATGTTCTTACAGTTGTTTTCTTCCATGGCTTTTAGAAGGCTAACAGTTCCAGCGATATTGTTGTCATAGTAGGCAAGAGGGATACGGGTTGATTCGCCAACAGCCTTCAAACCAGCAAAGTGAATCACACCTGTTGGCTCTTCTTGCTTGAAAATATCTCTGAGAGTATCAGTATCACGGATATCTGCCTCATAGAAAGGAATTTCAACTCCTGTGATTCTTTCAACAACTTCTAAACTTTTACGGTTGCTATTGACAAGGTTATCCACTACAACCACTTGATGACCTGCTTGGATCAATTCAATAACAGTGTGGGTTCCGATAAATCCAGCACCACCAGTTACCAAAATCTTTTCTTGCATCTTTTTTCCTCGATTCTCGGATTATTTTTTCTTATTTTATCATTTTTGATAGGGAATGTCATTTGACATCCTAAACTATCTGCTAAAATTTCAGTAAAATCTTATTCACTTTTTACTCGTTTGACATAGTTTTCAATTGGATATTTTACTGGATCCAAAGTCAACTCCTTGTCTTGAACCAATTGGACTAGATGGTAACCAATGATAGGACCCGTTGTGAGGCCTGATGAACCTAGACCACTAGCTGCATAGACACCTGCTAAACCAGGTACTTGCCCAAAGAAAGGGGAGAAATCACTGGTGTAGGCACGGATTCCCACACGCTCACCCGATGATTTCGCTTCTGCCAAGGCTGGATAGTGAGGCAAGGCCGCATCCTCCATTTGTTGGAGCAAGGTGTCATCTACCGTCAAATCAAATCCCATATCATTTTCATGAGTAGCTCCTAAGGACAATTTCCTACCTGCAAAAGGGATCAAATCCCACTCCCCTTCTGGCATGACAACAGGGTATGATTCCATGTCTTGGGCAAGCTGATAATCTCGGAGTTGCCCCTTTTGGGGACGAACATCTACCTCATATCCTAAAGGTTCCAAAATGTCTCCCAACCAAGCTCCTGTCGCCAAAATAACCTGATCAAACATCTCTTCACCAATCTGGTAACCTGATGCTAAAGGTGTCAGACTCACTTTTTCTTTGAACAGCTTGACTTGACTGGCTTCTAGCAAACGATTCACTAACAGTTGGCCATCTACTCTGGCTCCACCAGAAGCATAGAGCAGGCGGTCGAATCCCTGCAAACCAGGGAATAATTCATTTGCAGACGCTTGGTCTAAAATGGCTAACTGGCCCATCAAGGGAGACTCTTCTCTGCGCTGGAGGGCTAGTTCATAGAGTTCCTCAAGCTTGGATTCGTCCTTTTTCAAGAGAAAAACTCCTGAGCGTTGGTAAAAGTCAATTTCCTGACCAGACTTTTCTAAATCAGCCAACAAATCCACATAAAAGTCAGCTCCCAAGCGCGCCATCTTGTACCAAGCTTTATTGCGTCGTTTGGAAAACCAAGGACTGATAATTCCCGCTGCTGCCTTGGTAGCCTGCCCCTGCCCATGGTCAAAGACGGTTACCTCAAGGTCACTTTCTTTCGAGAGGTAGTAGGCAACTGTTGCCCCCACAATCCCTGCTCCAATAATGGCAACTTTTTTCATTGTCTTCACTTCCTAACTAGATATGGTGGAAAGGATTGGTCGATGCTTGACTAGGCAAAATCTCAATAGGCCAGCCCTTTTCTGCCTTCCATTGGGCAAGGAGCGCAGCAATTTTTTCGACAAAAAGGATTTCGATATAGTGGCCCGGGTCCAGCGCCAACAAGCCATCTGACAACATATCCTGAGCTGTGTGGTAGTAGATGTCACCAGTAATATAGACATCTGCCCCCTTAGCTAAAGCATCCTTGTAGAATGACTGCCCGCTACCACCACAGATGGCTACTCTTGAAATAGGCTTTTGCAAATCAATCTCTTGATAATGTACCATTCGAAGGCTATCTAGACCAAAGACTTGTTTGACATGCTGGGCCAATTCCCCAAATGTCTGAAGCTGAATATTCCCAATACGTCCAATTCCACGTTCAGGGCCTGTTTCCTGCAGATAAGTCGTTTCCTCGATACCTAACATCTGACAGAACCAATCATTGAGGCCATTATCAACGATGTCAATATTGGTGTGACTGACATAAACTGCGATGTCATGCTTAATCAGGTCGATGTAAATCTGATTTTGCGGACGGCTGGCTACCAGATCCTTAATAGGACGAAAGATAGGCGTGTGCTTAACGATAATCAAATCCACACCCTTTTCAATGGCTTCAGCCACCGTCTCTTCACGAATATCGAGGGCAACCATGACCCTTTGGATATCCTTGTCCAAAGTACCGATTTGCAGGCCACGACTGTCACCCTCCATTGAGAATTCCTGAGGACAAAAGTCTTCATAAGCCCTGATTACTTCACTTGCTAGCATAAAGCACCTCCTTGATGGCTTGAATTTTATCTGATAAAATTTGACGTTCCTCCAGATTTTTTTCTGGAATTTGATCAAGGGCAAATTCTAACTTAGCAGCTTCTTTTTGCCATTTTTGGACAAAGACTGGGCTGACTTCTTTGGATAAGAAGGGCCCAAAGCGAACATCACTGGCTGATAGCTTCATTTGTCCTGCTTCCACCACCAAAATCTCGTAGAATTTGCCAGCTTCTTCTAGGATGCTTTCTGCTACGATCTGGAAACCGTGCTCTTGTATCCAGATGCGCAAGTCGTCTTCACGATTATTGGGTTGGAGAATTAAACGTTCTACACTCGCAAGTTTATCCAATCCTTCTTCCAATATGGTAGCAATCAAACGGCCACCCATACCAGCAATGGTGATAATAGAGACTTGGTCAGCCTCTTCAAATGCCGCTAAGCCATTGGCTAAACGAACCTGAATTTTCTCCTTTAGACCGTGATTCTCAACATTTTTCACCGCTGACTGGTAGGGGCCTTCCACCACCTCACCTGCAATGGCGCTTTTGATTTGGCCTCTCTCAACTAACTCGATTGGCAGATAAGCATGGTCACTCCCCACATCTAGTAAAACGGCCCCTTGTGGCACAAAGGAAGCTACCAATTCTAATCTCTTTGAAATCATCTTCTCTCACTTTCCAAAACTCTGTTACCTCTTATTATACCACATTTCATACTCTTCAAAAATCAAATTCAAACCGCGTCAACGTCGCCTTGCCTTACTCAAGTACAGCCTGCGGCTAGTTTCCTAGTTTGCTCTTTGATTTTCATTGAGTATCAGCTAGCAATCTTGCACCTAAAAAGACCGCAATCCACAGATTGCAGCCTTTCTTTATTTTCTGGATTGGTAACGACTAGTTAGAATGAAAATCACGGTAAAGACCAACATCATGGCCCCATAGACAGGCAATGTTTGTCCTGTTAAGGTCGAAATTTCAAGCAACTTTTGGATCATTGGGAAAAGAGCTGTGGCTAGGAAGCCCCCTACTGACCAGACAATCAAGAGGACACGCCAGAGGGTGAATGGCATGCAGGCTCTAAATACGGATAAGAAACCGATTGACCCAAGGAGATAATAGAGGAGGGTTGAGATTTCTAACTCAGACCAACCTTGGCTCGTTCCAAAAATTTTCACAAAGAGAACGCTGAAGACGACCATAAGAGCACTTGGTAGGGCACGAAGCATGGATCTTCTGAGGAAATTTGGCTCGACAGGCTTGATATTTCTCTCAAAAGTCAGAACGAATGGTGGAAACCCTTCCACGAACTGGTCAATCATGGTAATCTGGATTGGAATGAAAGGGAAAATCAAAATCCACTCAGACCGTCCTAGAAGAGCACTGGCGATACAGATGACAGCGAGCAAGAAGGAATAGATGGTCTTTATCAAAAAAATCGGTGCAATATGGGCAATGTTATTGACCACACGACGACCTTCAAAGAGAATCTCAGGAACATCATTAAAGTCAGAGTTCAAGAGAACCAGATTAGCAATCTGACGAGTTGCAGGATCTCCCTCAGCCATTACAATCGAACAATCCGCCTCACGAAGGGCTAGGATATCATTGACTCCGTCCCCTGTCATAGCCGTTGTATGCCCTGCTTTTTTCAGAGTTTGGATGATGAGTTTCTTTTGATGAGGGGAAACACGACCAAAAATTGCTGTTCCCTCAGCCATGGCAATCAATTCCTCATCCGTGATTTTTGAGCAATCTACATAGCTGTGATAGTCCGCAAAACCAGCCTTCTGAGCAATGCTGGATACCGTGACTGGATTGTCACCAGAGATAATCTTGAGCCCCACTTCCTGAGAACGGAGATAGTCCAGCGTCTCAGCTGCTCCTTCTCGAATGGGGTCCAAAATCTCCAGCAAGGCCAGGGCCTGAATATCAGATGGTTTCTGTAGTTTGTGATGATCTAGTTTTTCCTGACTGAGTGCCAAGACCAAGACACGTGACCCTCTCTCCAAGGCCTCTCTGGCTTCTGGGACTTCAGAGTCCAACAACATCTCAGGCGCCCCTAAGAAAACTGTCCCCAGGCCTTCTAACTCCATAGCTCCCCACTTGCGGTCGCTAGAGAAAGGAAGATTCGAAAGCATAGGATAGGCTGCCTGTCCTTGGAAACGCTGGCGAATGGCTTGAGCTGTTGGATTTTTATCCTCACTATGAGCGATATAGCTAGTCAAAATGCTGGCAATAGCCTCGTCACCATAAGTTTCCGTCAGAGGAAGAACAGCCTCCACCTGCATCTTTCCTTGGGTGATGGTGCCTGTCTTGTCCAGACAGAGCATATCCACGCGCGCCAAGGTCTCAACAGAGTACATCTCCTGCACTAGAACCTTTTTCAAGCCCAGCTTGATCACCGCAGTCAAGAGCGAAGTAATGGTCAAAAGGGCGATTCCCTTAGGCAACATCCCCAAAAGGGCTGTTGACGAATTTACTACGGATGACTTGAGGGGTAAGCCTTTTAACATCAAGGCTTCTAGCAGGAGAGCTAGACCAAAGGGAATGATAATCTTCCCAGTAAAACCAGCTAGCTTGTCTAGCGATTTCATGATACGGGAATTGATCGGTTTCACTGTCTTAGCTTCCAGCATGAGTTTGGAAGCATAGTTTTCTGCCCCGACATGGTGAACTTGAGCCAAAACTGCGCCACTGGCTAGGAAACTTCCTGATAAAAGCAGAGCATCCACTTCTTTTTGCACCAAATCACTCTCACCCGTCAGCATGGCTTCATTAACTTCCGCAAAACCTTCTAGAACCAAGGCATCACTAGGAATCTGCTCCCCAGCAGACAAACGAATAACGTCTCCTAGCACCAATTCTTCAGGATTGAGAGCGACTTCTTGACCATCACGAATGGTTTTGACCTTTTCCTTGGTCATGAGATTGAGCTTGTCCACCATGTGTTTGGCCCGTAGCTCGGTCACAATCCCAGAAAAAGCATTAAAACTGATAACGGCAAAGAAGACCAGATTGCTCCAAGCCTGCACAAAGACCAGCGCTAGAGCAATAACAAAGTTTAATGCGTTAAAAAGTGTGAAAACATTTCGTTTGATGATTTGCCAAGTACTGGTACTGGCTGAAGCGGTAAAGTCATTGACCAAACCTTGAGCCTGTCTTTCCTTGACTTCTCTTTGGGTTAATCCCATAATCTTATTTTTATCCATAAATTCTATCATATCATTTTTTTTAAAAGAATTCTAATCCCATCTAAAACTGTTGGCTGATAACTGAAAAAGTTTGCCAGCAGTCTTTTGATAAGGTATAATAATAAAAGCAATACAATCGAAGGAGATCTCATGTTTTATACTTATTTGCGTGGACTAGTCATGCTAATCTTGTGGTCCATCAATGGCAATGCCCACTATTACAATACTGATAAAATCCCTAGTCGAGACGAAAACTATATCCTCGTCGCACCTCATCGTACCTGGTGGGATCCTGTTTACATGGCTTTTGCGACCAAGCCAAAACAGTTCATCTTTATGGCCAAAAAAGAGCTGTTTAACAACCGTATCTTTGGTTGGTGGATCCGTATGTGCGGCGCCTTTCCTATCGACCGGGAAAATCCTAGCGCTTCTGCCATCAAGTACCCTATCAACGTCCTCAAAAAAAGCGACCGCTCTCTCATCATGTTCCCAAGTGGGAGCCGTCACTCAAACGATGTTAAGGGTGGAGTTGCCTTGATTGCTAAAATGGCTAAGGTTCGTATCATGCCTGTCACCTACACAGGTCCCATGACCTTAAAAGGTTTGGTTAGCCGTGAACGTGTGGATATGAACTTTGGAAACCCTATCGATATCTCAGACATCAAGAAAATGAATGATGAAGGGATTGAAATGGTTGCAGACCGTATCCAAGCAGAATTCCAACGTTTGGACGAAGAAACCAAGCAATGGCACAATGATAAAAAACCAAACCCGCTCTGGTGGTTTGTCCGAATCCCAGCCCTCATCCTTGCTGTGGTTGTTGGTATCCTAACGATTATCTTTACCTTCATCGCAAGCTTTATCTGGAATCCAGATAAGAAGAGAGAGAAACTTGGTTAAAAAATACAATTATCCCTTGGATTTTACCAAGGGATATTTCTTTTATGCAATTTTCCATTTTTGGGCCAACCAGCTGGAAAAGGCTAGAAATCGCTCAGCCACTTGCTCATGATGCCCATAAGGATCAAAGATAAACTGACCAGTTGGATAACGTTGCTGAAGGCTGGTATGGATCTGCTCAGCATAGGCTGGTGCTTGAGCCAGACGATTGCTATGATGGGCTCCTTCTGTTTGACCATTCTGTAAATACAGCAAACAGTTCAAATTTTTCACCTTTTCTTCCTTGCAATAAGTCACAAAATCAGGAAACCAAAAGGAACCGCAGATAGAGAAGATACAAGAGACCTTGTCAAAATGGAAAAGACTGTATACTGCAGCCAATCCACCTAGTGAATATCCTCCATAAGCAAGGCGATTTTTGTCCAGGAGATAAAGCGACTGCAACTTGTCTAAAAGACCTCCAAATAAATGACCATGATAGGCATTTGCCTGACCGCCAAAATCTGGAGCCCCCTCTCTCAGAGCAGCTGCCTTCCATGGAGTGTAGTCGTCTAGGCGATTTTTAGAGGTCAAGCCCACTAAAATCACAGATTCAGAAAGGGAAGATAGAAAATCCAAGTTTCCATCATTCAAGAGAATAGCTGGATAAGTTTGGTTGGGATCATAGGTCGAAGGAAGGCTGACCTTGACTTGGATCCCTTCCCAATCAAACTCATTATTTATTGATAAAGTCATTTATTTTCTCAAGGGAATCAATCACTGCTGGACCATAGTCCATCAACTCATCGTAAGAAATAGTCATGATTTTTTGATTCTTAATTGCAGGAACGTTTTCCAAAACTTCATTTGCCTTCATCAACTCTACTGCGTTAGCATCCAATTTTTTATTGCGGTCGCTGGTTACATAGATAATCAACTCAGGATCCATTGACACGAGATTTTCCAAGGTCAAGCCTGATGTTCCCGTTGCGACGTTGGTATAACCAAGTTGATTCAACAAGCTTTCTTGCAAAGCAGACTTGTAAGCACCAAAGGTTTCGTCGTTATAAGCAACCATAATCAAAGCCTTTTTCTTTTCACCTTGACTTGCTGGATTAGCTTTCTTAACAGCGTCAATTTTAGCTTGTAATTGAGCTGCGTATTCATTAGCCTTGTCCTGCACATTAAAAATCATTCCAAGATTTTTGACATCTTCTACAATATTCCCCAAATCTTGCTGAATTGTTGAGAGAGAAGCTTTTTGCGTATAGACTGGGATTTTGTTTTCATTCCAAGTGCTAACTGTTCCCAAGGATTTTTCAGAAAACATCATGTTTCGACCCATCACAGCGTCTGGCTCATAAGAAAGGACTGTCTCTTGTGAGACTGTTTTTTTATCGCCAATTTGAGGAATAGTCGCAATCGCGTCCTTGTATTTACCTGTTACAGCATTGTCCGGGTTGAGCATGCCAGCAATTTTATCCTTCAAGCCTAGCTCCAATAAGATTTCAGTGGTTGAAAGATTGTTGGTGATAACTTTTTCAGGTGCCTTGTCAAAGACTTGTTCGACTTCATTTCCCTTAGCATCATATGTCTTGACCGTGAGTGGATAAGTCGTCTCTGTGCTAGCCTTTTGACTTGTTTCTGTGCTAGACTGTGTGGTAGCTTTTTCTGTAGTAGTGTTACCACAAGCTGCCATGGTTAGGGTAGCTACTGTTACGAGTAAAATGCTTAGTGTTTTTTTCATCTTGTTTTCCTTTTCATTTTTATAAATAGTGAATCATAGCTTGCTGATCCTCGGTCCAAGTAACCTGACTTTGAACGCCATACACAGTTTGCAATGACTCAGGGGTGATAGTCTCCTTTGGAGTCCCTTGGTAAAGGATTTCCCCCTCCTTCATCAGATAGAGATAATCCGAATAGCGACAAGCAAGTTGAATGTCATGTAGGACAGCTAGAACATTGACCTTGAGATTCTTCACAATGGCCAACAAGTCTAACTGGTACTTGATATCCAGGTGATTGGTTGGTTCGTCCAGAAGCAAGAGAGTCGGTTCTTGCGCCAAGGCGCGTGCTAATAAGACTCGCTGTTTCTCCCCACCTGAAAGAGACGAATAGAGACGAGTTTTCTTCTCGAGCATACCCACCTTATCGAGGGCATCTTGAACGAGCCTATAATCCCTTTCCCTTTCTTTCTGTAAAAAAGACAGGTGGGGCGTTCTTCCCAGCAAGACAATTTCCTCAACTGTACAATCAAACTGCAATTGATTAAACTGAGTGACAACCGCCATTTGCTTAGCTGTTTCTTTGAGTGACCAATGCTCCAGCGGCTTTCCATCTAGGCTTATCAAGCCTTTGTCCGCCTTTTCCTGACGATAGAGGAGTTTAAGCAGGCTGGTTTTTCCACTTCCATTTGGCCCTAATATCGTATGAAATTGATGCCCCTCAACCTTAAGAGAAACTCCTTTGAGGATTTTTTTCTCTCCTAGTCCAAAGTGAACATCCTGACAAATCAAGTCCATATCAGACCCTCACCTCCCTTCGCCTAGCTCCAACAATGTAGATAAAGAAGGGAGCACCTACTAAGGCTGAGAAAATACCAATCGGCAGCTCAGCATTGGGAATGATGACACGAGAGAGTACATCTGCCCAGACGACAAAGAGGGCACCCAGTAAGGTCGCAACGGGAAAAAGTCTCCTGTAATTCGTTCCTACTAACCCTCGAGCTAAGTGAGGAGTAATCAGTCCAACAAATCCAATAATCCCACAGGTTGCCACTAAGACTGCTGTCAGCACAGCCACCATGGTCACATAAAGATACCAATAGAAGCGTAAGGGAATCCCCAAAGTTAAAGCAGCCTCATCTCCCATCATCATCGCATTAAAAACACGATACTGAGTAGAGAAAAATAGAAAAGCCAATCCTACTACTATAGTTGGCAGGACTAAGTCAGACCAGGTAGTCCCTGCAAGTGAACCCATGGTCCAAAACTTAATGGTCATCACACTGTCCGCATTAGCGCCAACTGAGATAATAAAGTTGGAAAATGCCAGAAAGAGAGCATTGACCACCGTTCCTGATAAGATCAGACTAGAAGTCGTCGTCCTTCCCTGCATAGAGGCAATGATGAGGACAGCGATTGTTGCCAAAATAGCTCCAAGGAAAGCTCCAAGGCTAATCACCAATTTTAAACCAAGAATGATGCTCAAAGTTGCCCCTAGAGTTGCACCCGCAGAGATGCCTAAGACATAGGGCTCAGCGATAGGGTTGTTTACCGTGGACTGCATCACGCTACCACACATGGAAAGACCAGCCCCTACTATCAGGCCTAACAATACTCGGGGGAATCTCATGTTCCATACAATGGCAAGAGTTGACTTAGAAACCTCTCCTATCTCAAGAGGAAATCCCAATCTGCTCAAAATGATCCGATAGGTATCTCCTAGATCAATCGCAACAGACCCCATAGAAACAGCTAGAAAGAGCGAAATCCCTAAAACAGCTAGCAAAACACCTAAAAGTAACACAAATTGCAGGTCCCGTCGGCTTCCAGAAAATTTGGAAAGCATGCAATCCTCCTTGATAGAATCATAAAAATTTAGAAAATTCTCATGAAAAGTATACCATATTTCTATTAGATGAACAAGGATAGAAACATATATAGAAAAAGCCCTCTGAAGTCAGAGAGCTGATTTGAGCTTAGGCTAAAATCCTAGCGAAAAAGATGAAACTCCTTGTGTTCATCGAACACGGTGTTGTTTCCCTATTTTCATACGGATTTTTAATACCCTTAGCATTTTGATTCTTGCTGGATAAACCGTTTATAGACTAGGCGACAAGCCGAAGATTGTACAAAAAAATCTCCCCGTAGGGAGATGATCTGGTTTATTTTACCTTACAGTGCTAGGGCCCGTAACCAAAGATAATACTTGAGTATATAGAGGTAAGGTGACAAAAGTAAAAAAGCTACCCAATTTAGAGTAGCTTCATTATCAAGATATGCTCAATTGAACACGGCCTAAAAGTAGATAGAAAAAAGCTCCCTGAAATCAGAGAGCCAATTTGAGCTCGGGCTAAAATCCTAGTGAAAAAGATGAAACTCCTTGTGTTCATCGAACACTGTGTCCTTTCCCTATTTTCATACGGATTTCTTACGCCCTTAGCATCATGATTAACGGCGAAGTCCGAGAGAGTTGATCAACTCACGGTAACGGTTAACGTCGTTTTTACGCAAGTATGCAAGCAAGTTACGACGGCGACCGATTTTCTTCATCAATCCACGGTAAGTAGCGTGGTCTTTTTTGTGTTGTTTGATGTGTTCGTTAAGGTGGTTGATTTCCCAAGTAAGGACAGCAACTTGAACCTCTACTGAACCTGTATCACCTTCGTGACGTGCATATTGTGCGATGATTTCATTTTTTTTCTCTTTTGAGATTGCCATGATATTTCTCCTTTTTATTTGGCTTCATCCGAGTGACAGGTTGGCATGCCTGTAACCAAGAAGAAGTTATTTGTCTTTACGACAATTCTTATTCTACCAAGAAGCAGGGACTTTGTCAACTGATTTACTATTTAAAACCTTGAATTACTCTACTGATTTCAGGGCTTCGAGCATATCCACTTTTCTCAAGTGGTGATTGACAAAGACGCCCAGTAAGGTTAAGATTACAGTCACTGCGACGATTGGAAGAGCATAGACTTCCCAGCTGACCTGAGGATAAAAAAGTATGGTGGCAGGTGAAATCATTTGAATCAAAAATTGATGTAAATAGTGGCCAGCTACCAAACCGAGAGCAATTCCCACAAGGGACAGCACCATGGTCTCACGGTAGATATAGAGGGTCACTTCTTTATTGTGGAAACCAAGAACCTTAATAGTGGAAAGTTCACGAATACGTTCTGCCACATTGATGTTAGTGAGATTGTAGAGAATGACAATGGCTAGTAAAACCGAAACAAGGACAAGGATGGCCATAGTTTTATTGAGCGAACTAGCTACAGATTCAAAGAGATGGATGGCCGTCGCATTTTGGACGACCCCAGAAACAGCAGCTTTTTTCATGAAGGTAGCAGCTTCTTTCTCCGTATTGGAAGGTGTTGGCTCTTTTAATTTTACTAGGTAGGTATTGTCTTGCGGACTGGTGCCGTAGACTTGTTCGTAAGTCGCTCGGTTGAGATAAACAAAGTGTCCAACATAATTTTCAGAAATCGCCGAGACCTTGATTTCTTTCCCATCAAGCTCTAGCTTATCTCCAACATTAACATCTGCTAGTTGGGCTAATTTTTGACTCACGACTGCTCCATCAGTGACCTGCACCTCTTGCCCATTTTCCTCTAATACGATAAAGGGCTTGAAGTCTTCTCTGTTTGTGACCATCATGGTGATGGTTTGAAGTCCTGCTTTTCCTTTAAAATCTTTTTCAATGGATTTAGAGTAAATCTTTTGATAAGCGTGGATCGATTCAGCTTGCAAGGCACTTTCTAGATCTGTTTTTTCTTGTTCACTCGCACTGCTCTTTTCCGCTACAATCATCTGGTATTGCTGGATTTTTTCAAATTGGCGCTCGACAACTCCTCCAACAGATGACTGAATGCCGAGACCTGCAAATAGGAGAGCCACCGAACCTACAACTCCAAAAATGGTCATCAACATCCGTTGCTTATATCGGAAAATATTTCGCGCCGTAACCTTATGAGTAAAACTCAAACGACTCCAAATAAAGCTCAGTCGTTCCAGCAAAATCTTTGATCCCTTAACGGGAGGTTTTGGAAGTAAGAGTTGGGCTGCTTCATCGTGTAATTCCCTTCGCGCCACCAGATAAGCCGGCAAAACGCTGGATACCCAACTTAAAGCTAGGGCAAGGAGACTATAAGACCAATAGAAATACTCGTGACTTTTTCCAACAACCATCCCAGCTGTTATAACATCTGAAATCACCCCTGCAAGGAGATAATGTCCAAGAAGTGTTCCTATAATGGTTCCCACAGTTCCTGCAAGAAAACCATAGAGGACAAACTTGGCAACAATATCTCGGTTGCGGTAACCCAAGGCCTTGAAAATACCAGCATTGGTGCGCTCCTCATCTACAAAGCGAGTCATTGTTGTAAAGGTCACCATTGCAGCGACCATATAAAGCACCACTGGAAAGATATTTCCGACTGAACGAATGCTTGATGATGCATTGCTGTACATGAGGTAACCTTGTCCACCTGGCATGGTTTGGCGATTGTATACGTGGTATTTCGGCTCTGCCAGTTCATCAAGCTCTTTCTGGCGCTGTTCTAGCTTCTCTTTTTCCTTAGATAGATCACTCTCTGTCTGAGCCAGCTTTTCTTTTTTTGTCGCCAATTCTTCCTTAGCTTTTGTCAGCTGTCCCTTGGCTTGACTCTTTTGTGGTTCTGGTAAAGCGGTCGCTTGTTCTTCTTGCGTTTTCAAGCGATTTTCAGCCTGCTCTAACTGACTCTTGCCATTTTCAAGGTTGCTTTCAGCTGTTTGGAGCTGTTCTTTCCCCTCTTCCAGGCTCTTTTGCCCATTTGTTTTGATACTTACCAATCTTTTTTGACCATTATCAGCAAGTAAGTCTTGCAACTCTTCCTGGTGTTGGGTTCGTTTCCTCTTATAGTCTGATGAAAAAGCATCCAGATTTTTTAAATCATCATAGCGCACACGCGCAATACTATAAACATCTGTATCAAACTGACTGGGTAAAATCACTCCATAACCAGCCAAGCTTCCATTTCCACTACTAGCACTCCCTAAGTCTTTTTTAGAAAGGATTTCACCTGACTGAACAAATCCAGTAATTGTGAAAGTTTGGGATTTTAGGACGGACTTTTCTTCTTTCTTGCTAAAGGTAATGGTCTCTCCAATCTGATAACGGTCTTTCCAGAAATCAGCCAAGGCAATTTCCTCATTAGCTTCTGGCAGTCGCCCTTCTGTCACTTGGAAGGTTGAAATGCTCTCTGGTTTGGAATAAAGTCGAACCGCTTCTTCACTATTTTCAACGGTTAAGTCTGCCATATAGCCAAACTCAACACTTGCTCCTTGAAGTGTCTTTAGTTCGTCTTGGTCTTCTTTGCCCAAGCCATAATCAGCTATCACGGCCAGATCCAGAGTATTAGCTTTACGGAGATAATCTTCTGCCGTACGTTCCATGTTTGGACTGGCTACTTTAAGACCTACTAGGGCCAGGGAACCCAGCATCATCAAGGTCAAGATAGAAACAAAGCGTCCCTTAGAAGCAGTTACCGACTGGAGTAGGTCTTTTCGGTATGTTTTTTTCATGCTAATACTCCAACGTATCAATATCCTGCGGATGCTCATTAATCGTCACACTCTTAACCGTGGCATCACGCATGTGAATCACCCGATCCGCAATAGGGGCTAGCGCGCCATTGTGGGTCACGATAATCACCGTCGCTCCTTTTTGACGAGACATGTCTTGGAGAATCTTCAAGACTTGCTTCCCCGTTTGGTAATCCAAGGCACCCGTCGGTTCATCACAGAGGAGGATCTTAGGATTTTTGGCTACAGCGCGTGCAATGGAGACTCGCTGTTGCTCCCCTCCAGAAAGCTGGGCTGGAAAGTTATTGAGGCGATGACCTAACCCTACGTCATTTAGCACTTGCTCTGGATCCAAGGCATCCGCTACGATTTCTGAGGCCAACTCCACGTTTTCCTTGGCTGTCAGATTAGAGACTAGATTGTAAAATTGAAAAACGAAGCCTACATCTTCACGACGATAGTTTGTTCGTTGGTGCGAACTATAGTTGGCAATATTGGCACCATCAATCCAAATCTCCCCCTTATCATTGGTATCCATACCTCCTAGGAGATTGAGAACGGTTGATTTTCCAGCACCTGATGCGCCAAGGATAATAACCAGCTCCCCCTTTTCAATTTCAAAATTCACATCACGATTAGCCACAATCTCCGTATCCCCAACCTGGTAACGCTTGTAGCTGTGTTTCATTTCAATATAAGCCATTGTCCTTCTCTCTTTCTTACAATTAAGTCACTCTTTACTATCATTATAACGCTTTTTCAACTAGTTGGAAACTAGAAGCAAAAACAAAAAAAGCCCCATAAGACCTATAATGAAAAAGTGACCAAACCCTCATTAGAAAGAATCTTATGGAACAATTAAATTTTATCACAAACATACTCGGAATTAAAGACAAGAACATCATAATCTTGGATTATCTGGATGCTGGAACACATAAAGAAATCATCGCTAAGCTAGATTATCCTGCTCCTAAGTATCTCGATTGTCAAGGACAAATGGCTAAATATGACTTCCAAAAAGAATCTAAAATTCCCTATCTAGAGTGTGCGGGATACAAAACTCTTATTCGATTGAGAAAACGCCGTTTTCGTTGTAAAGTATGCGGAAAAATAGCTGTCGCAGAGACTTCCTTAGTCAAAAAGAACTACCAAATCTCAACGATCGTCAACCAGAAAATCACTCAAAAATTAATCGAGAAAGTCCCTATGACTGCTATCGCCGAAAGTTTATCGGTCTCTACTTCGACAGTCATCCGTAAATTGAAAGAGTTCGAGGTCAAGTCTGATCTTAACCACCTTCCAGAACACATGAGCTGGGATGAGTACAGCTTCAAGAAAGGTAAGATGAGCTTTATTGCACAGGACTACGATAATGGACGGACTCAAGCAACTATTCGCAATCATTTCCTTCGTTATTCTAGACAGGTGAGAAGTCGTGTGAAAGTCATTACCATGGACATGTTTAGTCCCTACTACGATATTGCCAGAAAACTATTTCCTTCTGCTAAAATCGTCCTCGACCGCTTTCACATTGTCCAGCATCTCAGTCGAGCTATGAACCACCTTCGCATCCAAATCATGAATCAGTTTGATCGGAGATCGCACGAATATAAAGCACTGAAACGTTACTGGAAACTCATTCAACAGGATAGCCGTAAACTCAGTGATAAACGATTTTATCGACCAACTTTTCGGTCACACTTGACCAATAAAGAGGTTCTAGAAAAGCTGCTTTCATACTCTCAAGAACTTAGACAGCACTATAATCTCTATCAACTCCTACTCTTTCATTTTCAAGAGAAACAAACGGAACATTTCTTTAGTCTTATTGAAGAAACAACTTCTTCTGTAAATCCTATTTTTCAAACTGTTTTCAAGACCTTTTTGAAAGATAAAGACAAGATCATGAATGCACTGGAACTTCCCTACTCAAACGTAAAACTAGAGGCTACCAATAATCTTATCAAAGTCATCAAGCGAAATGCTTTTGGCTTCCGGAACTTTGACAACTTTAAAACTAGAATTCTCATTGCTTTGAACATCAAAAAGGAGAGAACCAATTTGGTCCTCTCCAGGTTATAACTTTTCATCAACCCACTACAGTTGACAAAGATCCCACTGTTTATTTGCTGATCATTAATTGTATAACAATTACGATAGTTCTTTGCTTTTTTCATGTTTTTCACTATAAATGAGATTAAATAAATCTCTTTTTAAGCTGTCTAACTGCTAAGGTATAGAAGACAAAAATATAAGCACTATTGACAACTAAGAAAAGGATAAATTCAGATAAGGTAAAAGGGACTAAGGAACGAGCTCGATCACCAACAGCAATCTGAGCATAAGGGAAAATTCTAAAAAGACCTTGTCCAATAAAGAGGGTCATAAGTCCTGCCATAGCCAAAATAGCTGATATAAGAATAGGCACTGCGAAATTTTTTAAGCGAATACTAAGAAAAATTTGAATGGTGACAATAGTAATGGTTGCTATCCAACCTGTGATAGACCAAAGCAAAAAGTCCAGTAGATAATTTGCAAAAGGTACCTTCAAAACCAAAGCGCTGATAATATAAAAGAGAAGAACTATCAGTTGACTAATAGCCATGACTAGTGACAAGCTGGTGATTTTTGATAAAATGATACGATTGGCTTTAACCGGAATACTTAATAAGCGCTGCCAGTTTTTATTACTTTCCTCGAATTGACAACTGATGGAACAGATAATCCCGATCAGAATAGGAGTAAATATCTGCGAGGAGTAGAAAACTGTTTGTCCCCAAAGGACGTGAGCTTGTGTACCATCTAAGAGAACTTTTCGGTTGAGGGCAAAAATCATTGTTCCCAATAAGGACCCAACAAGGTTAAAGAAGATTAGCGTTATCGGAATAGCACTTTTTTTTATTTTTTTAAATTCAAAAGTAATCATAATAGATCCGCCTTTCCAATGAGTTTCTTACTGACAAAGATGCTTAAAAAAATGATAAGCAATAATGTAACTAATTTAAAGGGATAAGCATTATCATATTGAAAAAGATAAGTGTTAGTTCCAGCCACCCGTTTAGCGATTCCCATCATAGAGAAATATTGCCAAGGAATGAAAATACGAATAGGAAATGGTAACGCACTGATACCTACAAATGACAGGAAGGAACCAATTAAGCCTGTTACCACTGTCACACTTGGCTTTGGATAGATAAAAGCTAAGCAAAGATGTAAACAAGACAGAAAGAGACAAACCAAAAAAGTTGTGGACAAAAAGAGACTCAATGAAACAGATGTCACACTGACCTGCATGCCTTGAATAATAAATTTCAGAAAAATCGTTTGAATCAAACTGACAACAAAGGCAAAAATAGCCATCACAGTCAATTTAGCTTTAAAAAGTTGCCAAGGACTTTCGTTACTAGTTTGCAAGAGTTTAAAAGTTTTGCCTAGATGTTCCAATTCCAGTAGTCTAGACGCTAAAACTGCAATGAAAAGTGGCAAAATAACATCATTCAAGTAAGTCATGGTATAAATGGCATTATAGGCCTCATGCGTTTTAGGTAATTCATATTTGATAACAACGCCACTCCAAATCAGGCCCACTGCTACAATAGCAATCAAAGATAGCAAGAAAGAACGTCTTTTTAATTTGATAAATTCTAATTGTAAATTTAGCATTACAAAACACTTCCTTCCCGTCCTGTCATATCAAGGAAAACATCTTCCAGCGATCGACGAACCATACGAACTTGATAAATATCAACATCATTTTCAACTAAGAGTCGAATAGCAGTGGCTATATTAACTTTATTGTTATCGTTGACAATCAATTTTTTGTCATCATCCAAATTAAAACCATTGAACATTAGTATTCTTTTAGCAGTTACATCATCACTGGTCTCAAACAGATATTTTTCATCTTCTTCAAGGTCAGATAGGTGGCCTTCAAAAAGTAATTGACCATGATTGACAATACCAACAGTTGTAGCCATCTGTTCAATTTCTGAAAGAATATGGCTAGAAACGATAATAGTCATATCATATTTTTGTGGCAAGGACTTGATGAGCTCACGAATTTCTTGAATACCGGCAGGGTCTAAACCATTAGTTGGCTCATCCAAAATCAGTAATTTAGGAAATTTAACAATGGCTAGTGCAATTCCTAGACGTTGTTTCATGCCTAGTGAATAGTTTTTAACTAGCTTGTCTTTTTGATCGAAAAGTTTGACAATCTTTAAAACTTCATCAATATTTCTTTTTGGTAATTTAAGCAATTTTTGGATAATTTCAAGATTTTCATAGCCGGTCAAATTAGCATAGTAAGAGGGCTCTTCAATGAGAGAACCTACATTTGAGAGAAGTGATATTTGATTGCTGTTAAAGGTTTTTCCAAAGAGCTTAATGGAACCGTGGCTTGGTTGCAACAATCCTAAAAGCATTTTCATAGCAGTACTCTTACCAGCACCATTTGGTCCCAAAAAACCATAAATTTCATTTTTTCTAATATGAATAGAGAGCTGATTAACGGCTACTTCACCTGAAAAATCCTTACTTAATTGGTTGGTTTCAACGATATAATTGTTCATTTGTTTTCTCCTTTAAAAATCTTAGAGTGATGTTATATCCTTTCGCTATTTCATTATAATGAACCTCCTTTATTTTAACCTGTTCATTACCTTAATTCTTCCTTAATTTTTACTTTAAAGTCCTTGACCAAGGAAGCAATGTGTTATACTAGTCTTGTTGAGGTAATAGTATGAATTATAAAGAACAGAAGATCTTAATTTTAGACGATAACCCAGAAATTTTAGAAATAGTGCAAGAATCATTGAGCATTGCTGGGTTTAGCAATCTAACAAGTGTACAATCACAAAAAGAAGCTTTGGAGCAATTTGAAGAAAAATCTTTTGATTTAGTTATTTTAGACATTATGCTGCCTGAAGGATCAGGATTTGAAGTTTTAAAGGGCATCCGTAAGACTTCAATGGTTCCTGTTTTGTTTTTGTCGGCAATCTCCGATATAGAAAAACAATATCAGGGCTTTGAGTTAGGGGCAGATGACTATATTATCAAGCCTTTCCGTCCAAGAGATTTGGAATTGCGTATTCTTTCCATCTTAAAAAGAGCCTATCCCGAAAAGGAAGATACCCTTGTTTTGCCTGCTTGCCAGGTGAATTTTAGCCAAGCCTTGATTACCAAAGGAAAACTAGAGATTCAGCTGACAGCTAAGGAATACAGTATTCTTAAGATCCTATATGATAATAAGAATCGCATTGTCACTTTTGACCAACTCTTAGAAAAGGTCTGGGGATTACAATACCAAGGCTATGATAATACCCTAATGGCTCATATTCGTAAGATTCGACAAAAGATTGAAGCCAATCCTTCTAAACCAGAAAGCTTAATAACGGTTAAAGGTTTGGGTTACAAACTAAAGGTGAATTAAATGGATACCGTTAAATTTTTTACTAAGTTATTAACCAGGTATGTTCTATTAATCTTGGCTTTAATCATAGGACTTGTTTTTGTTTATGGTTTGGTTTTCTCAGCCTATTTTAGTTTCTATGGAAAGGAAAAACCGGAACTACTTTACACTAAAATCGCTCAATCGAGTCAAGAGAATAATTTCAATTTTGATAAAAGCAGCAAAATTGAAATGGATAAACAAAATACTTGGGCTATGGTACTGAATCAAGATGGCAATATTGTCCAATCTTATCATTTACCTAAAGGACTCAAAAGGCATTATACGAATGCTGATATGGTTAAATTTTCACGTTGGTATTTAGAAGATTACCCTGTTTTCTCCTATGTACGTGGTCAGCAAATTTTAGTTTTGGGCTATCCTAAAAAGCATTCCTTAGCAAAATTTAATTTCTATGCTAATACGCAATTTATTAGGAATTTTCTCAGTTTGGGACTTGTTTTCTTGGGTATTATTCTTTTACTTATTTTTATTCTTTTGAGCCGATCAAAGTTGCGTATTAAAAAGGAGATGGAGCCGATTATTACTGCTGTCACTTCTTTATCTCAAGGTCAAAATATCGTTCTTAAAGAAAAGGGAAATTTCTCTGAAATTAAGACGGCTCTCAATGAGACATCTCATATTTTGGAAGAAAGCAACACGATGAAAGAGCAATGGATTAGAGGGGTCAGTCATGATTTACGCAATCCTCTTATGCTCATATCAGGTTATAACAGTCAGTTAGAGCAGCAATATGGCAAAGGAAAGCAGACAGAGGAAATTGAAAATCAGATTCAAACTATGAAAGAAATGATTTCTAATCTCAATATGAGCTACTTATTGGATAACCAAAAGCGTCACTCCGAATTTTCCAATCTTGATTTGGTTACTGTCCTACGAACAGTAATTGCCGATATATTGAATAATTATGAAACAATTACACTTCATTTTGATTTGCCTGCCGAGACAGTGTTGGTAAAAGGAGAGGTAACTTTATTAGCAAGAGCTTTTAGAAATCTCTTGCTTAATAGTATTATGCACAGCGGCTCTAACCAGATTGATCTGACTTATCAATTATCTGATAATAAAGTGCTCATCGTCATTGCGGATCAAGGAGATATTACAGCTCAAAAAATTACTGAGCTAAATCAAAAATCAACTAATTATGAATCACATGGTATGGGAACAGTTATCACCAAACAAATTATTAAATTACATCAAGGTGAAATTGTTTTTTTAGACAATCATCCAGGCTTAAAAGTCACCATTTCTTTACCTTTAGTAAAGGAATAATGACCTGCCCCTAAGAACAAGCTTACACTTAGAAAACTAACCATTTGGAGCATTGCGACACATTATTTATCTTCTAAATATTTCTAAATGCTATTTTTGGGGCAAAGTATTCTTTCGTCTAATCATCGTAAATTTTTGATAAATAAGTAGCAATACTATTCTATTTATCAAAAATTTTTCTGTTATACGCAAAAAAAGAGTGAACAAATAAAGTTGCACTCTTTTACTGTTAAAATGTTTTGTCAACAACTATATACGAATTACACTAAAAACGCTTTAGATACTGTCAATAATTATGTGTAAACACTCAAGTAGAGTTATGGAGTGCTAATCAAATAAGCTTTCAAGTGTGTCAGAACATTGACCAAACCCTTTATGGATTCGTTGACTTTGCTTGAAATTATAATCTTCAAACAAAGTAACTAAGTAACGGTCCAGGGCTTCTTCGTTAGGAAAAAGAACCTTCTTTTTCGTTTGACGTTTAATTTCTTTGTTGAGAGACTCAATGAGCTTTGTCGAATAAATGCTGTGCCAAATTTGGTAGGGAAACTAGAAAAAAGTTAAAAGATTATCCGTATTCTCCAGACTTTCTATGACTTTCCTATACTTTGGCTTCCATTCAGCGATAAAGTTCTCTAAAGCTTGTACTGCCATTTCTAAATTTTCAGCACGATAAATCGTTTTTAATTACCCTAGAATAACCACTCGATTAGATCGTTTCACCTTACTAGCCCTTTTCATCAACCCACTACAGTTGACAAAGAGCCTGTAAGCCATCGTCTTTCTCTCTTTCTTACAATTAAGTAACTCTTTACTATCATTTATAACGTTTTTTCAACTAGTTGGAAACCAGAAGCAAAAACAAAAAGCCTAGGAATTCCTAGGCTTTCTGTTTATAGATTATTTTCCAAGGTAGTATTCAGAAACTACGTTCAATTTTTCGTCGAATTCGAATACCAATGGTGGGAAGTTAGGGATTTCTACACCCATGATTTCGTCATCAGACAATTGTTTGATGTGTTTTACAAGGGCACGGATTGAGTTACCGTGAGCTCCTACGAATACGTTTTTACCCTCTTTAAGTGCTGGAGCGATTTTATCTTCCCAGAATGGAAGGGCACGTTCCAAAGTCACTTTCAAGTTTTCAGCATCTGGAATGACTGAATCGTCAAGTGAAGCGTAACGGCGGTCAGTGTGAGCTGAGTATTCGTCATCATGAGGCATCGCAGGAGGCAATACATCGTATGAACGGCGCCAGATATGAACTTGCTCATCACCAAATTGTTCAGCAGCTTCAGCTTTGTTTTTACCAGTCAAACCACCGTAGTGACGTTCGTTCAAGCGCCATGATTTTTCAACTGGAACCCAGAGTTGGTCAGCAGCTTCAAGAGCCAAATTTGTTGTTTTAATCGCACGTTTCAATACTGAAGTGTAAGCTTGGTCAAATTCGATACCAGCTTCCTTGATCAATTTACCAGCGTCAATCGCTTGTTGTGTTCCTTTATCAGACAAATCAACATCAGCCCAACCAGTGAAAAGGTTAGCTTTGTTCCATTCAGACTCACCGTGGCGAGCAAAAACCAATTTTACCATTAGATGGATTCTCCTTTTATTTTTCGAGGTTTCCCTCGTTTATCTATTCTATTTTACACAATTTTTCACAAAAAAGCTAGTTAAAATCAACTAAAAAGAGAAGAGCTTAGCAGTCTTCTCTTTATCGTACTATCATAATTGTTCTCGATAGAGAATGAAATAGTCCCGTCCAAATAATTGGAAAACTACTACTCTTCAATTACAAATTTTTTCAATGTTCCAAAGTAAAGTGAACCACCAATAATGGTTAGAATTCCACCTACCCATCCTAAAAATGGAATCAAGCCGACCGCACCACCTACAATGAGCAAGACAGAAGGTGCATTCGTAACACGTTCATCATCTTTATAATAAACTATAGCTACAATTCCCAACACTAAAACAGCAATTTTAACCAATGACAAAATAATTGAGAGCCCTGTCAATGTCCCAACTGTTACATCTGCGTCTTCAGTTGCCGCAGCAGCTCCAACAGCCATGATAAACATGATGACTGGCGCTAAAAGCAATATAATTCCTGAAATAAGACCAAAAATAGCGTTAACACGAGCAAGTGTATTTGTTTTCATAATAATCTCCTTAAAATTTTTATAGGTATTATTCTATCATAATTTCTCTAAAAATTAAACAATCTTATAAAATTTTATAATAAATATTGATTCTCAAAAAATAATTTTAAGTTCTATAGTCTCTTTATAATTAGTAGAAATATAAAATTATGAGAAAACTGAATAGTTGATTATGTTAATTATCTACACGGACAGGCCAGGAAGAACTTCATTTAAGGAAATGGACTAGTAAATTTTCCCATGATAAAACGCATAATATCAAGGTACTTGAACTCTTGATATTATGCGTTTTTATGATTTTAGCGACCTTTCTCAGTCTATTCTGATTATTTCGCTTCAAATCCTTCTGCGACTGCATCCGCAAAGTTTTCTTCTACGATGCTTGCACAGTGATCACAGATGACTGCGTGGTGGCTGCGTTCTGCTGTTGTTGGGTCAATACGACGGCAGCGCTCACATACTTCACCTGTAGCGCGTTCAACTGTAAAGGCAACATCTTCAAAACTTACTGCACTCTCTGGAGCTGGTCCTTCAGCGATGGTCAATTCTGACACGATCAAGAGTTGAGCCACATTGCTATCCACTGCTCCAAGAAGAGTTTTCACAACTTCGTTTGGATAAACTGTCAAGTGTGCTTCAAGCGATTTCCCGATAACTTTTGCATTACGAGCTTCTTCCAAGGCTTTTTGAGCTTGTCCACGGAAATCCATGAAGGCTGACCATGTATCCAGGATTTCTTCTTGGTTGGCAAAAGTTTCAGCCTCTGGTAATTCAGACAATTGAACGAAGTCTTCAGCTTCAAACTCAAGATATGACCAGATTTCTTCCGCAGTGTGAGGAAGGATTGGTGTCAAGAGTTTGGTGATTTTGACAAGAATGTCATAGAAGACTGTTTGCATTTGACGGCGTTCGAGTGATTTGGCACCTTCGATGTAAACAACGTCTTTGGCAAAGTCAAGGTAGAAGGCAGACAAATCAACGTTGATAAAGTTCACCAAGGCCTTGTAGATTGTCAAAAATTCAAAGTTGGCATAAGCATCACGAATCGTTTTCACAAGTTGGTTAAAGCGGATGGTCATGTACTTGTCGACGGAACGAAGCTCATCGTAAGCCACTGCATCTTGAGCTGGGTTAAAGTCAGATGTATTGGCAATCAAGAAACGAAGGGTGTTACGGATCTTACGGTAAGTTTCAGAGACTTGACTCAAGATATCCATAGAAATACGCACATCGTTGCTTGAGTCAACACTTGTTACCCAGAGACGCAAAATTTCCGCACCAAATTGTTTTTCAACATCACTTGGAGCAATGGTATTCCCAAGAGATTTAGACATCTTTTCACCTTTACCGTCAAGGGCAAAACCTTGTGATAAGATTTGTTTATATGGCGCTACGCCATGGTTGGCAACAGATGTGATGAGTGAAGAGTTGAACCAACCACGGTATTGGTCAGAACCCTCAAGATAAAGGTCTGCTGGGTAAGTCAATTCTGGACGGTTTACTACAACCCCATTCCATGATGAACCTGAGTCAAACCAAACATCCATGATATCTGTTTCTTTCTTGAACTCGCCATTTGGTGAACCTGGATGGGTGAATCCTTCTGGCAAGAGATCCTTAGCATCACACTCCCACCAGATGATAGAACCGTGTTCCTCAAAGAGTTGAGCCACGTGCTCGATGGTTTCAGCTGTCATGATTGGCGTTCCGTCTTCAGCATAAAAGATAGGAAGGGGAACACCCCAAGCACGTTGACGAGAGATAACCCAGTCGCCACGGTCGCGAATCATGTTGTAAAGACGAACTTTACCCCATTCTGAGTGGAATTTCACTTTTTCAATTTCATCCAAGATTTCTTGGCGGAATTTAGATACAGAGGCAAACCATTGTGGTACTGCACGCCAGATGATTGGTTTTTTCGTACGCCAGTCAAATGGGTATGAGTGGGAGATTTCTTCTTGAGCAAGGAGCAAATCGCCCAGTTTCTCGATAACAGTTGGAACAACCTTATCATAGAATTGACCTTCGAACTCAGGACCAGCATTTGCCATCATGATCCCGCGTTCATTGACGGTTACAGCAACTTCAAGGCCGTTAGCAACACCGACATTGTAGTCGTCCTCACCAAAACCTGGAGCCGTATGGACGATACCTGTACCAGAGTCTGTCGTAACGTGGTCACCAAGGATTACCAACTCATCTACAGCCGTATCCCATGGGTGGACTGTCACAATGTGATTCAATTCTTGCCCACGATAAGTCGCCAAGACCTGAACATCAGCCCAGCCAAATTTCTCAGACAAACTGTTCAACAATTCTGAAGAAACCACAAACTTACGAGATTCACCAGCAGGTTGTACGACTACATAATCAATATCTGCACCAACAGTCAACCCACGAGAAGCAGTGATGGTAAATGGAGTTGTTGTCCAAACAACGATGTAAGTATCAGTATCAAGCACACCTTTTCCATCTTTGACACGGTTAGCATAGTAAAGGGAAGTTGAAATCAAGTCATGGTATTCAATTTCCGCTTCTGCAAGGGCTGACTCAGAAGACCATGACCAGTAAACCGGCTTGGCACCACGGTAGATGTAGCCCTTCTTAGCCATTTCACCAAAGACACGGATTTGAGCCGCTTCATAGTCCGGGGTCAAGGTCACATAAGGGTTTTCCCAGTCACCAGAAACACCCAAACGTTTAAAGTCTTCACGTTGTTTATCAACTTGAGAAAGAGCATACTCGCGGCAAAGTTTCAAGTACTCAACCAAGTCCATTTCTTTACGTTTCACGCCTTGTTTTGCCAAGACTTGCTCGATTGGCAGACCATGTGTATCCCAACCAGGAATATAAGGTGCGTAAAATCCTGACATAGACTTAGAACGAACAATAATATCTTTAGAAATCTTGTTCATGGCATGTCCAACGTGGATATTTCCGTTTGCATACGGAGGTCCATCGTGCAAGGTAAAATGCGGTTTTCCTTGGTTCAATTCTTGACGACGTTGGTAAAGTTTTGCATCTTCCCATTCCTTTTGCCAGAGTGGCTCTTTGGTAGGAAGTCCTGCACGCATTGGGAAAGCTGTTTTCCCAAGGTTAAGGGTATCTTTGAGTTTCATGGTATCTCCTTTATAAATATTAACAAATTAAAAACCACGACTTCCAAAAAGGACGAAAATCGTGGTACCACCTTTGTTCGAAAAAAGACAGTGTCTCTTTTCCTCTTTTCCCGTAACGTGGGGAACGTCCAGTCTTACTGTTTTCAGACTGGATTTGTTGAGAGGATAATCTAACGACTAGAGATTGCAGGGCTCACACCATCTCCTGCTCGCTGAAAATATAGTTGGTTAGATTTTGTTCTCACATTTACTTTTATAGGATAAGAACAGATTCTTTGTTTGCATCTTCCTCAGTTGCTGCAGTAGTTTCTACGTCAACTGACTCTTCATGTTGTTCACTTTCATCTGTATGTTGATTTTGTTGAGCTTCAAACTCAGCCAATTCTTTATTTCCAGCCTCGATGCGAGCTTGCAACTCAGCAACCTCTTCTGGTGTGAATTGACGAGTCATATCAATAGGCTCTTCCTCAGGTTGTGAAGGAATAGTTTCACCAAGAACTTCACCCACCACTTCTTTAAAGGCTTCATCGCTTGTTTGAAGATACGTTGCTGTTGGGCGAAGAATGTCTTCCCAATCTGATGACTCAACAATAGCCAATTGACTTTCAATCGTAGACTTGAGGCGTTGATGGAATACACGACTCTTGTTCTTCAACTCTTCTGTCTCAACAGCCACTTTCTTAGCATTATCTGTTGCCTGACGGAGAATTTCATTTGCCTTGTATTTTGCTTCTTCTAGCAAACGCTGAGCGTCTTGTTCAGCTTGTTGAATAATATTGTTCGAACGTTCTTGAGCAGCCTGTTTGACACGCTCCGCAGTATCTTGAGCAATCAAAACTGACTGACTCAAGGAATCTTTCATCTCATCAAAGTAAGACAAACGTTCTTCCAAACTCTTGATATGTGTTTCTTTGTCATGATTACTACGAACCAAATCTTCATAGTCACGAACAACGATATCAAGAAATTCATCTACTTCTTCTGGGTCAAAACCTCTAAATCTTGTACCAAAGGTTTTATCTTTAATTTCTAACGATGTAATTGGCATACTTTTCCTCACTTACTTAATAATAATTGAATGCTTAATTTTATCTTGTCTTTTTTTGTCTGTCCATTGTCTTTGACAACTTTTAGACGACCAAACTTTCTCACACTGATCAAATCCCCAACGGCAACCTGGTAATCACTTTTTTCAACCAGATGATAGTTTACCTGGACAGATTTTTTCTCAATTAGTTGACTGGTTTGATTTCTAGATAATTTCAAGGCACTTGATAAGAGGGCATCCAATCGAAAACTCGAAACTAAAATTTCTCGTTCTCTAAAGTCAATTTTAGATATAATCCTATCGGTAAAAGGACGTTCCTCCAGCGATACAGGAAGTCTGCCAATCTTTCTTATTCCATCCTGAAAAAGAGGAATAAAATCACGATTGACAAAAATCTGTGCTCTATTTTCATCTACCAAGATATCACCAAATAATTTACGGTCAATTCCTAGCTGGTTGATGATTGTTCCCAATATTTTTCCATGGCTCAGCTGTTCAAACTTGCTCGGATAGCAAATTTCTAACAAGGTCATTTCAAAGTCTGATATTTCCGGTTCAAAGTAATCTGGATACAGAAGAACACGAACCGACTCCGTCGGAAGAAAATCACCACTACTTTGGCAACCCAGTCCATATGTCCCAGCTAGCACCCTCAAGATCTGTTCCTGATGGGGATTGATAAAAGGTGTAAGCACCGGTACATATGTATCTTCTACCCGCTTGATCCACTCTAATCCCTTATCAATAAAGGGAATATCATCTTGGGAAAAATGCTGATAAATGGCTCGATTTACTGTCATAGTAATAGTACTAGTCGTGTTAAGATATTTCCAAGAAACTGGATCAGAATCAGCGCGGCCCAAACCGTAAAATCAAGACCAGCAAATTGTAAATTGAGCTTACGAAGTGGCTCGATAACTGGACGAGCAAGTCTGATGACTAAGCGACCTAGTTGACTTTCATAGGCATTTGGAAACCATGAAAGAAGAGCAAATGCAACGAGAATGATGGAGTAAATGCTAACTGCATTTTGAATTAAACGGATTAAGAAAATCATTATCTTGCTCTATTTCGTTTAATATCAAAGCCGAACTCGGCACCTTGTGATTCGTCTGGAAGTTTGATATCCTCAATATTCACGATAACGTTGACAGGCGTCAATAGATACATCGTACTCGCAACTTTTTTCATATTTCCAGCCAAGACGTGACGGGCTCCGTCCAAGTAATCAAGGCAGCGGCGCGCTTGTACTTCTGTCATGTATTGGAAATCAATCAAGATGCTTTCATTTCCAGTTAACAAATCAACAATCTCAGTTGCATCCTCATACTTTCTTGGATAACGAACATCAATCGTCACTTTCTCATCTGAGTGATGGTTTTGCTTTGCCAACTCTTGTTGACGAGCATGGAGGCGAGTAATATTCGCATCTTTTGCTGATCCTGACTGAGCAGGTGCTGGTAATTCTTTAGAAGATGAGATAGCTGGGCTAACTGTTTCCTCTTGTTGAGTCTGGTAGTTAGTCGTTTCTTCCCCATCTTCTGTAAAATAATCTATAAATTTATCGAATCTATCTTTTAAAGACATAGCTCTCTCCTATTTAAAAAATGCTGTACCGATTCGAACAAAGGTTGAGCCGAACTGAATCGCTTCTTTAAAATCACGACTCATTCCCATACTTAGCTCTGTCATCGGCATATTAGGGATTTGTTTTTCTCTAATTTCTGCTTGCAGAGCCTGCGTATCCTTGAAAATTTTTTTCAATTCATCACTGCCTGCCTCAAAAGGAGCCATGGTCATTAAACCAACATACTCAATCTGATCTAACTTAGCCAATTCTGGCAAAAGTTCTAGCAATTCTTCTTTTGAAAACCCATGCTTGCTTTCTTCCCCAGAAATATTAACCTGCAAGAAACACTTGATAACATGATCTGTTCTCTTTTGAATTTCCTGTGCTAATTTTAGAGAGTCTAAAGCATGAAAGTAATCCACATATGGGATTACTTCTTTTACTTTCCGTCTCTGTAGTGTTCCTATTAAATGCCAAGTGACTGGGTAATCTTTCAAGGCCTGATATTTTTCTAAAAATTTATCAACTCGATTTTCACCGATATGATGGATGCCAAGCGGAAGCAAGGCTTCCGCTGTTTGTACATCTACATATTTTGTCACTGCGATTACTGAAACAGCATCTAGATTACGGTTGGCTTTTTGACTAGCATCAGCAATTTGCTGAAAAACTAATTCAGTGTTTTTTTTCAAATTCATTGATTAACGATTTTTGAAGAATGGAGGTGTATCCAATTCATCCTCATCTTGTGAAACTGGTGTTTCAAAGCGTTCAACTGGTGAAACAACGGGATCTGTTTGGCGAACAATTGACTCACGGCGCAAGTCCCAATCTCCAAAAGCAGATGCTTGGTTGGTTTCAAAGCGACGCGGACTTGATTTAGGCAGTTCTGCTGTCTCTTCCAAGTCGAATTGACGGTCAAATGTGTGTGCTTGTGGAGTTTTAGTTGATGGTCGACCAACTGGTTGGTTGGTAGCAGACCCGACTACTTTTTCTAGTCGTTCTTGACGAACACCTGTCGCTACAACAGTCACACGGATTTCATCCTTCATGCTTTCGTCGATAGATGTTCCAAGCCAGATGTTTACACCTTTACCAGCTGCTTGGTTAACGATTTCTGAAGCTTCTTCTGCTTCAATCAAAGTTAAATCAAGACCACCAGTAACGTTGACAATCACATCTTCGGCACCATCGATAGTTGTTTCAAGAAGTGGAGAGTAAATCGCTTTACGAGCTGCTTCAACAACGCGCTCTTCACCGCTACCAATACCGATACCCATAAGGGCATTCCCTTTGTTTGCCATTACAGTTTTCACATCAGCAAAGTCAAGGTTAATCAATCCTGGGTTCGTAATCAAGTCGGTAATTCCTTGAACACCTTGGCGAAGAACGTTATCTGCTTCACTAAGAGCTTCAAGAAGCGGTGTTTTCTTGTCAACAATTTCAAGTAAGTTATTGTTAGAGATAATCAACAAAGTATCAACATGCTCGCGAAGTTCATTGATTCCTTCTACAGCGTACTGACCACGTTTGCTTCCTTCAAATCCGAAAGGACGTGTCACGACACCAACTGTGAGAGCACCAAGATCTTTAGCGATACGTGCAATAACAGGGGCAGCACCTGTACCAGATCCACCACCCATACCAGCAGTGATGAAGACCATGTCTGCACCGCTGATTGCTTCCGTCAAAGCTTCTTCGCTCTCCTCTGCAGCTTTACGTCCAACTTCTGGACGACCTCCAGCACCCAAACCACGAGTCAATTTTGGACCAAGTTGGATAACGGTTTCTGCTTTCGTACTGCTAAGAGCTTGTACATCAGTGTTGGCTGCGATAAATTCTACACCAGCAACACCTTCGTCAACCATACGGTTGATGGCGTTACCACCACCACCACCGACACCAATTACCTTAATAACTGCGCCTTGAGCTGCTGCTGTATCA
This sequence comes from Streptococcus oralis, assembly GCF_015561235.1. GTDB lineage: Bacteria > Bacillota > Bacilli > Lactobacillales > Streptococcaceae > Streptococcus > Streptococcus oralis_BK. The sequence continues at coordinate 116,424 of NZ_JADMTC010000001.1, read as the reverse complement.
AATGAAAATGTCATAATTTCTTATCCTCTTTTATTCATCAAACATGCTTCCGATTAAACCACGGAAACGTTCTGTTAGCTTCGGTTTACTTTGAGAACTTGCTTGGAATTCTTCCTTTGGAGCAACTGGAGTTTCCTGCACAGTTTCAACTGGAGTTGTCTGTGTTGGGCTTGGTTGCGCCACAGGATTCAAACGTTGATTTGGAATGCCAAAGTTGATTGGTTTTTGACGAAGAAATTCATCTCCTTTAACTGCTTTTTGAGCAAGAAGATTGACTTCAGTCAATTTACCAGCAAACTCAGATAAACTAATCACGTGAGCAAATGCAGGGTTGCGAATTCCAACCTGATTTGGTACATAGAGTTTTACTCGAACACCAAATACTTCTTGGGCTAATTCAACAACGCCCGGCAAAATTGCATTTCCACCGATAAGGACGATACCCCCTGGCAGATCTAACAAGTGTCTTCTTTCCAACTCTTGTTTGATTTGGTCAAAGATATGTTTGATGCGTGCTGAGATAATTTCTGCCAAGTAGCTTTCTGTCACTTCAACAGGATCTACTTCGCCAATTACTTCAACTTGGAAAGTTTCGTTACTTGCTAGCGGAACATAAGCTTCACCATAGTTCAGTTTCAAACTTTCTGCAATCTTTTGAGATGTTTTCAAGACTTTAGAGATGTCTTTTGTAACGTAATCTCCACCTTCTTGGTAGATGTTGGTGAATTGCAATTCTTGGTTTCGGATAGTCGCTACAGTAGTCTGACCTCCACCCATGTCAATGACAGTTGCACCAAATTCACGTTCGCCTTCATTGAGAACTGAGTTTACAATCGCCAAAGGTGAAATAATCACATTATCAACCTGAATGCCTACACGCTCAACTGTCTTGCGAAGATTGTGTAGAATCGTACGAGGACCTGTGTAAAGCAGACCACGCATTTCCAAGCGAACACCCATCATACCACGAGGGTCACGGATTCCTTGGAAACCATCCACGATGAATTCTTCTGGAATAAAGGTAATCACTTCACGATCAGGAGTCATGCTCTTTGTCAAAGCTGACTTAACAACATCTTCAACATCCTGATCTGTGATTTCTTTTGTATCTGATGTTACAGGAATCATTCCTTGTGTTGGTTCGACCTGCAAGAGATTTGCTGGCAGACCAACGTTGACAGACTTGATAGAAATGCCTGCTTTCTCTTCTGCCTGTGTGATTGCGGATTTGATTGCTGAAGCAGCTGCTTCAATATCAACAATAATTCCGTCTTTTACACCTTTACTTTTGGCATTACTAACACCAATTACATTTACTTCGCCATCTCTATGCTCTGCAACTAACACCTTAATGGAGCTAGTTCCGATATCTAAGCCTGTAAAAAAACCATCTCTAGTCATTACATCGCATCCTCTCTATCTTCCAAGTTTCTCACTTCTATTTAATAACTATGTTTGGGCATAGCTATTCAAAGAATATTATAACACAAAAAAACTAATCATGCTTAGTTTTTCGTAAATTTCCTGCATGTTTTTTGAGAAAATATTAGAAACTTTTTCTTCTGGAAAAAGTTTTTGATGTTCTTGTCAACAATTCGATAATATTTATAACCCATCAAAAAAAGAAGGTCTTTTTAGACCTTCTCTTGAATAAATTCTTCCGATTTTTGCTGTAAAAAAATCTCTAGCAATTTTGCTGTTACGCAAATTGCTATCACGATAACGCTCGAAACAATAAGGTAATTCAAAAGTTGTCCGTGATTTCCAACAAGTGGCGGTCTCGTTAAGAAACCATAATCCCCACTGACAACTAAATTAACAACCCATATCAAAGCGTTTAGAGTGAAGGTAATCACCGCTACATTTTTGAAGTTGAGCAGGGAAGCTTCATAGTTTTTAAACAAGTATAAGAGGGCATTTCCCAAAAGTGCCACATGTCCGATAATGAAGGACAGGATGGTCACGTGTGGAAACGGATAAGGATCAAATAGTGGATAAGTCAGAGCTGCTGTTGCTCCAAAGACTCCTAGAAGGGCAAAGTATTGCTTGTACTTAGAGGTTCCCGGGATCAGGAGCAAGACAAACATGGCTACACGGCAATGATAGAAAGGTAAACTTTCTGACAGGGGCAAATGGTTTCCCCAATACCAGCCATACAGAACAATCAGTTGAACAGATTGAAGAATCTGAATAAATCGTTGGTAAGCCACTTTGTCGCGAAAACGATAAGAAGCGTAGAAAGTAAAGGCCAGTAAACATAACAAACCAATATACCAGTGGAGTTCAAACTGGGGCGGTTCTGATATCTGCGTGGTAAATAATTTATCCCACAAATTCATATTCTATTCCTCGTTCATCTAGCTAGAGGCGGTAAAAAATTCACTTTCTCCAGCTTTTAAATTTTTTGAAAAAACTTGATTCTATGCTATTCATAGAACACTTACGTCTTAAATTCGCAACCTATTATATCATTTGTATTGCAGAAATGCACTTTACAGACACCCTTTTTTGATTTGTCGACTTCTCTAGCACAAACTAATCGACATATTGGTCTCTTTGTCCTCTATAAACTTGCCAAAGAATCTCCATTTGCTCCTTGGTGATGCGTTTTTCAGATAAGACTGGCAATTGGTCAATGGCAAAAAATTGAAGCTCAGCAATTTCTTGATTTTCTTGAAATTGTCCATCAAGAAGCTGACATTCAAAGACAAACTTTGCATATTGTTTGCTCTGTAGTTGGAAACGATTGGTATCAAAAACTGCAAGTAACCTTTCAGCTTTTGCTGTAAAACCGGTTTCTTCTTCAATTTCCTTAAGAATATTTTCTGTTGGAGAATAACCAACTTCACCAAATCCACCTGGCAAAGCCCAACTATCCTCTCCTTTTCCCCTAACCAGACAAATTTTTTCATCCTCAACAATCCAAGCACGGACGTCCATTAACGGAGTCGCATAAGCGGACGTTGGCTTCAAGACTTCTGCCACTTCTTCTGCATCTATATCTAATCCCTGATTCAACATTTCAGATAACAGGCTTCGCAAGTCCTCGTAACGCTCGCGGTCGAAAGGATCTTTTGTAAAGGTTAATCCAGTATCTGTAATGGCAATCATTCTTTGCAGATACTTGGCAAAATCACTTGCATTCATTTTCTAAACTTTCTACCAACCTGGCTAGATTCATGGAGTTCGAGCCTTTGAGCAAAATCTGGTCATTGGCACCGAGTCTTTCCTTGACCTGCTTGACAAGGTCTTCAAATTGATCCTCGTCGGCTGTTTTTTTAAAGTAGAAAACGTGGCCGATTGGAAACATTTGACTGGCAAGTTGGCTTAATTCCGCAATATCTTCTCCATAGAAAATAACCGTATCCAGCACATCTGGCGAGAGGCTCAAAATCATCTGGTTATGGAGTTGAACAGACTGGCTACCTAATTCCTTCATATCCGCCAAAACCGCAATTTTCTTGCCACCCTCGTTGGCTGGAATGGCAGAGAATGTCTCCAAAATCAACTTCATAGCAGTTGGATTGGCATTGTAGACATCTGACAGGATATCTGCTCCATTGGCTGCTTTCTTCCACTCAGTACGGTTACGCGTCAATTCAAGATTTTGGAAGGCCTGGTGAATTTGCTCCTCTGAAACTCCTTCTTGTAGGGCAACATAGGATGCAATCATGGCATTAGTGGCATTGTACTTACCAGTCACTGGCAAATCAAGGGCTTGTTCCAAGAAATTGGCCTTAAAGGTCAGACTATCCTTGCGTTCGACCAAGTCTGTGATTTCCAATTCTGCCCCTTGCCCAAAACGAACCACCTTTTTATCAGCTGGCAAGTAGTCCTCTACAATGGAGTCGGCTGGTGCCAAAAGCAAAGAACCTGAAGCCATACCATCTGCAATTTGCATTTTTCCTTTAGCAATCTCTGAACGGTCTTTGAAAAAGGCCAAATGAGCTTCTCCAACCAAGGTCACGATGGCTGTCTTTGGATGGGCCAATTCAGACAAGAGATGGATATCTCCCAAGTGGTCCTGCCCCATCTCCAAGACCAACTTTTCTGTTCCCTCAGGCATGTGGAGAACTGTGTAGGGAAGGCCAATCTCGTTATTGTAATTGCCCTGAGTTTTGTAGGTCTTGTAGGTTGTTGACAGTAAATGCGCCAACATATCCTTGGTCGTTGTCTTACCATTTGAACCCGTTACCGCAAAGACATCAACCGCTGTTTTTTCAAGATAGTAGGCTGCTAGCCTTTGAAAAGCAGTCAAAACATCATCTACTAAAATGTAGGAATGATTTGCAACCTCTTTCTCAGACAAGGTTACTGCTGCACCATTTTCCAAAGCTGTTTCGATAAAGTCATGACCATCACGCGCACCTTTGAGGGGCACAAACAAATCTCCCGTCCCAATCAAACGACTGTCAAACTCAGCCTTTTCTAACTGGACATTCTCAAATATGCTGACATCATTTTTAGCCCCAACAGCTTGGGCGACTTCACGGATTGTTAGTTTCATTTCTACTCCTTTAAAAAGGGTTGAAGTCTGAGAACTCTAATCACCTTGCAGGCGATGTTCCTGGCTTCTACCCCCTCTTTCATTTTTATAGTAAATGCGCTTCGTGCTTATTAAAGCTCTCCTTAGCAAGGTCAACCAAATGCTCGATTAGGTCTGAGTAGCTGATTCCCATATTGTCCCAAAGTAGTGGGTACATAGACCACTGGGTAAAACCTGGCATGGTATTGAGCTCGTTTAGGAAAACCTCGCCCTTATCTGTATAGAAGAAATCACAACGAGATAAACCAAGGCCACCGATCGCACGGAAGGCGGTTTCAGCATTTCGACGCATGACAGCTACCACATCATCACTAATCTTGGCTGGGATGTCCATGGTAATCTTGTTGTCAATATACTTGGCATCATAGTCATAAAAGGCAACATCCTTGACTACTTCACCTGGCAAAGTGCTCTTCACATCGTAGTTGCCCAAGAGACCAACCTCGATTTCACGCGCATTCACCCCTTGCTCTACTAAGACACGGCTGTCATATTGGAAGGCAAGTTCCAAAGCTTGGCGGAGTTCTTCTTGGTTTTCAGACTTAGAAATACCGACACTTGACCCCATGTTTGATGGTTTTGTGAAGACTGGATAAGTCAATTTTTCTTCAACTTCAGCAATTTTAGCAGTCACATCATCACCTTCGACGACGGCCACATAAGGAACTTGGGCAATTCCGACAGATTCTAGAACTCGCTTGGTCGTAATTTTATCCATGGCAAGACTAGATGACAAGATATTGCAACCTACATAAGGCATTTTTAAAACTTCCAAGAATCCTTGAACAGAGCCATCCTCTCCCATTGGGCCATGAAGAACTGGAAAGACCACTGCACCTTCTTCGTAGATGGCACTTGGTGCAACTTTCTTATTCCAATCAATCGTTTCATTGGTCATGAGACGATTCTCTTGACCTGGAGTCTGGCTAAATTCCTGAGTCTTGATAAAGTCACCTGACTGGCTGATAAAGAAAGTCTTGACTGTGAAACGGTCGTAGTTGACCGCACGCATGACACTTTCAGCTGACAATACAGACACTTCACGTTCTGCACTGCGTCCGCCGTATAAAAGAATAATTGTTTGTTTCATATTGTTTGTCCTAATTCTAATAGAATATTCGTTCTTTAGTATATCATATTTGCTTCTTTTTTAAAACTTGAAGCTAATACTGATCTTCAAAAAACATAAAAAGAGACCGATAAAAACAAAGTCGGTCTCCTCGATTTTTGTATAATGAATTGAGTTTGTAAACTGGTCTTCACCTACAACTCTGTCCGATTTTCAATGGCTCGTAAAAGTGTGACCTCATCCGCATACTCGATATCTGCTCCCACGGCTAGGCCTCGTGCTAGGCGAGTGACCTTGATACCAGCTGGTTTGAGCAAACGAGAGAGGTACATAGACGTCGCTTCCCCATCTGCTGTCGCATTGGTTGCCACGATCACCTCTGAAACCTCACTATCCATGAGACGGGTCATGAGGCTCTTGAGATTGATATCGTCTGGGCTGATGCCATTCATCGGAGAAATGAGTCCATGCAAGACATGATAGAGTCCGTGGTATTCTTGGATGTTTTCCATAGCAGCCACATCGCGACTATCCTCTAGCACCAAGATCGTTGTCTGGTCTCGAGTCGGATCTGTGCAGATAGAGCAGGGATCATCATCGGTCAAGCGACCACAGATGGAACAATAGGTCAATTCCCGCTTGGCAGATAGGAGATTTTTTGCAAATTCATTGACATCGTCATCAGACATTCCAATGGTATAGAAGGCGAGACGAGTAGCCGTTTTGATCCCGATACCTGGAAGCTTCGAATAGCTATCAATTAACTTGGCAATAGGTGTTGGATACAGCATAAGTTCCTTTCTAATTCATTGGATGTTGTTGGTTATAAAGATTGATGATATCACGCGCGATTGAAGGTCCGACACCATTTGTTAGGTTGGTGTTATGAGGAAAGACGACTGCGACCGCGATTTGAGGATTATCGGACGGAGCATAAGCAACTGCGTTGGTATTATTGGCCTTTTGACCACCATTAACATAACTTTCGGCCGTTCCCGTTTTCCCGCTTATGGAAACGGCTGCGCCATTTGAAAAGGCACGACCAGTTGTCAGAGCGCTCGTTCCATGCGAAACTTGATAGAAACCTTGGTGCAAGAGGGCCATATCCGCTTCTGAGATATTGATCTTGTTCAGTTCCTTGGTGGCTGTTTCTTGAACTAGATTACCTAAGCCACCTTGTTCATTGTTTCCATAAACTCCCTCAACGATGTGAGGAGCCAATCGTACGCCATTGTTTGCAATGGTTGCGACATACTGGGCTAACTGCATAGGTGTGTAGTTATCAAACTGGCCAAAGGCGTTATTAATATAGTTGGCCAAATCAAATTCTTTCGGCGTAAATCCTGTGGATTCATCTGGGAGGTCAATCCCTGTTGAAGCTCCGAGTCCGTATTCCCCAAAGGTTGATCTCAATTTGCCCATTGCAGTCTCTAACTGTCCCGTTGCGACTGTCATATTTGGCGTGTAGGTTTGTCCCATGATTCCTAGCGCAGTTTGAACCATGTAGGCATTAGAAGAGTATTCCAAAGCCTCAACTGCTGTAATCGGGAAAGAGCCATAGGACAAGGTATACCATGAATTGATAGGGGCCGAACCTTGGAAAACGATCGGCTGGTCTGTCAAGGTTTGATTACCTGACAAGACTCCATTTTCCCAACCAGAGCTGATGGTCGCTGCCTTAACAACAGATCCTGGCACAAAGACGTTGGTTATTGTTCCAAGCGAATCTGAACTTAATTTACCGGATTCGACATCATGCTTGACACCCGACATCGCCAGAACTGCACCGGTTTTAGGATTAAGAGCTACAGCGTAGACTCCTTCAGAGTACTTTGCTCCACCGTTACCCAACTCTGAGTTGAAGTAGCTCTTGAGTAGGTCGTCCACACCATTCTGGAAAGCTAGGTCAATCGTTAACTTGATGTTGTTTCCTTTACTTCCTTCTTCGACATTTTCCACACTTTCCATATTTCCGTGTTTGTCGAGGTGGATTTCTTTGACGGAGCGTTTGCCTTGAAGAACATCTTCATATTGCTTTTCAAGATAGGAAGTTCCCACTCGGTCATTGAGAGAATACCCTTTTTTCAAATAAGCGTCCACTTCCTCCGCTGGAAGACCTGATTTTTCACTTGATACACTACCTACAATTGAAGACAAAGAAGTGTCTAGGACTTTCCGATCCCATGAAGTTGAAATACTAATCCCTGGTAATTCCTTGGATGCTGATGCAACGAGAGCAACTTGGGTATCATTCAAGGCATCCGTAGAAATGGTGCCCGTCGCAAAATTTTCAACGGCATTGAGCTGACTAAAGAGATAGATTTCCTTTTTCTGGTCATCTGTATAATTGAGTTGACTCACGTCAATACTTTCAACTGCATTATTGTAGAGAGTCGCTTCAGATAAGCGGTTCCCATCTGAATCTAGGCGTTTATCACTTGGCAAGGATTCGACTGTTGTTTTGTAAACGTCCTGGTCCGCCAAGTAGTAGTCTGCAATCTGACGGTCTGTCAAATTAGGGGAGGTCACATTCACATATGTGAGAAGTTTCTTGGCTGTCTCCTTCAATTCAGCTGCTGTCATTTTATTGTTTCGTGTGAAAGAAACAACCTGCTTGACAGTGTTTTCTACCAAGGGTTTCCCTGCCGCATCATAGATCTGTCCACGAGCTGAACTGGTTGTTACCCTTGTCTGGCTGGCTGAGGCCAATTTTGTTTCATAGAAATCTTTATTGAGCACCTGCATGTATAACAATCGACCAATAATGGCCATAAACAACAGGATAACAATGGCAAACAGTAAATTAAGCCGAATAGGAATCGAATGGCTATTGAATTTTCTCATACAACTAAGACTCTTTTCTAGAAAAATTTCCGATTTTCACCTTTATTTACATATAAAACAATAGAGCAAACAGGTGATGTTCAGTACATTTCATTGTACCATATTTTACGGAGAAACTCTTGGAAAAGTCGAAGCATTTTTTGACTTTCAACCGAAAATGCCTTTTTATTTGGTTATCCTAACTTCTATGATATAATGATAGTAATAGTTAGGAAAGCGTTAACCTTTAAGAATTTGACTCATAAAAAGGAGCCTCATGAACAAGCCAGACATCGCAACCATAATCGACCTCCATTTTGAAGAATTAACCGAGCTCGAGCAAGAAATCGCTCGCTATTTTTTACAACCTGAAACGATCCAAGATGATCTTTCTTCTCAGCAAGTCACCCAGAAATTACACATCTCCCAAGCAGCATTGACCCGCTTTGCCAAAAAGTGTGGTTTTACAGGCTACCGAGAATTCGTCTTTCAATACCAGCATCAGGCTAGTAAACCGGACACTCATTCCCACAAACATAGTCCTTTGACCAAACGTGTTTTGCGAAGCTACAGTATCATGCGAGAACAAACGCAGGATTTGATTGACGAAGAACAACTGGAACGCGTCGCCCAGTTAATCGAAGATGCTGAGCGTGTCTACTTCTTTGGAACAGGCAGTTCCGGTCTTGTCGCTCGTGAAATGAAATTGCGTTTCATGCGTCTGGGTGTGGTCTGTGAAGCCTTAACCGATCAGGACGGCTTTGCATGGACGACCAGCATCATGGATGAAAATTGTCTAGTACTCGGTTTCTCACTTTCTGGTACAACTCCTTCTATTTTAGACAGTCTATTAGACGCAAAAGAGATGGGGGCCAAGACCATCCTCTTTACCAGCGCTCCAAACAAAAATAGTCAGGCCTATACAGAAACCGTTCTTGTTGCTAGCCACAGCCAGCCTTCCTACATTCAACGGATATCTGCTCAACTCCCCATGCTCTTCCTTATAGATTTGGTTTATGCCTACTTTTTGGAAATCAATCGTGAAAGCAAGGAGAAAATCTTTAATAGCTATTGGGAAAATAAAAAACTCAATGGCTATCGTAGACAAAAACGCGTTAGAAAATCCTAGTTTGGTTGAACCAAACTAGGATTGTTTTGTTTTGATACTCTTCGAAAATCAAATTCAAACCACGTCAGCTTCGCCTTGCCGTACTCAAGTACTGCCTACGGCTAGCTTCCTAATTTGCTCTTTGATTTTCATTGAGTATAAAATGATAATAGGCACCCAACATACCTGCTGTGTTTTGGTGATGGGCAAATTCTAATCGTGTTTTTTCAGCTAGGCTTGGCACCAAGGCCGCCTTCAAGGCTGTGCGGATCTTCGGTTTGAGGATAGCCTCTTGCCCCATGATCCCGCCACCGAGAATGACCACTTCTGGATTGGCAACGTAGCAAATATTTGCCAGACCTTTTCCAAGGTAATCTACCATGCGGTCAATGCCAGCCATGCAGACCTTGTTTCCTTCTGTGGCCTCCTTGAAGATGCGTCGGCCATTCCACTGGTCGACTGAGTCACCATGAGCTGCTGCTACATACTCCACCAAGGCTGTGGTAGAAGCAAGATCTTGGAAAGCTCCATCCTGCATATGCATATAACCGACTTCGCAGGCTGAATTGCTAAATCCATGGAAAACTTTCCCATCCATAATCAAGCAACCACCGATACCTGTTCCAATGGTCAAACAAAGTGTCACACTCGCTCCCTTGCCTGAACCAGATACTGCCTCAGCAAGACCAGCACAGTTGACATCATTTTCAATTTCACAAGGAATATTAAAGCTAGTCTCGATTTCCTTCTTGAACTGGGTTCCTGCATAATTCGGAATTTGCGGACCAGCATAGAAGATTTCACCCTTGTCAGGATCCACCATTCCTGCAGAAGAAATGGCAACACCTGCTACCGGACCCTTTTCTAAATAGCTGGCAACGATATCTTTTGTCTTTTGTAAGATATGGGGTCCACCCTTATACGCCTCAGTTGGCATTTCATGCGATTCAACAAGTTGGCCTTCTTGGTCAATCAAACCATATTTGATGTTGGTTCCACCAATATCAATTGCAACGTAGTGTGTCATAAATACCTCCTTATGGATTAGAGGAAGCGCTCCTTGGTTTCACGAATCAAGGCTGCTGCTGCTTCTACAACTGGTCGATCTTCTTCAGCCACTGGTGTCAATGGTGAACGAACTGATCCAATGTTAAGTCCCTCATTGATTTTCAAGACTTCTTTGATCACACCGTACATATTTCCATGTGCAGCAGTCAATTTACCAATGATTGCATTGATAGCGTATTGCAATTCACGCGCTGTTTCCAAATCTTTCTCTGCAATCAACTGATTGAGTTTCAAGAAGAGTTCTGGCATCGCACCATAAGTACCACCGATACCAGCCTTAGCACCCATGAGGCGACCACCTAGGAACTGTTCATCTGGACCATTGAATACGATGTGGTCTTCTCCACCAAGGCTGACAAAGGTTTGGATATCTTGAACTGGCATAGAAGAGTTCTTAACACCGATAACACGAGGATTCTTCAACATTTCAGTATAAAGACTTGGAGTCAAAGCAACACCTGCTAATTGGGGAATGTTGTAGATAACATAGTCTGTATTTGGTGCTGCAGCACTAATGTCATTCCAGTATTTAGCAACTGAGTACTCAGGCAAACGGAAGTAAATAGGTGGGATTGTTGCGATAGCATCTACTCCCAAGCTTTCCGCATGGCGAGCAAGCTCCATACTGTCTTTAGTATTGTTGCAAGCTACGTGAGCGATGATGGTCAATTTTCCTTTGGCAACTGCCATGACTTCTTCCAAAATCAACTTGCGGTCCTCTACGCTTTGGTAGATACATTCACCAGAAGAACCGTTGACATAGAGACCTTGAACTCCCTTATCAATGAAGTATTGAACCAAAGCACACGTACGCTCTGGACTTACTTCTCCTTGATCATCATAACATGCGTAGAAGGCTGGAATGACACCTTCGTATTTTTTCAAATCTGACATAGATTTTCTCCTAAGATTTCTTTTTTCTGCTGAGAGCAGTTCTATTCTTTACAAGTTTAGTATACACCTTGTGAAAATCGCTTTCAATATCTTGTATACACTTAGATTTTAGTTTCTACTTGTATTTTAGAAACTGTAACGATTGAAAGTAGTTTCAGAAACAAATCATCCTACTGGTATTTGCTGAAGATTTTCTCCATCAAACCTGCTTGGAGAAAGACTAGCAAGCCAAAACCAAAGAGGATAAAAGCCGACCCACCCAAAAGGAGAGTGAAGGCGGATAGATAAAGAACCATCACAATGAGAAAGAGAATGGCTAACATGAGGAAGAACCACGGAAAGTTAAAACTTGCCAAGATAAGCCCTTTTTGCAGCACTTCTTTCCAAGACAAATCATAGCGCGCAGCGATGGGATAACTAGCCAACATCACCAGAGTGAGGAAGATGAGAATCCCCAAACAAATAGCTTTCACAATCTGGAAAGGTAAAGCTGTCTGACTCCAGAAAAGATAGAGGTCTAAAAGACTCAACAAAACTATGCCCAACTCCAGCAAACCTAACTGGAAACCCAGTTTCAGATTTTGCTTGAAGGTTCTTAGATAGGTTCTGAAAACAGGTACTCGCCTGCTTCTCTTAATCTCAAACATGGTCTCGTAAAGGCTGATTTTCGCCACTCCAATCGTCACGATGGGCAAACAAGAGACGACAAAAAGAAGATTGGCTGTCACGATATCCAAGACCTTCTCACTGAAACGCATGAGAAAATTATCTGTATCAAATGCTGCCTTGATAAGGCTTACTCCTTTTTGTGCCATGTTTACTCCTCCTGATTCTTTTAATCAATCAAAATTTTAAAGAGATATTTGCGAACCTTCTCTTCCATACCTGCATAGCCATTTGGCTGGTGCGGTTCTCCTGGGAAGAAAATTGCAAAATTGTGATAGCCCAACAATAGTGGGTAGTGTTCATGACAATGGACAAAGCCAATGTCGCTCGCTTCATCGAATGCTACCGCTTCGTCTTTGATACGTGAACCGTAGCTCGAATATTCATGTCCTTCTACCAGCAAATGCAAATCTGCATAGTTCTTATGGTGCTCAAACTGATCATTTTCAGCTTGATTGAGGACATTTTCCTGAACAACTAGAAAGACCTTGTCCCCGTCAATCTCATACTTACCGAGTTCGAAAGAATCCTTACGGTGCTGGTAGAGATAGTCGATAGCCTTGTCTAGATTGGGATGGATCCCCTTGTAAAAGGCGATGTTTTTCAAATCGTCAAAAATCATACTGTTTCCTTCATTTCTGATAGTTAACTTGAATCATAAATTAAGTTTATAAGTGTCTGACAAAACCTCATGAAGTAACTGCATTCTCTCCATTTTGTAGACACTTATAACTTTATATTCTCTTATACTCAATGAAAATTGAAGAACAAACTAGGGAGCTAGCCGAATGCAATACTTAAGTATGTCAAGGTGATGCTGACGTAGTTTGAATTCGATTTTCGCAAGGTCTTATCCTTTAACAGCTCCCATAGTGATACCCTGAGTGAAGGATTTTTGGAAGACAAGGAAGACGGTTACGATTGGCACGGCTGCAAGAGCTGCACCTGCCATGATTAAACCGTAGTTGGTTGCCATTTCGGCCTGCATGGTCGCAACCCCGAGTGAGATAGTCAAGTTTTGACGTGAAGTCAACATAACCAACTGCATAAAGTAGTCGTTCCAAGTATTGATGAAGGTAAAGATTGCAAGGGCTGCAAATCCTGGTTTCACAATAGGGAAGGCTACGCTCCAGAAAGTACGAATCTCACCACAACCGTCGATTTTAGCTGATTCAAGCAATTCAGTTGGGATGTTTTCGCTGAACTGTTTCATGAGGAAAACCCCAAATGGCCATCCAATCAAAGGCAAAATCACTGCCCAAAGAGTATCGTGAATTCCCATGAAGTTGACGATACGTACCAATGGTACAAGGACAACTTGTTTTGGAAGTGCCATGGCAGCGATAAAGACTGCAAAGAGGATGCGTTGACCATAGAAACGTTTTTTAGCCAAGACATAACCTGCTAGGGAAGAGGTTGCACAGACTAGGAACATGGTTACCAGTGAGATAAATACAGAGTTCCACATCCACTGCATAGCAGGGTTTTGCACCATGAGTTGTTGGAAGTTTTCCATGGTTGGCATTTTAGGGAACCACTGTGGCGGAATCATAATGGTATCAGGCTGTGATTTGAAGGCCCCTGTCAAGATCCAGTAGAATGGAAAGATGAACAGTACGGTCAACAAGAGCAAGATAATCGTTGAGATAACAGTGAAAGCTGTTAAAGGTTTCTTTTGTGTAGGTTGCATAACTGTCTCCTTTCTTTAGTATTCTACGTCGTTTCCGAGGATCTTGAATTGAGCAAAGCTGACAATGGCAATCATCACTGCCAAGAAGACACCGATGGTATTTGCATAGCCGTATTCTGTCAATTGGAAGGCTTTTTCGTAAAGGTAGTACATCAAGGTACTTGTTGAGTAGTTTGGACCACCAGATGTCAAGAGCTGAATCAAGGCGAAACATTGGAATGAGTTGATGGTTGTAATAATCGCGATGTAAAGAGTTGTTGGAAGAAGGCTAGGCCATTTGATCTTCCAGAACACTTGGAACTCAGTCGCACCGTCAACACGCGCTGCTTCAACAAGTGAGTTATCAATATTTCCCATAGCAGCGATATAAAGGATAATCGGTTGCCCAACAGATGTTGTCAAAAGGATGATCATAATCGCTAGCAAAGCCCAGTTTTTATCACCCAACCAAGAAATGTTTTGGCTGATGATATGACTTGACTTGAGGACAAAGTTCAAAATCCCTGATAGAGGGTCATAGATCCATTTCCATACAACTGTTACGGCAACACTACCTGTTACAACCGGTAGGAAGAAGACGAAACGATAGAAAGATCGAGCAATCGCATTTTGATGATAGGTTTGAGATGCTACAAAGAGCGAGAAGAGAACCACAATTGGAACAGATCCAATAACCAGAATAACGGTATTGATCAAAGACTTCATAAAGACAGGGTCTTTAAACATACGAATGTAGTTGTCCAAGCCCACAAACTCAAATTTAGTCATGGAGTAGTTAAAGAAACTTGTAATGAACCCCATAATCATAGGAGCCAAGACAAAGATGACAAAGAAGAATAACACTGGTGCTAGGAAAGCATAGGAAATCACTGTTTCCCGCATACGAATTTTATTGACTTTCACAGTCGGCACCTCTCTTTCAAATAGAATAGTTTTTGATTTTCTTGAACTGTTTTAAAACCAAAATGAAATTTTTTAAGATTCGCTTATGTAAGAACTTCATTTTAATTTCGTGACAGTTCCTACCATTTCAAACAAAAGTCCCCCTTTTCTTACACCGTAGTGCACAGGGAAAAGGGGGGGAATCAATCTGACTTAGTGCTTATTGTTTTGTAGCTTTTTTGATTGTTTCGTTAGCTTTTTCAGTGAAGGCTTTCAAAGCATCCGCTGGTTTTTCGTCACCATTTGATACAGATTGCAACATTGGGAACCAAAGTGTTCTCATTTCAGCAAATCCATCGATAGTGTTGTAGTATGGTGAGTAGTATTTAGTCCAGCTGCTGATTGTTTCCATACGTTTGTCTTCATAAAGTTTGCCAAATGAAGTACGAACTGGGAAGGCACCTGTACGAACAACGTCTTTAGGACCCCATTCTTTGTCATCAGCGATGAATTGAACGAATTTCTTAGCAGCTGCGACTTTCTTGTCATCTTTGTTGTTAAATACTGCAAATCCGTTTACAAGGTATTCAAGAGATGGTTTACCAGAGTCTGATGGGAATGGTACTTCTACCACGTCTACCTTACTTGCTTCCAAGAGTTTCGCTTGGATACCGTTTTGAGCTGGTGCCCAAAGGATTGTATATGAAGTTTGACCGTTCGCAAAGTTTTGGATATCTGCTCCACCGTCAAATTGTGAACCATTGTTCAACAAACCGTCTTTAATCCAGCTAGCAGCTTTTTCAAGACCTTTGACAAATTTAGGATCGTCGGTTGTATATTTCGTTACTTTTTCATCTGTTACAGAACCGCCATAAAGGTTTGCGATGAAGGCACGTGTTCCTTGGTCTCCCCCTTGACCAGAACTGAACAATGAACCTGGTGTATAGCCTTTATCTTTAAGCGCTTTCAAAACTTTTTCAAAGTCATCAGTTGTCCAACCTTCTTTTACAAGGTTTGCAACTCCAGCATCTTCCAACATTTTCTTGTTCATAGCCATGTAGAATGGTGCTGAACTGATTGGATACATGTAAGCTTTGTCGCCAGCCTTACTTGCTTGTACGATGTTTTCGTTGTTAACATCTTTGACGAATTCGTCTGTGAAGAGGTCGTTCAACTCAGCCAATTTACCATTTTTACCGTATTGGATGATACGTCCTGGAGCGTCAAAAAGTACGTCTGGCGCTGTTCCTGCTTCGATAGCTGTTGTGATCTTTTCAGGTCCTGACTTGAAGTCGATGGTTTCCAATTTCACTTTTACATCTGGGTTTGCTTTTTCGAAAGCTTCGATGATTGATTTTTCATAAGTTCCAACACCATCGCCCGTTTTTTCTTGTGTGAAGACTGGGAATGCCCACCAAGTGATTTCTGTTTTTCCGCTATCGCTACCAGAATTTCCAGCATCTTTACTTCCACCAGAGTTACCACAAGCAGCAAGGCCAAGAATCGCAGCGCCCGCAAGTACTGTACAAGCTAGTTTTCTAAATTTCATTTGTATTCTCCTAATTGATAAGCGTATCCATATTGGATAATGAGTAAGTTTATATTTGTATACGTTTTCATTTCATCCGACGCATCGACCACTCTCCTCTTTTTTGAGATTGTGTTATTTAAGACCGGCAACAAAGCGTTCCGTAATCTCTTTTGGTCTAGTAATAGCTCCACCAACAACGATACCTCGCACCCCATATTCAAGGATTTGCTTAGCTTGTTCTGGTGTATGAATTTTACCTTCAGCGATGACATCCACCCCTGCTTCACACAGTTTTTTGATCAGTTCAAAGTCTGGACCATCTACTTTGGGACTATAAGAGGTGTAGCCTGATAGAGTTGTTCCAACAAAATCAATCCCTGCTTCAACTGCTGCGATTCCCTCTTCAAACGTACTGGTATCAGCCATTAAGAGTTGATGCGGATATTTTTCTTTGACTTGTCGGATAAAGTCTTGGATTCCCAAACCATCGTAACGTTCACGTTTGGTACAATCCAGAGCAATGACCTCAATGTCTAGTTCAGCCAGTTCATCAACTTCTCTCATCGTAGCTGTAATGAAAGGCTCCTGTGGCGGATAGTCACGTTTGATAATCCCGATAATCGGAAGTTTCGTAACCTCCTTAATCTCCTTGATATCGCGAACACTGTTTGCTCGGATACCGACTGCTCCACCTTGCTCAGCCGCTTTGACTAGCAAGGGAATGACTCCTCCCGCTTCTGTATAAAGCGGTTCGTGAGGAAGTGCCTGGCAAGAGACAATGATTCCATCTTTGATTTGTTCAATCAAGGCTTCTTTGCTGATCTGTGGCATCCTCTTTCCTCCCTTTCTTGTTCTTATGGGCTTATTATATATCATTTGTTAAGCGCTTTCAATAACTTGTAGTAGAATAGATTTCAGTTTCAAAACTATTTTATAGAACAGACTATCCTGAAAGTAGTTTCAGAGAGTCATCTATTTTAAATAATTTTTATTAAAAAACAAAAAAGAGAGCTCCTGGGCTCTCTCATTCATTATCTTGCGTACTTAAAAGGAATCTCACTACCACAGAGCCAGTTATAAACTTGGTCATTGACAAAAACATTCATGGCTTCGTGGGTATACTCAGGCATGATGCGATAGGCCTTTTCGCAAATTAGACGATTGTAAATTGCAAACTGGGTAATAGGATAGCAAACATCGTCATCCAAGCCCGTAATCATCTTGACCTCACCTTGAATGCGATGGGCAAGATTTTTCACATCGATGTAGGCAAGGGTCGCCATGATTTCCTCCTCTGTTTCATGGAAAGGATCGTGGAACTTGAAATAACGGAAGAGTTCATCATAGGCTTCACTGGTATTGCCAATCTCAAGCACTCGTCTAAAGTCAGACAAGAAAGGATAGATGGCAACTGTTTTCTGAATCCTAGGATTGAGCGCCGCTGCAACCAGGGCTAAAGCCCCTCCTTGTGAGGCGCCATAGCTAGAAAGTCTTTCCTCATCTACCTGAGGTAGACTAGCAACAATTTCGATCAACTGGTAAATATCCAGATAGACATCCTTATAAAAGAGATGTTCCCGACCTTCCACAGCACCACGGATGATATGCCCCTTCACCGTATTTCCTAGTGGAGAGCGCAAGCCGTCTTGCGAATAGCCCGACTGGCCCCGCACATCCATGGAAACAACACCGTAACCAGCCACCGTATAGGCCAGCATGTCAGCCCAGTCCCAACCACGCCCCATGTATCCATGGAAATGGAAAATTAGCGGAACCTTCTCCTCAGTCTTTGGAAGGACGACGCGTGCATAGACCTTGCCTTCATTAGTTCCCTCAAAGGTCAGTTCATAGCACCTTACTTGAGGAATATGGAAATCCTTTTCCTCCCACTGGTAGGCAGGAAGGACTGAAACTTTTTTGACTTCCTCATCCCAGAAAGCATCAAAATCTTCTGGAACTTCATCCCGTCCTAGATAGGTCTTGATTTCTTCTAACAAAGCTGGGTTTTTCATAGCGTGCTCCTTTTAATTTGTAATCGTTATCATAACTGTAGCATATCTAGAAAAGCAATGCAAGAAAGAATGGTAAACAGAAAGTGATTTTAAATTCTCCTCCCTCAAACGCATCGTTTGAAAGTAGTTTTAAAATCTTAAACTTCTAATCCTCCGTTTTACATATGATCCTTCACAGCAACTGCTACCATTTTGGCTTTGGCACGGACTTTAGTAGCCACTGTCATCTCCATAGAAATAATTGCTTTCCTTTTTCCTAATTTCTCCAATGTAGAAGTGACTACAATTTCATCTTCAATTGGACTAGGACTAAGGTAATCAATCTCCAAGCGAGCAGTAATAAAACGTCCTATCACAGTTGATTCCGTCAGTTCCAACCCTTTTTGATGATGGGCAAACCAAGCTGCTGACGCCGTACCATGGCAATCAAAAATAGTCGCTATCATTCCTCCAAAGACATTTGAAGGAACTCCACCAGTATAAGCATTCTCAAGCTTTATCCGACTAATACAACTACTCCCATCTACACTTGGATAGGTTTTTAAATGTAAACCTAAATCATTCTTTGGACCACATCCCCAACAATGCTGGAATCGTTCTCCATACCTATCCTGGATCGCAATCGTTCTGGTTTCTAACATTCTTTTCACACCTCCTTACTCAGATGGGGTCATTATATCAAGCTTCAGTCAAAGAGTAAATAGGCTTGGAGACTAATATCTTTTTATCACTTGACTAAGTTTGATTTATAGCCGACCATTTCATAAAAATAAAAAGAGCGTTTCCGCTCTCTGTGTATCAATAGGTGCTAGCTCCTTTCTCTAGTCTGGTGGTTTGGAATTTCTTTTGGTAGGTTACTTTAATAGTCATGTGAGAGTCTTCGTTTCTTTTTGATGACTCTAGTATAAGACCCAAACCTAAAAGCTAGCTTATAGATTTCTTAGAAAAGGCTTAATCCAGATGTTCTCTCTTTTCTAGGTGGAGAGCAATCATGCGCCATTCTGGATCCTCTTGCCAACCTTCTATCGAACTAATGTAGCTGGCAACTTTTCTGGCTTCTTCTAAAATCGGAAAATCTTCGATGATATCCGCCACTTGGAACTCCGGCAGTCCTGATTGTCTGGTTCCAAAAATCTCACCAGAACCACGCATTTTCAAATCTTCCTCCGCAAGGATAAATCCATTAGTCGTTTCTGTCATGATGCGCATGCGGTCCTTCCCAGAATCCGTCTTGGGATTAGCCACAAGAACAGCATAGGACTGCTTGTCCCCCCGACCCACACGGCCTCTGAGTTGGTGAAGTTGGCTGAGACCGAACCGGTCGGCATCCATGATAATCATGACGGTCGCATTAGGGACATTGACCCCAACCTCGATAACAGTTGTCGAAACGAGAATATCTGTTTTTCGCTCTTTGAAATCCTGCATGATTTGGTCTTTTTCATCACTTTTCATTTTACCATGTAAAAGAGCCACTTCAGCCATACCAGCAAAATGAGCTGTCAACTCCTCAGATAAGGCAATGGCATTTTTCAGATCCAGAGCTTCTGATTCTTCAATCAAGGGAGAGATGACGTAGGCTTGAGAACCTTTTTGAATTTCTCCCTCTAACCAAGTCAAGACCTGAGGCAACTGCTCATGCTTAATCCAGCGCGTCACAATAGGCTTCCGTCCTGCTGGCATCTGGTCGATAATGGAAACATCCATATCACCAAAGGCTGTGATGGCCAAAGTTCGTGGAATGGGAGTTGCCGTCATCATGAGGACATCAGGATTGTCCCCTTTTTCACGTAAAATACGCCTTTGCCCCACACCAAAACGGTGCTGCTCATCAATGATAATCAATCCAAGACGAGCATAATCCACTCCATCTTGTATCAAAGCATGAGTTCCGATAATCAAATCAGCCTCACCCTTTGCTATGGTCTCCAAGACTTCTCTTTTTTCTGCAGCTTTCAAGGATCCAGTCAAGAGAGCGAGTTTCAAGTCTGGAAAGAGACCCTGTAGACTTTCAAAGTGTTGCTCTGCTAGGATTTCTGTTGGCACCATGAGAGCTGCCTGATAGCCAGACGTCACTGCCGCAAACATAGTCAAGCCAGCGACCACCGTTTTTCCACTCCCCACATCCCCTTGCAGGAGACGATTCATGTGGTGGTCCGACTTCATATCAGTTAAAATTTCCTGCAAACTCTTTTCCTGAGCTGAGGTCAGGGCAAAAGGAAGATTTTCTTTAACGGCTGTCACTTTTTCCTGAGACCAATTCAGAACCAGACCGCTTCCCTGAACTCTATTTTCAGACTTGAGTGACTGCAACTGCATCTGAAAATAAAAGAGTTCCTCAAATTTGATCCGACGAAGGGCCTGCTTGTATTCTGCCAAATCCTTAGGAAAATGCATGGCACGGACAGCCTGACAATGGGACATGAGTTTGTATTTATCAAGTAAAGACTGGGGAAGATTTTCCTCTATCAAGAGGTCCAACCCCTGATCAAAGGCTGTCTTAATGACCTTGACCAGACTGGCCTGATTGATTCCTTGAGCCAGACGATAAACCGGTTGGAGGTCATCTTCCACTTGAGCTAGAACCTTCATCCCAGTCAAACTGGCCTTGGCACGGTCCCATTTCCCAAAGACAGCAAGAGTTGCACCTAACTCTATCTTATCAGCCAGATAGGGTTGGTTAAAAAAATTCACCGCAAAAACGACCTCTCCCTGCTTGAGGCTAAAACGCAGGCGATTGCGCTTGAAACCATAATACTGGACACTGGCAGGAGTCACTACCTGACCAGACAGAACAGCCTTTTCTCCATCTTCCAACTCTAGCACCTGCTTGGTCTTGAAATCTTCATAACGGAAAGGAAAGTAGAGCAAGAGGTCTTGCAAGTTTTCAATTCCTAGTTTGGCGTATTTCTCTGCTGACTTTGGTCCCACACCAGGTAAGACATGCAAGGGTTGGTGTAAATTCATGCTCCACTCCTTTCTTTTTAATAATATTCTCTCGGAATGCGGTCGCTGAGGAGACAAACCACCTCATAGTTAATAGTTCCACGATAGGTCGCTACCTGAGTAGCTGTGATTTCCTGGTCACCGTTGGAGCCAATTAAGGTTACTTTTGTTCCTAGAGGGTAAACCTTAGGTAATAGAATGGTGATTTGATCCATTGAAACCCGACCGACGATTGGGCACGCTTGTCCATCTACCAAGACGGAGAAATTCTGCATGTCTCGTGTCCAACCATCCGCATAACCGATTGGCACCGTCGCAATGACTTGCTCACTATCCGCCTGATAGGTCGCCCCATAGCCCATGCAAGCTCCAGCCGGAACTGTCTTGACATGAACAAGGGCAGACTCCAAGGTCAAGGCTGGAGTCAAATCATAGGGCAAGTCCAAGACCTCTCCACTAGGATTCAGGCCATACATGGCATCTCCCATACGAACCGCATTGAAAATAGTCTCTGCATGCCAGAGGGTCGTTGCCGAGTTGCTGGCATGAATCAGCTCTGGAACATCCTTCATACTTGCCAAAATAGTTTTAAATCGTTCTAACTGGGTATTAAAATAAGTGTCTGATTCTTCATCTGCAGTCGCAAAGTGGGTAAAAATTCCCTCAACACGAGCGCCGTGTTGTTGGAGCAAGGCATGAGCCTGATCCGCTTCACTGGCTTCTCTAAAACCAATTCGTCCCATTCCTGAATCAATCTTGAGGTGGACAGTTAAGCCAGATAAATCTGTCTCCCTAGCTAAGAGCGCTTGAATCCACCCCAGCCCAGCCACTGTCATGGTGATGTCGTATTCTTTAGCTAGGTCAACGGCTTCTAGCTCAGAAACTCCTAAGATGAGAATTTTCTTGTTAAGTCCAGCCTGACGAAGTTCAATAGCTTCATCAATATTGGAAACACAAAATCCATCAACATCATTTTGAATAGCCTTGGCAACAGCAACTGCTCCATGACCATAGGCATTGGCCTTGACCACTGCCCACTTGAGCGTTCCTTCAGGGATATGATCACTCATTTGCTGGATATTTTGTCGAATGGCTCCCAGATATATCAGAGCCTTGGTCGGTCTATGTGGACTAGCTTTCATGATTTTCCTCCAAAATGACACTGGCTGTCACAAACTGATCTGTGTGGCTGATAGATAGCCAAATCTTTCCTGAAAATGGTGCCTGACTAAAATAAGGCGCGCCTCGTTCATTGTTCAAAACTTCCAAATCCTGAAAGGTCAGTTTGCCAATTCCTGTCCCCATAGCCTTGGAAAAAGCCTCCTTAGCCGACCAACGACCTGCCAAGTATTCGATTTGTCTGCGCCCTTTGAGACTGGCAAAACGCTCCATTTCTTTAGGGGTCAGCACGCGCTTAGCAAAGCCCTCACGTCGTGTAACTGCGTTTTCTATCGAAGCCAATTCTTCGATGTCAATTCCGTGTCCAACTATCATACTCATCAAAAGGAGCTGAGATTCCCCCAACTCCATCCTTTTCACTTATTTTGTTAAGGTAGTATAAATTTCTTCTACCAAGGCTACTGTATTTTCCCAACCTAGACAAGGGTCAGTTATGGAGCAGCCAAAGACCTCTGGTTGGTTTTGACGACCATCTGCTAGGTAAGATTCGATCATAAAGCCTCGAACCGTCTTTTTAATCTTTTCATTCCAGTCACGATTCAGCAAGGATTGGCGAACAATGCGGATTTGTTCCATATACTGCTTGCCAGAATTGTCATGATTGGTATCGATGATGATAAAGGGCTTTTCAAGTCCCATGGTCTCATAACGGTTGATAGCGTTTAAGAGGGTTTCATAGTAGAAGTTGGGTTCATTTTTACCATATTCGTTCATGGCGCCACGAAGAATAACGTGGGCCAAGGGATTTCCTGAAGTCTCCACTTCTTGGCCATGGTAAAGGAAGGTTTGCTTGTTTTGAGCTGCATAGATAGCATTAAACATAACCCCAAGGTTTCCGGATGTCGGATTTTTCATCCCAACTGGAGCATCAATCCCAGAGGCTACAAAGCGGTGTTCCTGGTCTTCCACTGAACGAGCTCCTACAGCATGGTAGCTGACCAGATCATCGACCAAAAGGAGATTAGACGGATAAAGCATCTCGTCAGCCGTAGTCAATCCCGTCTCCGTAATCACACGGTAGTGGAGCAGACGAACAGCCTGCAAACCATTGATGAGACTAGGAGCCTCACTAGCATTTGGCTGATGAATCAAACCCTTATAGCCATCTCCATTGGTACGAGGTTTAGCTGTATAGACACGCATGACGATAAAGATTTTATCCGCAACTTTTTTCTGCAAGTCAGCTAAACGGCGGGCATATTCCAAAACAGCCTCTTCATTGTCAGAAGAGCAAGGTCCCATTACCAAAAGAATTCGGTCGTCCTCACCCGAGATGATGGCTGCCAACTCTTGATCTCGCACTTCCTTATAACGCAAGACTTCAGGTGACAACTGGGTCGCAGCCTTGATTGCTTCAATATCAATTTCTTGACCTTTTTCGATAAATGCCATCTTACTCTCCTAGCGTTTGGTAAATTTCGCGAACAAGTGCTTCTGTGTTGTCCCATCCTAGACACGGATCTGTAATGGACTTACCAAAAACTTCTGGCTCATTTTGACGTCCATCTTCTAGATAGGACTCAATCATAAAACCACGAACATATTTTTTGATCTTCTCATTCCAGTCACGGTTAATCAAGGTCTGACGAACGATACGGATTTGATCCATGTACTGCTTGCCCGAATTATCATGATTGGTATCGATGATGATAAAGGGATTTTCCAAGCCCATCTTTTCATACTGATCAATGGTATCCATCAAATTGTCATAGTAGTAGTTAGGAATATTTTTCCCGTATTCATTCAAGGCACCGCGAAGAATGGCGTGGGACAATGGATTCCCTGTTGTTTCCACCTCTTTACCGAGGAAAAGGAAACTCTGTTTATTTTGCGCTGCGTAAATCCCGTTAAACATAACATTGAGATTTCCAGATGTTGGATTTTTAAATCCTGTTGAAAAGTCTGCTCCACTCGCTACAAAACGGTGCTGTTGATCCTCTACAGAACGAGCTCCAACAGCCATATAAGAAATCAAATCATCCACCAGCGGAAGATTTTCAGGATAAAGCATCTCATCCGCTGTTGTCATACCAGTCTCGGTAATCACACGGTAGTGCAGTTGGCGAACAGCCTTGATTCCATTGATCAAGCTAGGTGCTTCTTTAGCATTTGGTTGATGAATCAAGCCCTTATAGCCATCTCCATTGGTACGAGGTTTAGCTGTATAGACACGCATGACCATAAAGATACGGTCTTTGACCTCTTCTTGCAAGGCAGACAGGCGCTTAGCATACTCGAGGACTGCCTCTTCATTATCAGATGAACATGGTCCAATCACCAAAAGAACACGCTGGTCTTCTCCACGGATGATAGCTTCCAATTCCTGATCACGTTGTTTTTTTCTCGCAAGAGCCGCCCCCTCTAATTTAGACAAGGCGCGAACTTCTTCAATGTTAATTTTAGGACTTTTAGCTTTAAATACCATGATTCATCTCCTTATAAAGCAAACGGACACCAAGTAAAAAATGATTTTCACCAGGTATCCGCCTGTATCTTATCTCATATTATTGTCTCTTACCATGACAGTTTTTAAATTTCTTACCAGATCCACATGGACATTGGTCATTTCGTCCGACTTGGCTCAAGTCCACATCTTTTGGAAGCTGAGTCTGCTGCGCTGCGATATTACGAGTCGCAGTTGTACTGATATTGTGTTCAGTTTGAGGACGTTCCTGTTCGTGGATTTGTGCTTTCATCATCAAGCGGGTCACATCAAATTCAATTGATCCAATCATGTCATTAAACATGCGGAAACCTTCTGCTTGATATTCTACGACAGGATTGTTTTGGGCATATCCACGAAGACCAACAGCATTTCGCAACTGATCAAGAGCATCGATATGGTCTGTCCACTTGTTGTCTACAACACGTAGGATCAAGACTTTTTGGAATTCTTTTACTGCATCTTCGTCACGAAGCTTAGCAACTTGGCTGTCATAGACTTTCAAGGCACGTTGGAAAAGTTCATCTTTGATGGCCTGATCTGACAGACCTGCAAGATCTGAACGGCTGATTGAATCTTCTGGGAGCAAGTTATACTTAGCAAAGTTCAGGATTGCTTCCAGTTTTTCATCTTCTTTCGAACGAGCATGTGCATCTACGATTCGGCCAATGGTACGACGGATCATAGCATGGATTTCAGGTGCCAAGTCACGGTCTGCAGTAATGACATCATAACGTTGTGCATAGATGATTTCACGTTGTTCACGCATAACGTCATCGTATTGAAGGACTTGTTTACGAGTATCGTAGTTGTTTCCTTCCACACGTTTTTGAGCTGCTTCAACTTGACGCGTTAACATGCGAGATTCGATAGCTTCATCAGACATGTTGAGACGTTCAAAGACACCTTTCAAACGTTCTGAACCAAAACGTTTCATCAAATCATCTTCAAGAGACAAGTAGAATTGTGACTCACCTGGGTCTCCTTGACGTCCTGAACGTCCACGAAGCTGATTATCAATACGGCGACTTTCGTGGCGCTCAGTACCGATAACGCAAAGTCCACCAAGCTCACGAACCCCTTCACCAAGCTTGATGTCGGTACCACGACCGGCCATGTTGGTTGCGATAGTAACGGCGCCACGCTGACCAGCGTTCATGATGATTTGCGCTTCTCTGTAGTGGTTCTTCGCATTCAAGACTTCGTGAGGGACACCCGCCTCTACCAGTTTCTTAGAAAGGAAGTCACTCGTTTCAACTGCAACTGTACCTACCAAGACCGGCTGACCTTTTTGGTGACGAGTTTTTACATCTTCAACTACAGCCTTAAACTTCGCATCAAGACTGGCATAGAGAAGGTCTGAGTGATCGATACGTTGGATTGGACGGTTAGTTGGGATTGGGATAACACGAATGTTATAGATTTCACGGAACTCTTCTTCTTCTGTTTTACCAGTACCTGTCATACCTGCCAATTTCTTATACATACGGAAGAGGTTTTGGTAGGTAATAGAAGCTGAAGTCTTGGTCTCATCTTGAATCGGCACACCCTCTTTAGCTTCAATCGCTTGGTGCAAACCATCAGAGTAACGACGGCCTTCCATAGTACGACCTGTAAATTGGTCGACGATCAAGATTTCTTGCTCTTCACTAACCACATAGTCGATATCGAGAATCATGATATAGTTGGCACGAAGGGCATTGTCAACAAAGTGTGTAAGAGCTACATTTTCGACATCATAGAGATTTTCCAGTTTGAAATAGCTCTCAGCCTTGTCAATCCCAGAATCAGACAAACCAATCGTCTTAGACTGAATGTCAATAATATAATCATCCTTGTCCAAAGACTTCACAAAATGATCCGCCATATGGTAGAGCTGACTCGTTTCAACTGCATTAGCACCTGAAACAATCAAAGGAGTACGGGCTTCGTCGATCAAGATCGAGTCAACCTCATCGACCAAGGCATAATTGAGTGGACGTTGCACCATGTTTTCTGCACGAACGACCATGTTGTCACGAAGGTAGTCGAAACCAATCTCTGAGTTGGTTGAGTAGGTAATATCGCAAAGGTAAGCCTCTTTTTTCTCCATTGGAGATTTTGCTGCCAAGTTAATCCCTACTGACAAACCGAGCCATGAGTACAATTCACCCATTTCAGTCGCGTCACGTTCTGTTAGGTATTCATTGACTGTAACTACGTGAACCCCTTTACCTGCAAGGGCATTGAGGTACACTGGCATAGTCGCTGTCAAGGTCTTCCCTTCACCGGTACGCATCTCTGGAACGTCACCATGGTGAAGAACAATCCCACCCATGACCTGAACCTTATAAGGGAAAAGCCCGAGGACACGTTTTGCTGCTTCACGTACTACCGCAAAAGCTTCATATAGCAATGAATCAAGTGATTCACCCTTGTTGTAACGTTCTTTAAATTCGTCAGTTTTTGCTTTTAGCTCTTCGTCTGACATCGCAGCCATTTGGCTCTCATAATTAAGAACCTTATCAGCCATCTTTTCTAGACGGCGAAGTTCTCCTTTATCATTTTCAATAATCGTTTTTAAAATATTAGCCATGATTTTCCTTACTTTTTATTCTGAATATTTTAGAATGTTCTTTTCATTTTAGCATATTTACTATTATTTTTCAAGAAAGAATCCTTGTTTTACAAAGGGGAAAAAAGGACTAGCTACTAGTCTAGTCCTTCATTTTTTAATGTTTAATTTCCCAAGAATACAGGCAGTATCCCAAAATACCAAAAGAGATTGATCCAGAAGGCCAAGCAAAAGATAATTCCAAAGATGAGAAGACTGATTTTTTTAATCAGCACGGAGTATAGGATGGATAAAACGCCAAAGACCACGAAGAGTTTTTTCATAACGAAATAATATACTGAAACTCCTCCTATTTGCCAATCCCAAGGAAGGAAAAACATGAGGAACCAGAGAAGGCAAATCGTAAGAGTATATCTCTTGTAGTGCGCTTCAAGAAAGGCTTTTGTTTTCTCCATAGCAAACCTCCATTTGAGTCACTGTCTCCTCCCTTTTATTATACCAAAAAAACCTGGAAAAAGCTTTCCAGGTTCGGATTTGAAATCACTAGTCATACTAGAAAAATTACTTTATTCATAGGCTGATTCACTTTATTGACTTGATGAAGATGTTCCAAAATCGACCTTAGGAACTGTCTTGGCTTCTTCTGTTTCTTTAAAGGTTTCAGCTTCTTTAAAGTTCATCATATTCGCAAAAAGCACGGTTGGAAAACTTCTCAACTTTTGATTGTACTCAGCTGCGACCTTATTATAATCCTTGCGTGCTACAAAGATACGATTTTCACTTCCTGAAAGTTCGACCATTAGTTGCTCAACATTTTGATTGCTCTTGAGTTCTGGATAATTCTCCGTCAAGGAAATCAAGCGGGAAAGAGCAGAGCTCAATTCTCCCTGAGCCTTTTGGTTTTCTTCCGAAGTTACTGAGCTACTACCGATTTTAGCTCTAGCATCAGCAATCTTGGTAAAGACTTCGGTTTCATGATTCATTTGTCCTTTAACGGACTCCACCAAGTTACCAATCAAGTCCGAACGACGTTGGAGGGCTGTCGAAACATCGGCCTGAGCCTGCTCCACTTTAGTCTGTTCACCAACCAGACCATTATAGGTCGTCACTGCGGAACAACTTCCCAGAACTAGTAGTCCAAAAAAGATCGCCACTATTGAGAGAATTACTTTATTTTGTTTCATATCAAAACCTTAACACTTTCTTTTATCAACTTTTCTGAGAAAATACTCAGATTTTAAATCAATTTCCCAAACTTTGTTTTTATTTTTAATTAAGGAGTGAACTCTTGCAAAGGAGTCACCTTACTGTATGGAGAAATCGGTTTGAGCAATATATGATCATTCACCAATCATCAGACGAACCACCGCCATCAAAGCCACCGCCGTCCCAGCCTCCAGATGAGTCGGAGCCTGAGTCAGACCAAGAGGAGCCCGAATCAGACCAAGAGGAACCTGAGTCTGATGAGTCACCGCCCCACCAGCCACCGCCAGAATCATCTCCACGTGAACCGCCACCACGACCACCAAATAGAAATCCGATAATCATCACGATAAAGTAAATGAGAACTCCAAATCCGATAACTCCGTCGCTCGAACTGCTTTTTCGATGCTGTTTCGAAGATCGACTCTCAGCGGTATATTTTTCAATTTCTTTTAGACGACTAGAATTAGTAGCATAGTCGTAACTACTTTTAGAACTTGAAGCAGTCGTACTCGATCCACTATAAAACATGTAGTTGAGATTGTTTGCTATAGAAAGAACTCCATTGCTGTAGTCTCCCTTTTGAAAGTAAGGTCGTGCTGTTTTCAAAAATCTATTGGTCTGATAGTCCGTGATCTTACTGGCCACATTATTACTGGTTTCAATCCGTGATTTTCTATCCTCAACAGCGACCACAATCAAGGCGCCGTTGTTGTCTCCCGAGTAGCCAATCTTCCAAGCTCTAGCTGTTTCGTTAGCTACAGTTTCGATTGTTTCTCCATCCAGGCTTTTCACAACGTAAACGCCCACTTGGAATTTTTCTGCTTTTTGACTATTTACCTTATTCAAGCCTTGGATCAGTCTGATTGTATCATCAGTCAGATAGTGATTGGGATCATAGATTCCGTACTCTGGTTTTTCAGGTGCTGTGAATGCTGACAAGAATAGAAAGACCATCAGCAATCCAAGCAAGCGAACCAACAAACTATTTTTAAATAATTTGATTCTTTTCATAATAACCTCCCTGATAAAGGAAAATTGATTTAAGGAATTATAGCATTTTGATTTTTACAAAGAAAGTGCATTTTCATTACAAATAGGTTACAAAAGTTAAGAAAATGATTGAATTTTGATGACAGATTTTCCCTTCTATTGGACAGGATTTTTTCACCTATTTTATAGAAAAAAAGAAGACATACTAGCCTTCTTTTAAGTTATTCTTATTGAAAAATATGCAAGGCTTACTTGCGTTTTCTTGCGATCAAGTGAATCGGGGTTCCTTCAAAGACAAAGGCCTTGCGGATTTGATTTTCCAAGAAACGCAAGTAAGAGAAGTGCATGAGTTCTTCTTCATTGACAAAGATGACAAAGGTTGGTGGCTTGGTTGCCACTTGGGTTGCGTAGAAAATCTTGAGGCGTTTTCCTTTGTCTGTCGGTGTTGGATTGATAGCAATGGCATCCATGATGACATCGTTCAAGACAGCTGATGGGATACGCGTGTTTTGGCTTTCGCTGATTTGCTTAATCATCTCAGGCAATTTGTGGAGACGTTGCTTGGTTAGAGCTGAAACAAAGACAATCGGTGCGTAAGGCAGGTATTGGAACTGCTCACGGATATCTTCTTCCCAGTTCTTCATGGTGTGGTTGTCTTTCTCAAGAGTATCCCATTTGTTAACCACGATGATCATTCCTTTACCCGCTTCGTGGGCAAAACCTGCGATACGCTTGTCGTACTCACGGATACCTTCTTCGGCATTGAGGACCATCAAGACAACATCTGAACGGTCAATGGCACGCATAGCACGCATGACAGAGTATTTTTCTGTATTTTCGTAGACTTTACCTGACTTACGCATACCAGCCGTATCAATCATGGTAAACTCTTGTCCATCCGTATCTGTAAAATGGGTATCAATGGCATCACGCGTTGTTCCAGCTACTGGACTAGCAATCACGCGATCTTCTCCCAAAATAGCGTTAATCAAACTTGATTTTCCAACGTTAGGACGGCCAATCAAGCTAAATTTAATCACGTCTGGATTTTCTTCTTCAACTTCGTGTGGTAGATTTTCCACAATGGCATCCAGCACATCACCCGTACCGATACCGTGGACAGACGAAATTGGCAGCGGTTCGCCCAATCCTAGCGCATAGAAATCAAAAATATCATTTCGCATCTCGGGATTGTCAACCTTGTTAACAGCAAGGATAACAGGCTTATGGGTTTTATAGAGTTTGCGGGCTACGTACTCGTCTGCATCTGTGATTCCTTCTTTCCCAGACACCACAAAGACGATGACATCAGCTTCTTCCATAGCGATTTCTGCTTGGTGTTTGATTTGCTCCATGAAGGGAGCATCGACGTCGTCAATCCCTCCAGTATCAATCATACTGAAAGAACGGTTGAGCCACTCACCCGTTGCATAGATACGGTCACGTGTCACACCCTCGACATCTTCTACGATTGAGATTCGCTCACCAGCGATTCGGTTAAATAGGGTTGATTTCCCAACATTGGGACGTCCTACAATGGCAACAGTTGGTAAGGCCATGTTTTCTCACTTTCTACAATAACTTTTTCTGTTCTAGATTCTTCCGAGTTGAACTAGGTTCGGCTTGACCAAACTGCTCTGCCAAACGCTGACTCCAAGAGGTTGTCGCACGCGCACCAGCATAGTCTGCCTGCACTTGGTCATAGTTCGAAATCGCTTCAACTGGTTGTTCTTGGTATTCTTCTTCAAATACCACTTGGTTCAAAGGCAGTCTTGGTTTGACATCGTGTTGTTGATCTGGCACGCCAAGGGCAATCCCAAAAACAGGGTGGTATAGTCAGGCAAATTAAAAAGCTCTGCCACTTCTTCTGACTTGTAACGGACCAAACCGATGATAACACCACCATATCCCAGACTCTCTGCTGCAAGCAAGGTGTTTTGCCCTGCAAGCGCAGCGTCCACAGACGTGATAAGGAGACCTTCCACTCCTTGAGGTTCGAAACTGTCCGTATGAAGGCTTGCTCCCTTTTCAGCTCGGTTCAAGTCACCGACAAAAAGCAAAAAGGCTGCTGACTGGCGAATGGCTTCCTGAGGAACCAGTTCGTATAGGGCATCTTTCTTCTCTTGACTACGCACAAGAATCACAGAGTAGGATTGGAAATTTTTCCAAGATGACGCCATTTGAGCAGCAGTCAAGATTTCATTTAAGTGTTCTTGAGGAATTTCTTCCTCCTTAAAGCGACGAACTGAAGTATGAGCTTTCATTAGTCTAATGGTTTCTGTCATCGGCGATTCTCTCCTTCTAGTCTTGTTTCCTCAGCCAAATAACGAATCCGTTCCATAACCCGTCTAGCTTCCCAAGTCTCATCATTTCCATTCTTTCCTTTGGCAAAATGTTTTTCCAAATCTTGGAAATTAAAGTTGGAAGTAAAGAAGGTCGGCAAATCTTCCTGCATGCGGTACTGGAGAATGACTTGGAGAATCTCATCACGCACCCAAGGGGTAGACTGTTCTGCACCAATATCATCCAAGACCAAGACTTCTGCTAACTTGATGTCATCCACCAAGGTCTTCACAGATCCTTCACCGATGGCATGTTTTACATCAATGACAAAACTTGGATAGTGGAGAATGGTTGTTGAAGCACCACGTTTTTCAGATAAGTCGTGAGCCAGGGCTGCCATCATGAAACTCTTACCGACACCAAAATCTCCGTAAAGATAGAGACCTTTTCGGATACTTGGGTAAAGGTCAACAAAGGCATAGAGTCTTTCAAAAATAGGCAAACGTCCTAAGTCATCTAGGTCAATCTGAGCCAATTTCGCTTTCTTGAGACTTGCTGGTAGATTGATCAACTTGAGACGATTCTTGATGGCCGCTTCTTTTTCAGCCGCGATTAGTTCTGGTGTTTCCTCATAAGATACATCCGCGTAGCCATGATTCATGACCAAGATAGGCTTGTAGCCACGAGCTATATAGTCAGCATCCCCACGAAGAAACTTATCCCGTTCTGTGATATATTGGTTGAACTTGGAAATGCTACGATTTAACTCCTCTTGGCTGAGGGATTCTTTCTGGATAAAAGCCGCTACATCAGGGTCCTTCATAATCTGCTGGACCAAGTCCTGATACTGAAAACGACTTGTCTGACGTTTGATTACATCACCAACACTTTCCATCTAGTCTCCTCCTTCTTCTAATCGGGCTAACATTTCTTGTTTTTTGCGTTCTAGTTCCAGACGAGTTTCCTCACTGGTTTGATTCTTGTATTCTGGATTACTCCACTTAGGAACATTTGTCTTAATTGAGCTGACCTTGTTTTTCTGTTCTTCTTGTCCTTTTTGCTGACGCTCTCGAATCCGAAGCACAGCCTCTTCTGCTGTCCGAATTTTTTGATAAGCATAGTCATTTGCGACCTTCATGGCATATTTTTCATTGACATTTGCCGAATCAACCTTGTTAAAGGTTAAAAGCAAGACGATATTGATGACTTCGTCCAACAAGCCTAAAGACGCCATCTGATGAAGGAGTTCTCTTTCACTTTGGGTGATGTTTCCTTTACGTGTTTGTTTGATTTCGGCTAAAAATTCCAGGGGAGTTTTATTTTTGGCTTCCCTGATAATGGTCATTTCTTTGGGGCTAAAGTCAGAAGACGCTGGTTTTTGCGCTATCTTTTCACGCATGCGTTTGACTGAAATAACCTGAGCCACTGTAGTCGCCTTAGCTAATTGATAGGTTTCAAACCAAGTCCATTTTTTTTCATCTGCGATGGCAAACAATTCCAAAACATCCGTTTGCTCATCTTCAAAACGCAAGCCATCTCGAGCCATCAGCTGCTGGAAATGTTCCAAGTCAAAATCATTTTTTAACTTGCTTTTAGACTCGCTTGGTGTCACTTCTTCAGTCAGGGTTGGAAAGACTTGGCTCAAAGAAACAGAGAGTGCTTCTCCCTCACTTGGAACCTGCTTCATAGCAGAAACAGCTGTATCCCCAATCTTTTTCTCTAATAATCTACTATAGACAGAATGACTTAAAAAATCCTGACTGGAGAGGGGAGAATGAAGCTGTAATTCATAAGTTTCTCCCCTTTGATAAAGGGTCAACAAATCCAAAGCAGATAAAATTTTAAAGGATTGAAGCAAGGTCGGCATGCCAAAGTTTAAGTGGTTGAGAATATGGGAAAAGAGGTGTTCTTTTTGCCCACCATCCCAAAAGGTAATGGTATATAGATAGAGGCTCAGTGCCTCCTGACCGATAATCGGGAGGTAGCACTGCACCAGAGAAGAGGTATCTTGCGACACCCGATTATTCTTTAGAAAAGAAAAACGGTCATTTGGTTTCATCTATTTTTCCTTTTTCTTTTTAGAGGACTGGGTGATTTGCTGGAGCAGGCTCTCCAACTCACTAACATCCTTAAAGCTACGGTAAACACTGGCAAAACGAACATAGGTAATCTCATCCAGCTCTGCCAATTCTTCCATGACTAAGGACCCAATGTATTCACTTTGGATCTCATTCTCACTGCGACTACGGAGTTTTTGCTCAATACGATTGACCACCATGTTGATTTCATCACTTGACACAGGACGCTTCTGGGCTGAGCGGATAATCCCATTAAAGATTTTATCTCTCGAAAATTGTTCTCGCGTACCGTCTTTTTTGACGACAACCAGCGTTCTTTCTTCTACTCGTTCATAGGTTGTAAAACGATGCTGACACTCGTCGCACTCACGTCTTCGACGGATGGTATTTCCTTCTTCGGCCTGTCGACTATCAACAACACTAGACTTGGTAGCCCCACATTTTGGACAACGCATGCATTTCCCTCCTTGTCGTTTTCTTTTCATTATACCATTTTTTGATCAATTCCCAAAACAATTCTTATTTTTACTTGACAAGTTTTTTGTTTTATTGTATTATTTAATTAGAACAACAAAGATAAAGAAAGGAGACTATGATGTCCTGGTCATTTGATAATACAAAACCCATTTATTTACAGATTATGGAAAAAATCAAACTACAGATTGTTTCCCATGAACTGGAATCCAACCAACAGCTCCCTACTGTGAGAGATTTGGCGAGCGAGGCTGGGGTTAATCCCAATACCATTCAGCGCGCCTTGTCTGACCTTGAACGTGAAGGATTTGTATACAGCAAGCGAACAACTGGTCGTTTTGTCACCGAGGATTTGGACCTCATCGTTCAGTCCCGTAAACAACTTTCCGAGGAGCAACTGCAACACTTCGTCTCTTGCATGCTTCAATTTGGCTACAAAAAAGAAGAACTGCCAAATGTATTAAGCGACTATATTAAAGGAGTTTAAGACTATGACACTACTAGCACTTGAAAATGTATCAAAATCATATGGAGCAACTGCGGCACTTGACAATATCTCACTAGAGATCTCAGCTGGAAAGATTGTCGGGCTCCTCGGACCAAACGGATCCGGAAAAACAACCTTGATCAAACTGATTAACGGTCTCCTTCAGCCAGACAAAGGACGTGTCCTCATTAACGGACAGGATCCAAGTCCTGCTACCAAGGCAATTGTCTCTTATCTACCAGACACAACTTATCTCAATGAGCAAATGAAGGTTAAAGAAGCCCTGACTTACTTTAAAACCTTCTATCAGGATTTCAATCTTGAACGCGCCCAACATCTGCTTGCAGACCTTGGCATTGATGAAAATAGTCGCTTAAAGAAATTATCAAAAGGAAACAAGGAAAAGGTCCAACTAATCCTCGTTATGAGCCGTGAAGCCCGCCTCTATGTTCTTGACGAACCAATCGGAGGTGTGGATCCAGCTGCCCGTGATTATATCCTCAACACCATCATCAACAACTACTCACCAACCTCTACGGTACTGATTTCAACCCACTTGATTTCAGATATTGAGCCAATCTTGGATGAGATTATCTTCCTCAAAGACGGAACAGTCGTCCGCCAAGGAAATGTTGATGATATTCGTTACGAGTCAGGTGAATCAATTGACCAGCTCTTCCGCCAGGAATTTAAAGCCTAAGCAAAGGAGATTATTATGTTTTGGAATCTAGTTCGTTATGAATTTAAGAATGTCAATAAATGGTATTTAGCGCTCTATGGAGCTGTGCTTGCAATTTCAGTTTTAATTGGAGCTTTTCTTGGTAGCCTTAGCCAGAGTTACAATTCTAACAATGCTGTTTATTTCATCTTCTTTTTGGTACTAGTCTTTGGAGGACTCAGCGTCACTCTTTGGATTGCAACAATCTTTTTAATCATCCGAAGATTCAAGGGGAGTGTTTATGACCGCCAAGGGTACTTGACCCTAACCTTGCCTGTCTCTGAGCATCAAATCATCATCGCAAAACTTTTAGGTGGTCTTGTCTGGTCCATCTTAAGCTATATCGTCTTTATCTTGAGTGTATTGATTATCTTCTTCTTAACACCAATAGAAAAAGACTT
Source organism: Streptococcus oralis (assembly GCF_015561235.1). GTDB lineage: Bacteria > Bacillota > Bacilli > Lactobacillales > Streptococcaceae > Streptococcus > Streptococcus oralis_BK. The sequence goes on along the minus strand of NZ_JADMTC010000001.1, from coordinate 80,376 downwards.
CACTGTCCTCTATAACTTCATTTCCCCTTACCTCAGCTACGGCTGGCTGTATGCCCTATCACTATTTGTCGGTTCGATTACATGGATTTTATCCATTTACCTCTCCATCTCAATCGGACAACTCTTTAATGAGTATCGAACAGCTATGGGAATTCTAGCCTATATCGTCATTGCCATCGTCATTGGTTATGTTTCTCTCTTCTTCCGAATTGAAAATGACTTTAACATGATGATTGGTACAGAAATTCTGCGCGATCTCTTTTTATCAGCTATCTACTATCTCGGTACCTACTATATCTTGAAAAACAAGGTTAATTTGCAATAAAAAATACCCAGCTTACAAGAGCTGGGTTTTCTATACTTTAACTCAATATCAAACTGGCTACAAGAGGGCTGACAAAAACATAAAGAATACCAGTGACACCGATTGCCAAGCCACCCATAGCTCCTGCTACAGACCCGTACTGAAAAGCCGTCCCCGTTCCAACTGCGTGGCCTGTTCCTCCAAGAGAAAGACCAACAGCTACTGGGTCGTCAATTTTCAACCACTTCAAAAGGGTTGGTCCGATCACACTGGTTAAGATCCCAGTCGCTACTACGACGACCAGGGTCACAGTCGTTAAACCCTGCAATTTTTCTGTAATCCCCACTGCCATAGCGGTTGTTACTGACTTTGGAAAGAGAGAAATGGCTAGGAAAAAGTCCATACCAAATATTTTCGCTACTATGGCAGTGAAGCTAGTATTGACCACTACTGCTAGCAGACTACCAAAGAGAATACTCCGAGCATGGTGCTTCATCAAGTGAAAACTCTTATAAAGCGGAATCCCTAGAGCCACTGTCGATGGGACAATCAAATTATTCAGATAAACCCCACCTTGGTAGTAATCTTGGTAAGAAATACCCGTCGCCTTAAGAAGGATGATAATAAAAATTGCTGACAAAAGCAAAGGTGTTGTCAAAGGATGGGGAAAACGTCTGTAAATCAGCATTCCCACTAGATAAGCTAGGATAGATAATGCAATCCCAAACAGAGGATTCGATACAAATTCGCTCATTTGGCATCTCCTTTCTCATAATCTCCCTCAAACCGTCTTTTGATAAACTGAACCACTAGGGCGATGAGGATAATGTTGATGACAGCCGCAAAAAAGACAATCAAGACAATGGGCAAGAGATAAGGAGCAATCACATCGAACTTTTCCATGATACCCACTGCTGGCGGCAAAAAGAGAATAGTCATATTGGCCAGCAAGAAATTTCCGACCATGTTGACATGCCTGGTCCTTAGCCACTTGAACTGTAAGGCTAGAAAGAGAATAATCAAACCGATAATACTGCCTGGGATGGGCAGATGAAAGAAACTGGAGATTCCCTCACCGATTAGAGAAATCACAAAGAGAATCATTAATTGAACATATAATTTCATCCTAAACTCCATGAAATAAACTTCTTGCATACCAGTTTACTCTTTTTTCAGAAAATTTCAAGGAAATATTGAAATTCTTCTTTCTTGCAAGGATTAGTTAAAAGTAGTATAATAATTGCATGCGCAATCATCTTGTGTTAGGAAGACAGTCAGTCATGATTTTGTGATTTTTACTTTGAAAAGAAAGGAGAAAGCAATGACCTACTTAGAAAAATGGTTTGACTACAACCGTCGTCAAAAGGAAATGGAAGCCTTGTTGGAAGAAACTATTGCCCAGCAGAGTGAACAAAGGCTGAACTTGAAAGAGTTTTACCTTCTCTACTATCTGAATCTAGCCCAAGAAAAATCTCTACGACAAATTGACCTGCCAGATAAACTCCATCTCAGCCCAAGCGCTGTTTCTCGAATGGTGGCTAGGTTAGAAGAGAAAAACTGTGGCTTGCTTAGTCGCAGATGTTGCGACCAGGATAGACGGGCTAGTTTTATCTGCCTGACTGACGAGGGACAAACAACCCTGGCTTATCTACAAAAAGCCGTCGAAGAAAGATTGAAAACCTGTCTTGATTTCTTGCCTTAATAAGTATTTTTTAAAAAAGTTGCGTGCGCAATCATTTTTCTTGACATTCCTCTTTTCAAGGAGTACAATAAAGTCAAGATTGAACAAAGGAGTTTTATATGATCGAAATTACCTATCTAGACACCAGCAAACAAGAGAGAACCATGACTTTCGAGTCTTACGAAGACTTTGAACGTTCTCAACAAGCTTGCCTTATCGGTGTCGCAGACTATTACCCAGTTCAAAAATTAACCTATAATGGTCATGATTTGGACTACCATGGGACTTATGGAGATGTCTTCTTCTATCTCATGAAACAAGATTTAAGCCAATATAATTAAAAAGGAGAAATACAATGGCAAAAGCAATTACAGATGCAACATTTGAACAAGAAACAAAAGACGGATTGGTCTTGGTAGACTTCTGGGCAACTTGGTGTGGTCCATGTCGTATGCAAGGTCCAATCTTGGATAAATTATCTGAAGAACTTTCAGAAGATGTCTTGAAAATCGTTAAAATGGACGTTGATGAAAATCCAAACACAGCTCGTGCTTTTGGAATCATGTCTATCCCAACTCTTCTCTTCAAAAAAGACGGCCAAGTGGTGAAACAAGTTGCAGGTGTTCATACTGCGGAACAAATCAAGGCCATCGTTGCTGAATTGAGCTAATCACACGAGAGACCAAGTGCTTTATTTGGTCTCTTTTTTTCTTGCCCTTTGCCATTTTCCAAATAATATGCTAGACTGTAGGTAGAATATTACGATGTTTGGGACATGCCATCGCTAAAAAAACCTCTACTTGGTATTTTTTAGCTCCCCTCAAGGGAGCTTTTTGCGTGCTCTGAACATTTCCCATTTTAGAAGGAGTACTATGAAACGTCATTCAGCCTTGGTCGTCTTTAGCGGCGGTCAAGATTCCACAACCTGCCTCTTTTGGGCCAAAAAACACTATGAAACAGTCGAAGCCGTCACCTTTGCCTACGGCCAACGCCATCATCTCGAAATCCAAGTTGCTAGAGAAATCGCTAAGGAACAAGGAATTCGTCATCATGTATTATTTATAGACTCATACCATACGTGGTGGAAACAAGGTAAATCTTATTTATGTAGGCTTGTTGACGTATTAAATATTGGCCTTGTGGATGAAGTAATAATAGGTAAAGAAGTACTACAAAGATGGCCGGAATTGTTGAGTGAAATAATTCAAGATACTCCTAATTGAAAATTATAATTCTGACTTTTCCATTGATTTTACATTTTAATTTAAAATAAAAAGAGATAAGAATTTGAACTGCATCCCAAAAGTTAGACAAAAAATCTAACTTTTGGGGTGTTTTTTTTGTTACACTATATTTTACAATTTATCCAAAAAAGGTAGAGTTTGAATTGAAATACAGTGCAATATATTGCATTTGGCAAAAAGAAAAAACGCTTGAAATCAGCGTTTTTCTTATGTATTGATTCGTATTGAATGCTTACTTCACTTCTGTAAAAATTAACTTATACTCTTACAAAGCTTATTCTGATAGACTTTATAAGCGTCTGCGGAAAAAAGGTAGAGAAAAAGGTAGAGATTCATACAGTGTCTAGATTTTCCAAAAATACTTTATTAAACTTAAAACCTGGTTTGACACGGTTTGATTTCAAGTAATCTATAAATAACTTTACATCAAAATTTAGCAGACTAGTACTGCTTTTTTATTTCAAAAAAATTGAATAAATTTGTTTGGAATAGGGAAATTTATTATTCCTATAAAGAGCCATCTAAATATTTACTTAGCTGAGAATTTATAAAACTGGTTGCTACACTTTTAATTACTTCCAAAGTCATAGGTAGAGCATTTTCTTTGATATTAGTCTTAGTCCTATTCCACATAGTGTTTTCTCTTATTTTATCTAGAAAATCATGCCCCTCCCAAGTCAAAGCACCGACACTAAAAAATAGATTCCATCATTAGCATACGTTGGTTTATAACTTTTTATTAATCCTGCTTCAAACAACAAGTCGCAATGATAGGCTATTGTCTCTATATCATATCCGTCAATTTGTAAATTAGACAACCCAGTTGATCTATATTCATCCTCAATTTTAAAAAGTATCAAACGATATAAATCCATATCTCTCTTCATCTTAATAATCTCTACACAGTAACATATATTCATAGTGTACAACTTATTAATAGAAGGGTCAAGTGGTAAATCAGTGGATTTTATCCAAATATATACAGTTCTTTTTTCCGAAAAAATTTATATTTTTCGGAAAGTTAATAAAACCTTTGAACTTGAACATAAATAATGACTCTATAAGAGGAGGTTTTTATATTTTTTATGATCAAAATCAGTTAGTTCAAAGAAGTTGATCGTTTCATTATTGTTTACCTAATTTGGACTATTAAGTTGTATAACATGATTAATCTGAGGATTAGTTGATTTTTAAAACGATGATTTTATGACATAGAGTAGCTAGATATGAATTAAGGATGACGGTTTTAAGTGGAAAAAGAAACGAGTATATTTCAGAGTGATGAGTTTGATGATTATTATAGAAGTGTATTAAATGGTGGTAAATATGTTAATCCCGATTGTAGGGAAGACATTGATACACCCTACTATAATTTTTTAGCAGAATAAAGAAGAAATTGAAATCCTATATTTCTTGATATAAAGCGACTCTAAAGGATTTAGTTTCACCTTAATTTGTCAGTGACCTTTAAAATTTTTTTAATCCATATACTTACTTCCTAAAATCATAGATCGTACCATTATTCTCAAAGTAAAAAAGACCCCAAAAGTTAGAAATAATCCAACTTTTGAGGCGTTAATCAATTAAGGCTCATTATTGATAACAGAGCCACCACTACTGAATGTATAAGAAACACCGTCTATAATTAGAGTTTTATTACTTGCAAATGCACCACCATCGTTAGGATCTGCATAATATCTACTTCCGTTAAACTCAAGCCAACCCGTTTTCATCTCAAAAGTAACTGGGTCGAAATAATATTGTTTTCCATCTAATAATATCCACCGACCTACAAATGCCTTACCAAATTCGTCAAAGCAATACGTTTTCCCATCTATCGTTTGCCAACCTGACAATCGTTCTCCACTTTCTGGGTCGTAATAATACCATATTGATTTACCATTTGAATCTTCTAATAACACCCAACCCGTTTTCATATCACAATTAACTGGGTCAAAATAATAAAATTTTCCGTCTATTTTGTGTGAGCCTTTAAGTGCAGAATATTTAAAGTAATACCATTTCCCATCTATATTTTTCCAACCTTCTGGTAGTGCTCCGCTGACAGGATCGAAATAATACCAACTTGGATCAGGAGTTTCTAATAACATCCAACCCGTTTTCATCTCGTAAGTAACTGAGTCAAAATAATATTGTTTTCCACCTATATTATGCATACCCCCGCGTAGACCATCTGAATAAAGGTAATACCATTTCCCATCTACATTTTGCCAGCCTGTTTTTAAATCACCATTCACTGGATCGTAATAACTCCATTGTTTTACTAGTTTGCCTCCACTAGTATACTCATCTAATTGCCAGCCAGTTACCATATATCCTCTGTTATCAAACCTATACCATTTTCCGTCAATTTCAGTTCGAGCACCTCTGATATAATACGAACTATTAGGGTATGTATACCACCAACCAATATTATCTCTATGCCAATCAGCCTTTACTTGAGACATTGGAATTAAAAGCGATATCACAATCGCACTAGCAAGCAATAGCTTATTTTTTTTCATTTTCTTTCCCTCCTTGCGCAATCTTTATATCCGCTTTCATTGTACCATGTTTATCACTATTAATCAACTGATGTCAAGATATAGGAAGCTCACTATCAATGAATTCAAGAAATAACTTAAAATTAATAAAAGAGGCACTTAGGTCTCTTTTTTCTTGCCCTTTGCCATTTTTCAAAAAATATGCTAGACTGTAGGTAGAATATTACGATGTTTGGGACATGCCATCGCTAAAAAAAACCTCTACTTGGTATTTTTTAGCTCCCCTAAAGGGAGCTTTTTGCGTGCTCTGAACATTTCCCATTTTGGAAGGAGTACTATGAAACGTCAATCAGCCTTGGTCGTCTTTAGTGGCGGTCAAGATTCCACAACCTGCCTCTTTTGGGCTAAAGAACACTATGAAACAGTCGAAGCTGTCACCTTTGCCTACGGTCAACGCCATCATCTCGAAATCCAAGTTGCTAGAGAAATCGCTAAGGAACAGGGTATTCGTCATCACATCCTAGATATGTCTCTGCTGGGACAAATCACTGAAAATGCCCTGACCTCTGATATGGAAATCGAGCAAAAAGAGGGAGAGGTTCCCAATACCTTTGTTGATGGTCGCAACCACCTCTTTTTGTCCTTTGCGGCGGTTCTTGCCAAGCAACGTGGTATTAAAGACATCGTGACAGGTGTTTGCGAGACAGACTTCTCAGGCTACCCTGACTGCCGTGATGTCTTTGTCAAATCTCTCAATGTCACCCTCAACCTTGCCATGGATTACGACTTCGTTATCCAAACACCTCTCATGTGGCTAGACAAGGCTGAAACTTGGGAATTAGCCGACCAACTCGGTGCCTTTGACTATGTTCGTGAAAAGACCTTGACCTGCTACAACGGAATTATCGGAAGTGGCTGTGGAGATTGCCCAGCCTGCCACCTACGTCAGCATGGTTTAGATGTTTATCTTTCACAGAAAGGAGAGGGCTAATGTTTTTCGCACCTAAAGAAATCAAACAGGAAACTGGGGAGTCTCTCGTCTACAATCCTCACAGAACCTTAGTTTCAAAAGAATTCACTTTCGACGCTGCCCACCACCTCTTTCACTATGAAGGAAAATGCAAATCCCTGCACGGACACACTTATCGTCTGCAGATTGCTATTAGTGGATTTTTAGATGAACGTGGCATGACCTACGATTTTGGAGACATCAAAGCTATCTACAAGGACTACTTAGAGCCCCATTTGGATCATCGCTATCTCAATGAAACCCTGCCTTATATGAACACGACTGCTGAAAATATGGTTTACTGGATTTTCCAAACTATGAGTCAAGAGTTGCCAGACGAGCGCGGTCTCCGTTTGGAATACGTTCGCCTCTATGAGACTCCGACCGCCTTTGCAGAGTTTAGACGGGAGTGGTTAGATGACTAGGGAACGTGTCCTCAAACTACCGGTTCTGGAAATTTTTGGTCCAACCTTTCAAGGTGAAGGCCGTGCTATTGGGCAGAAAACCATGTTTGTCCGCACTGCAGGTTGCGACTACCACTGCGACTGGTGCGACTCTGCCTTTACTTGGGATGGTTCTGAAAAACCAACTCGTATGACAGCTGACGAGGTCATTGCTGCCTTGGATAAATTGGGGACCTACGACTATGTAACTCTATCTGGGGGAAATCCTGCTATCCTAGCAGCCAACATGGCCGAGCTGGTCACCAAACTCAAGGAACGTGGTGTCACTCTGGCTGTTGAGACCCAAGGCTCCCGCTGGCAAAATTGGTTAAAAGATATCGACCAAGTCACTCTGAGTCCCAAACCTCCTTCATCCAAGATGGAAGTCAACTTCGAAACCTTAGACTTTATCGTTTCCCAACTAGATCCAGACAAGGTCACCTTTAAAATCCCTGTCTTTGATGATGCCGATTTAGCCTTTGCCAAAGGGATCCAAGAACGTTACCAGCCAGATGTCCTCTTCTTATCAGCAGGAAATCCTGAGCCCAAGGCTACGGGTAATATTGTCCAAGACCAACTAGATCGCCTCAAAGAACTCTGGGAACGTGTCGCTGCTGACGATAGCTGGGGCAATGTCCGCGTCCTTCCTCAACTCCATACCCTCCTCTACGACAACCAACGTGGTGTTTAAAATTAGAAAGAAAAAATCATGTCACAACAAGAAGAAATGAAAAACCTAAGCCTACTGGGCAACAAAGAAACTACCTACATTTTTGACTATCAACCAGAAGTCCTCGAATCCTTTGACAATCGTCATGTGGAAAATGACTATTTCATCAAATTCAACTGTCCTGAATTTACTTCCCTGTGCCCAATCACCGCTCAGCCAGACTTTGCGACCATTTATATTTCCTACATTCCTGACAAGCTCTGCGTCGAGTCAAAATCCCTCAAACTCTATCTCTTTAGCTATCGAAATCATGGGGATTTTCACGAAAACTGTATCAACACTATCGGGAAAGACTTGGTTAACTTGCTCGACCCTCGCTATTTAGAAGTCTGGGGAAAATTCACTCCGCGCGGGGGCATTTCAATCGACCCTTACTACAATTACGGTAGACCTGGAACTAAGTATGAAGGATTGGCAGAACAACGCCTCTTTCAACACGACCTTTATCCAGAGAAAATTGACAACCGCTAAACAGATACGAAAAAGCCCTGTTCCTCAAACTGAGGAGCAAGGCTTTTTGAATTTCAATTATTCTTCTGTTCCAAGGAAGTTTTTAGCAACAAGGGCTGCAAGAATACCACCAACGATTGGGGCAAGGATGAAAATCCATACTTGTTGAAGGGCTGCGCCACCTACCAAGACAGCAGGAGCCAAGCTACGAGCTGGGTTTACTGAAAGTCCAGTGATGTTCAATCCCACAAGGATCAAGGCTGTCAATGACAAACCGATTACCAAACCAGCGATTGCGCCATTACCTTTGCTTGCTGAAGTGACAGTCATAATAACTAGGACAAACAAGAAAGTTGCGATGACTTCAAACAAGAATCCACCAAAGACAGTGACACCGTTTGCCAAGGCATTTTCACCAAGACTAGCAGTTGACATGCCTGAGTTAGACAAGAGGAAGAATACTGCAGCTGACGCAAGGAAAGCTCCAACTACTTGTCCAAGTATGTAGTTTACAAGCTCAGAAGATGACAAACGTTTGTTTACAAACATAGCGATCGAAACCGCTGGGTTCAAGTGAGCACCTGAAATCGTCCCAATTGAGTAAGCTGCAACTACGATTGCCAAACCAAAAGCAAGAGCAATCCCAAGGTGCCCAACACCTTCAACACCATTCCCAAAAACAACAGCTCCTGTTCCGATGAACACAAGCATAAATGTACCGATTAATTCAGCAACAAATTTTTTCATGATAAGTCTCCTTTTTTCAAACTAAGTATTAGTCTATCAAAAGAAGCAAAGGGTTTCAAGAAAATTGACTGGAAAGTTATTTAAAAATCATGAAACGACTCGCTTGGACTTAGTATTGAAAGGATTGAATCGCTTCTTTCAAGGCATCTTGTAAACTATTTTTCTGATCAAGTTGGATATACACTTCCAACAGACTGGATCTGAAATTGGAAAATTTATAAAAATCTTCCCTCTCTTCTATTGGAAAATCAACCGTTTTTATCCAAGAAGCTACTTGTTCTTGCCCTAATTTCACTTGCAAAATGGGTTCATAAAGTACTCTCGCTAACCGCCAATCCTCATCATTTGTAAAACGAATGGTAATTCTTTTAAATAGTTGACCCAGTACATCAAATGCTTCAGAAACTCTGTTACTAGGAGAATCTGGATGACAAACGACTTCAGTCAAGAGATCCGCTCCATGTGCAAAAGCGTGAACCCAACCATACTGACTTGAAAAACCTGTCGTATCCTTTTCTTTTTTAAGGTAATACAAACCTTGAGATAGCATAGCATTTCTTATATCAGTTTTTAAACCTTTATAGAAAAGAGAGTGTTCGTTACCATCTGCAGACAAAAGATTGGCATAAATAAGCGCCCTAAAAGAACGTTTAAGAGTCGAAACTCCTCTACTATCAATCTCTTTGTATAGACCTTCATCAGAGGAGACCTCTTCTGAGATAAACTGAAACTGCTCAAGGGAAAACAACTCTTCTTGAATCCCCCTAGCCAAACTCGTAAAAACAAGTTCATCTCGAATTTCTGGAGAGGGATCTCCCAAGTGCTCAAGCAGCCACTGAATTTCTTCTCGACTATAGCTTGGTTTTTCTTCTATCACTTTTCTTTGTAATTTTTTACGCATCTCTAGCACCTCTGCATTTCTAGTAGCTTATCAAAAAGTCATCCTTAGATGACTTTCTTTCTTATTCTGTTTTTGATGGACGTTTTCCTGCAGCAATTGCATCTGCCTCTGTCATCTCAACAACGTTGGCTTTATTCGTTTTTGAAGGCATTCTATCCTTACTATACCAATAAACTTTTGATTTCCCATGGTCTGCAACATAGACAATTCTATCTTGCTGTTGAGCTTTGGTTTCAGCTTCACGCGCAGCTCTTTTTTCTTCTTCTTTTTGAGAAATTAACGACTCAACTGCACCTATTCTATCAAGCAACTCTGTCTTTTTATCATTATTTTCAATCTGATTAACTGTTTCTTTAGCAGACTTCACTTGACTCGCATCTTGACTGTCTTCTAATTGTTTGACTAAGGTTTCACCTTTTTCTTGCAACTCCTTTGCAGCTTTTTCTTTGGCAATTCTCTCTTCTTCTGCTTTTTCTTTAGCTTTTTTCTCTTCTTCGATTCGTTTTGCTTCCTCTATACTAGATGAAGTATCCGTGGTTGAAGCTGTCGAAGTAGTAGATGTCGCAGGCTGCTTAGTTTCTGATTGAGAAGATGAAATTTTCTTTGTGACTGTCGGAGTTTGGAGAGAAACTACAGCAATACTGACAATGAAAAGTCCTATCATTAGATTTCTTTTTCGAATATCTGGTGCTTTCTTTACAAAATACCAAATACCAACTCCGCTCAAAACAAGATAGAGAGTAGGCAAAGCAATCAATAAAATGATTCCCAACAAAACTAGACCAATTTTGATAAAATGCATTCTTTGGGGATCCTGCTCCAGCCATTTTTTAATTCTGTTCATATCCTTATCCTAAATCCCCTTACTCGCCCAACTCAGCACTGTAGGCGATAATCTGGTCAACTGTGTCTGACAGGAATTGGATGGTATCACGGAGTGGTTTGTCTGTTGAGATATCCGCTCCGATAATCATGGCTGACTCAAGCGGTGTCTTGCTGCCACCTGATTTAAGAAGATTGAGCCAATCTTCAGCTCCGGTTTCTGAATGTTTCAGATGGAGGTAACCCGCAGTCGAGATAACAAGTCCAGCTGAGTAAGTGTAACTATACAAGCCCATGTAGTAGTGAGCTTGGCGCATCCAAGTCAAGGCTGCATCGTCATCAATCTCAATAGCATCTCCCCAGAAATCTGTCAAGACTTCCTTCATAATGCTGTTGAGCTTGCTTGCTCCAAAGGTTTCCCCTTCCTCAATCAATGTATAAACCTTACGCTGGAAGGCTGCTTCCAAGAGGTGGGTGATGAAATTATGGAAGTAGGTGTCTGTCAAGCGGTGGGCAAGGGCAAAGCGTTTTTGACGTGGGTCATCAGACTGGTGCTCCAAGTAGTCACTGAGAAGCAATTCATTGAAGGTTGATGGCGCTTCGACATAGTAGGTTGACATGTGGGCATTGAAGTAACTTTGATGATTGTCAGAAAAGATAAATTGACCAGAATGCCCGATCTCATGAATCAAAGTATAGACATCGCTCAAACGGCCTGTCCAACTCATGAGGACATAAGGGTGCACGCGATATGGGTCCGCCGCATATCCACCAGAATCCTTGCCACTGTTAGCAGCAAAGTCCACCCAGCGTTCTTCTTGATAGCGAGCAACTTCCTGACAATATTCTTGACCCAAAGGTTCTACTGACTTCATAACCAAATCATAGGCGTCGTCAATAGTCACTTCAGGATTAAGAGCACTATCCAAGTCCAATTTCCAGTCTGCAAAAGTCATCTTTTCAAGACCATTAACCTTGGCAACATGCTTGAGGTATCTCTGAGCAACTGGCGCAAAATCCTTCATGATGAGGTCAATTTGACGGTCAAACATGGCACGATCTACTTCTTGCTCAGCTAGGAGATAATCAAAGACTGAGTCATACCCCTTCATATCTGCCAAGAGTTTTTCTGACTTGACCTGAGCTAAGTAGGCTGCCGCAGCTGTATTCTAGTGCTTACGAAGTCCTTCTGAAAAAGAACGGAAGGATTTTTCACGCACCTCTGCATCCTCATGATTTTGGTAGAAATTCTCATAAGTTACAAAGCTGTTTTTGTAGGTCTTGCCATGGGCTTCAAAGTCAGCCATTTCAAAGTCTCCGGCTCGCATCTTAGTATAGATGTCCTGTGGACTATAGAAAACTTCACCGAGATTGGTCAAGGCCTTCTCCACATCAGCACCTAGATAGTGGGCTTTTTTGATTTTTGCCTGACGAATAGCTGCCGTCAAATGGGGCAGTTCACCCAAACGATCCAAGACTTCCTCGTCTGCTGCCACCAAGGCATCATCAAAGAAGGTAAGAGCTACACTGGCATCTGTTTCAAAGTCCATTCCAGCTTGGGCGATATTAGCAAAATCCTCATTGCTATAGTCTGTCGTCTGAGGCATAAAGGCATAATTGCCGATATGGCTCATCTGGATATAGATTTGTTCCAATTCTGCAAAGGCCTTTTCAAACTCCTCAAACGTATGAAGATTGCCCTTGTAGTCACGGCTAAATTGGTTGATATCTTCGCGAGTCTTTTCAATCGCACGCAAGAAATCCTCACGGTCTTGGTAGAGGGCGGTTAAATCCCAAAGTTCCTTTTCTGGAAATTCTGAACGGTGTTTTTGTTCCATTTTCTTCCTCTTATCTCTCTAATTCTAATAATACGCTAAGAGCTGATAAAGCGTAAAGTGGTGCTGTTTCAGCTCGCAAGATGCGAGGACCAAGTCCCGCCAAAACGGCTCCTTTAGCTTCAAAACTCTCGATTTCTGTAGGTGAGAGACCGCCTTCTGGACCAAAGATAAAGAGCAATTTGGCTCCTTTTTCAAGACCTGTGACTGCTTGCAGGAGCGCAGCGGCTTCTCCTTCTTTTGCTGATTCTTCGTAAGCCACTACGATAGAGTCGAACTGATCCAGTTGCGCTAGAAAGTCTGCTTTTTTCTCAAAAAGTTTGACACTTGGAACGATATTACGTTTGCTTTGTTCGGCTGCTCCAAGGGCGATTTTTTCTAGTTTTTCGACTTTCTTGCCTAGTTTCTTGCCGTCCCATTTGGCAACTGACCAATCAGCAGTAAAGGCCCAGATTTGGCTAGCGCCTAGTTCTGTTACTTTCTGAGTAATAAACTCCAGCTTGTCTCCCTTGGGAAATCCAGATGCGATGGTGACTTGAACGGGCAGTTCCACATTGTCCGCTAATTCTTGGACCAACTCAAACTGACGCGCTTCCACATCTATCACGCGCGCCAAACGCTTGATGCCATCATCAAAGACCAAGGTCACCTCATCCTCTTCTTTCAGCCGCATGACCTGAAACATATGCTTGATGGTTTCCTTGTCCTCGATAGTTACAGGAGAGATTGCACTGCCTTTGACAAAATACTGCTGCATGCTAGCCTCCAATCACACCAGAAATATCCTTGGTCTTCTTAAAGACACAGGCATTCCATTCCCCTTGAATCATGTGGGTTTCAAGGAAAAATCCAGCTGACTCAGCTGACTCGCGCACCATGTCCCACTTGTCCTTGATAATCCCACTCATGATCAGGTAGCCTTCGTTCTTGACCAAACGATAAGCATCATCTGTCAGATGAATGAGAATATCCGCCAAGATATTGGCCACAATGACATCTGCTTCAATCTCCACACCCTTGAGCAAATCTCCAGTAGCAACATGGATGTTTTCCATGCCAGGGTTGAGCTCGATATTTTCCTGAGCGACACGAACCGCCACATCATCCAGGTCATAGGCGAAGATTTCCTTGGCACCCAGAAGCGAGCTGGCAATAGAAAGAACACCTGAACCAGTTCCTACATCAAGCACCGTTTCGCCGCCACGAAGAACCTGCTCCAAGGCGAAAAGGCTCATCTTGGTCGTTGGATGCGTTCCAGTCCCAAAAGCCATGCCTGGATCCAGTTTGATAATCTTTTCTCCAGCAGCCGCCTCGTAGTCCGTCCAGGACGGCACAATGGTCAAGTCGTGAGTGATGCGAGCTGGCTCATAGTATTTCTTCCAGTTGTCTGCCCAGTCTTCCTCAGCCAAGGCAGTCGTGCCCATCTTGACCTCACCCAAATCCATAAACTCAGTTAATTCTAGGAGACGAGCCTGCAAATCCGCCTCAACTGCTACTACATCAACTGTTTCGGGATAATAGGCTGTCACCACGATTTCTTCTTGCTGCTCGACCTCTGGGAATATCTCACCAAATCGATCCACATTCCCCACATAGTCCATACTGTCCTCGATCGCAACACCTTGCGCCCCCAGCTCAATCAAGAGATTGGAAACCAATTCCTCTCCCTCACGCTTAACTGTAACTTTTAACTCTTGCCATGTTTCCATCATTAAGATACCAAGCCCGTAAAACACAAAGCCAAAATAGGAAACTCTCTGAAGACGCTTGTGTCTATGAGAAGTTTATCTTTTTGGCACAGTGTTTAGGGCGGGTTCAGTTTAGAAATGTAACCGAACCATCCTTTCTATTTGTCAATCATTTTTTTCATGTAGACCATATCCATACCTTCTTTTTCAGGTTCGATATGGGTTTGGCAGTAGCCATTTTTCTCATAAAAAGCGACCATGCCCGCATCCTGTAATACCGTACACAAATCCCACTGTTTAATAGTCGAAAATTCCTTTTCCAGCAATCTCAATCCCTCAGAACCATAACCTTTTCCTTGATACTGGGGTAAAATCGCTGCCGTTCCCAACCAAGCCTCCGTCAACTCTTCATTGGTCTGAATTCGTAAAAAACCAATCTTTTCTTCATCTTCTTTCACAAAGTAATAATAGCTATTAGGACGTTCTACCAGTTTCCACTTGATTCGTTCGCGGTCCTCCAGATAAGGATCATACTCATCTTGGTATTTCTCATAAACCGCCTTAAAACTGGCTCTTTGAATGGCAATAATCGTTTCTAAATCTTCCGCCCTTGATCTCTCAAGTGTTATCATAATTCTCCTCCAAATAATCCCTCACCCTGTCCTGCAACTGGGGCACAACCTTATCTGAGCTAAGAAACTCCTCAATACTCATCAGTTTGTAGCCCTGTCCCTCATCGCCAAAGACGATACTATCAAACTGTTCCTGCCTTAACTTGCCAACTAGAAAGACGGATTCTTTTCCCTCAAAAAGCATACTTGGGTAAACCTTACTCCAAAGCAGACAATCCTCAGTCAGATGAATTCCTAGTTCTTCGTAAACTTCACGCGCCGCGCACTCAAAAGGACTTTCATTCCCCTCACGGCCACCACCTGGTAACTCCCACATATTGGGCCAAGGAATGCTGGGCTTGTCATCGCGTAAGATAGTTAAAATCCTATCCTCACAAAAGAGGGCAATTTTGCAACCTGTGAAATCAGAAATTTCTATTTCCATATCAAACTCCTTCAGCTAATTCTTTCTCCAACTCTGCTAACCAGCTTTCATAATAACGTTTCTCATCCCGCACCAAACGGCTGGTCACCATGTTTTTTCTAGCAATTTTTATAGCCTTGTCAGTCTGATCCATATCTTTCTTTACCAGAAATTGATACCAGGCTTGCATTATCTGCGTATCTGTCATTTTTAGAGATAAGAAGGACTTGACTCCTCGATTGCTTGCATACTCCTCCGCTTTCTCATGATCTCCTTCCAGCAAGGCAATTTGAAGAAGGTATAATTGAGAAAGAGTTTGAGACATCGGATTGTCTGTTTTATGTAATAAAAACTGAAAGTGTTTTTTGGCAGTCTCTATCTGACTATCGAATATGAAAACTAGTCCCTGAAAAATCTGAATGCTTTCTGCATAACTCCCTTTCGCATCCTCAGCAACAGGAATGATAAAGTCTTTCAAATCATATTCTTGAGGAGCTAGCAAGGTCTGGGCAGAATGTCTCAACACTGAGTAGGCGTATTTGGTATTTTCAGGCTGTTGTAGCAATTCCCAGATTTTTGCTCCATCGGTAATCCCAACTGGCTTAGCATTGATGAGAAGAAAAGATAGATTTAGACAAATCCAAGTAGCTGCAAAATACCAGTTAGCTGTCAAAATTCCATACAATATCGCCAATAAAATCAAACCAAGATGAAGCATCAAGCCACCTGCAAGCATCAAGATAATTCTTTGATCACTTTCATCTTCCTTCAATCCAATATACTGAGCACCAACATTTTTCAGAACGGCTGTCCGGCTAAGATGAAACTTGCCTGACTTTTTTGTCAAAAGAAAGTTTCCTAATCCAAAAGCCACCAGGCGATAGCCTGTCAGGTAACCGCAAAATGCATGACCTAGCTCATGAAGGATAAATATCAGATAGATGCTGGAAAAAGTAAATAGGTAGCCTGGAACAAAGACAAACGAAAAATCTAACTCTTTAAAGGCAATTGTTCCAAAAGCAAATCCTAGCATCAAAAAAACAAAGGAAAGACCAGAGATAAAAGACAAACCTATTTTCTTCATATACTTCCTCGTTAGTTTCTAATACCTCGGATAAGGATAAAATTCTCCCTCTTCCAAGCCAACTTTTCCTTCTTCAAAGACTTCTTGGTTCCATTCCATGACGAACTCTTCTGCTTCTGGGTCTTCCAAAAAGTCCATGAGCGCATCCAGCCCAACCTCGGCAGTGTCTTTGAGGAATAGCGCAAAATAAGCTAAAAACTCGCGAGAGAAACCTTTCTTGGGTAGATAAGGGATAACTGTCAAATAGTCTTCCTCATTGACTGTTGACTTGGCAGGATTGTAGAAAAGAACTGCTTCCTCAAAGAGGATATCGTCTGATGACACCTCTCCGTCCTCGTCTAGCATCTCTACTCCCGCAGCATTTTGTGCTTCCAAGAGAAAACTCACTTCAACCGCATGGTTGCGCTTGTCCCAGCTAATCTCAAAGTCAAAAGGAAAGTTCTTGTCCAATTCTTCCTCTAAAACATCTAAAAATCCGTATGTTGCCATTTTATCCTCTTTCTATGCGACTCTTAAATCGCCCCGATTGCTCGGAAATATGCTAAAATAGATACTACCATCTTACCACATATACATCAGAAAATCCATGTTAGAAAGGACTGCTATGCCAGACAATCTCGCGCTTCGCATGCGCCCAAAAACCATCGACCAGGTCATCGGTCAGGAGCATCTGGTCGGACCTGGAAAAATTATCCGTCGCATGGTGGAAGCCAATCGTCTGTCCTCCATGATTCTCTATGGACCTCCAGGAATCGGCAAGACCAGTATCGCCTCTGCCATCGCTGGAACGACCAAGTATGCCTTTCGGACCTTTAACGCGACAGTGGATAGTAAAAAGCGACTCCAAGAAATCGCTGAAGAGGCTAAATTCTCTGGAGGATTAGTTCTGTTACTGGACGAGATTCATCGTCTTGATAAGACCAAGCAAGACTTTCTTCTGCCACTTTTGGAAAGTGGTCTGGTTATCATGATTGGCGCAACGACTGAAAATCCCTTCTTTTCTGTCACTCCTGCCATCCGTAGCCGGGTTCAGATTTTTGAACTGGAACCTCTGTCTAACCAAGACGTCAAAGAAGCGATTCAGATCGCTCTCACTAATCCTGAGCGCGGTTTTGACTTCCCAGTTGAGCTAGATGGGGATGCGCTGGATTTCATCGCAACCTCTACCAATGGAGACCTGCGTTCTGCCTTTAATTCACTAGATTTGGCTGTTCTCTCTACCTCTGAGAATAACAAGGGCATCCGCCATATCACGCTTGATATCATGGAAAATAGCTTGCAGAGGAGTTACATTACCATGGACAAGGATGGGGATGGGCACTATGATGTCCTTTCTGCCCTTCAAAAATCCATCCGCGGCTCAGATGTGGATGCCAGTCTTCATTACGCAGCCCGCTTGATTGAAGCTGGGGATCTGCCTAGCCTCGCCCGTCGTTTGACTGTGATTGCCTATGAGGATATTGGTTTGGCCAATCCTGAAGCGCAGATCCATACCGTAACTGCTCTAGATGCCGCACAAAGGATTGGTTTCCCAGAAGCTCGCATTCTCATTGCCAATGTCGTCATTGATTTGGCCCTTTCTCCCAAGTCCAACTCAGCCTATGTGGCTATGGACAAGGCTCTTGCTGATCTCAAAACATCCGGGCATTTGCCTATTCCACGACATCTACGTGATGGTCATTACAGTGGAAGCAAGGAACTAGGGAATGCGCAAGACTATCTCTATCCACACAACTATCCTGGAAACTGGGTCAAGCAAGACTATCTGCCAGAAAAAATCAAAGACCAGCACTACTTCACTCCAGAAGATACTGGCAAGTACGAACGGGCCTTGGCGCAACGCAAGGAAACCATTGATAAATTACGGAACTTGTGAAATCCTTTTCAAAAAAATAAATTTTCCTCTTGAATTTTTTTAAAAAAGTGGTATCATATAAATATAGAAACGCTGTGGTGTACGACTTCACACTTAAGTGTTGACCGACTATTTTTTGTATTTTTAGGGAAACAAAAGTCTTCTAACAGCATGTAGGCCGTCTCACACGGAAACAGCTTCAGTTAGAGCGAGTTGCCCACCTGCTTAATTGCGCGGGTTCAATACAAACCGTGAAGTTTCGGCACCAATACAGCTTTTTATTTGCCTTCTTAGCTCAGTTGGTAGAGCAGTAGACTCTTAATCTATGGGTCGCAGGTTCGAGCCCTGCAGGGGGCATCTAAATCAACAGGAAAAAGCCTTGATTTATAAGGCTTTTTTGCTTGTCTATAACTGATTTGCCTCATCATTTGCCCCACTTTTAAATCTATCTTTTCTTTTTGAATCAAATTACATCTTTACAAATAGTGTAAAGCCAGTTACTTTTGCTTTGATGCCATACAATATTTTCATGTAGAGAAGACAAATTTTATCTTCTCTTTTTATTTTCAAAATAATAAAAACTGATTTTCTTTTCATAAATCAGACTGAAACTTCCAAATTTTCCATTTTGTTTATTGACATTTCCTCTAAAAAGGTGTATAATATTTTTATTATCAAACTATACTATACTATATAGGGGGTATTGAAATGAAATTTTCTAATCGTTTACTGCTATTCCTTGCAGGAGTTGTTTTTGTCCTTTTAGGACTTTTCCTATTTACAAACCCAGCAGCTAATCTTGTTGCTTACAGCTGGTGGATTGCATTTGGTTTACTGGTTTCTTCTATAGCAGCTATTTTAGGCTATTTCTCTGTACCAAAAGAGCTTCGCTCACCAGCTCATCTTTTCCAAGGGATTGTTAATCTTCTCTTAGCTCTTTACCTCGTTGCCTATGGCTTTGTGACGCTGCCAGTTGTCATTCCAACTATTTTAGGAATTTGGTTAATTGTAGAAGCCATTATAGCTTTCTTTAAAGGCAATCGTCTGGGATTGATTTTCCCTATTATTGGCAACCATATCATGTGGATAGCGTTGCTTGCATTTTTACTAGGTCTAGTGATTTTGTTCAATCCAGTAGCTACAAGTGTCTTTGTCGTTTATGTCGTTGCCTTTGCATTTTTAATTGTTGGTTTCACCTATATCCTTGATGCCTTTCGTAAATAATCTAGCTGCCATTTTGGGCATATTAAAAAAGCTGGGAAGTTACATTCTCAGCTTTTTATTTGCCTTCTTAGATCAGTTGGTAGAGCAGTAGACTCTTAATCTATGGGTCGCAGGTTCGAGCCCTGCAGGGGGCACATCTAAATCAACAGAAATAAGCCTTGAAACCAAGGCTTTTTTTAACGTCTAATAGCTTTTTGTAGAAAAGTATTTAAAAATAAAAGAGAAGAGAATCTCTCACTCTCTTCTCAGTATATCTTATTAAATTTAGTTTTTCTTAATCTACCTGATTTTCCTTTGCAACGACAAATTCTTTAACCAGTCGATAGATAACAGCAAATACGGGGGTAAAGAATATCATTCCAAGTAGTCCGAAAAGATTCCCTCCGATACTAGCAGCCGCAAGCGTGAAAAGGGCTGGTAAGCCAATAGATTGACCCACAACTTTGGGATAGATAAGATTTCCCTCAATCAGTTGTATGATTTGATATAGAAGAAGAGAAAGTAAGGCTTGAGTAGGACTCACTGTGAAGATAAAAATCGCTCCCACAACACAAGCAATCATAGGCCCTACATAAGGAATGAACGATAGCACTCCTGCAAAGATACCTGTCATTACTCCATAGGGTATCCCAAACACGCTGTAACCAACCGCTATCATAACTCCTATGATGACTGCTTCAATCAGCTGACTCATCAAAAATTGGTCATAAGTCTCTAGTGCTACTTGTCCAATGCAAGTTAACTTTGTCACCACTTTCTCTGGAAATATAACTTTTAGAAGTCGACTCGTCATCGCTGCCAGATGTTCCTTACTGGATAAAAATGAAAAGGTAAATACTATAATCAGAAAGGCATTCATTATACTTGAAAAAATATTTCCTATATTACTAGTCAGACCGGATAAGAAGGTTATCAAAGCTTGACTAATAGAGCTAGACTGTCCCTGAATTCCTGATACGATAGTTGACAGCATGTCTTTGGTTACAAATTCCGAGCTGTCTAGCAATTTCCTAAGTTGAGTCAGGACTGTTGAAAGGACTGTTCCCAGCTGACTAATAGTCTGAGCTAGGGTTGGCAGCACCAAAACCAAAAGAGCAATCACGATTAAGATAAGAGCTAGGAAAACAAGTACCATGGCAATCGGACGACGCAACTCTGCCTTTACCTTCAATTTAACTAAATACTGTTCAATTTTTTTCATAGGAACATTAAGCACAAAAGCAATAACAGCACCATAAATCAAGGTTGATATTACATCAAAGAGAGAGATTGCTCCTGATATAAAGCTCGATGCATTCAGAATTACAAGAGCAACCAGCCCTATAAAAAGGATTAACGGAGTATATTTTTTAACTAAGTTCATAAATTCTCCTTAATAAACATGTTTAGATACGACTATACTATTTGGTTTTTCAAACTCTCGATCAAGGTAGGCTTGGTAAGTTCCTGGAGCGATAAATCCTTTGGGTGAGAGGATATCGGTGCCAGCCTGACCGACTATGGTATCAGCCAAGAGCACACAGTTTGTAGATAAGACAAAGTAGGATTTAAACTTAGATTTGATAAATTTATAAAGTTCCCCATCTGTCTCGTGTCTGATTTTATAAGCGTAGGTGTAGTCTTCCTTACCATCACCTGTCATGATTTTATCTGCACTTGGCTCCCATGGAATTGTCAGTTGTTTCAATTCAGCCAACTTTTTCTGAACTGCTTTTTCCATTTCAGGCGTCAAATATATCCCATAACCAAAAAGCGTTTTTTGACTCTCACGTTTACATAGGTCAATGTACTTGTCACGATCACAGAAATATAAGACACCATCTCCTACCATGCCAAATAAGGTCTCAGAAGACGGATCATAGTTGCCATAAGAAATAACACGGCCTTGATAGCAGATATCCACATGACCAATTGCCGAAAACAGAGAGGTCTCAGCTGTATGAACAAAAATTTCAAGCTCCGCTGTCTTACCAGACTTCACCATTCCAAGATGGATATCTTCTTCCTCATCAGCATTTTCCAGCATGAATTTGTTGATTTTTGCTAAAGTTCTTGCAGGGATGAGAGCGGCTAGGACAATAGGTAAGCTAATTCTAATGCGACGTTTGAGATGGTTTTTCCCAATTTCCTCCTCAAACAAGAAACCGTCACGGATATTGGACACACCATAAAGGAAAAAATAAGCCCCTAATACAAAGAGTTGAAAGACAGAATTTCCTGTAGAGGACAAAAGACTAGTCCCACCAAGAAAAACTAGTACGAGTCCATCTAGTAAGAGACGAAAACGAGGTCGAATTTTGTTTTTGCGGTAGAGAACATAGGTGACAAGGTTGATAGTAGCATGAAAAATCTGATAAACTCCAATCACAAGAGCCAAAATATAAATCGGCACATCCGTCGCAAAATTGGAGCCAAGCAAATATCCCAGCACTAACAATTTAACCAGTGCAACTCCCAAGGTGTCCGTTGACTGACTTTTTTTGAAAATACGTAATACTAAATCTAAGACCGTTGCTATCCAAGCTAAAAACAGAACCAGTCGAATAACCGTTACTGGCAACCAAGTCCCCGTAACCATCAAGATAAGACCTAGCAGAACAAATAAGAAACCCTGAGCAAGTAATTTCCTACCTGTCAGACCTAAAGATAGAATTTTTTCCATATAAAAACCTTTCAACAATAAAAAATAAACACTCCGATTAAACTGACTAGTAAATAGCCAACACTACAAACAGCCTGTGCCAGCAACATATGGTGACTAGAAATGACTGTAGTAATGTCACCATCTTGTCTTATGCACTTCTAAAAATTGTTTTATTGATTCGAAAACAAAGCTAATAAAAATTAACTAAACTTGAGAGATAAGTACAATTGAGACGAAAAAATGTGTAACCAATACTACTTGTAAAGGTAAGAAAGTATTATTTCTATTCTATTAATGATTTATATACTATCTATTGTGACACAATACTCACTATAATTCAACATTTTACTAATTAAAAATTATAAAATAAGTTTCAAGTCCTCATAACGCTTTGAAAAGAACAAAAAAACGGAATGAAATAACATATAATTAGATTATGAAACAAAGTTTACTAGGCACAAACTAAGATATGTTTAATCAAGCAGAGAGGGGAGATTCTGTTTCTTTAAAACAAGTTTATCCTCCCATTTGATTATGAACTTTCTTACCAAACATCTCTAATCTGATGACACTCTTCAAAAAATTTTTTTTAATTTAAAACAAAAGTCTTGCTTTTCTTTTTATTTGTGCTATACTTGTTCTTGTATCAGATACAAGTTATCTAAAGGAGTTTATATGGATACGAAATTTTCAGTAGCCTTGCACATCCTAACCATGATTAGTGAAAGCAAGGATACCTTAAGTTCACAAGCACTGGCTGAGAGCGTCGGGACCAACGCTAGTTACATTCGAAAGGTGATTGCCTTATTGAAAAATGCAGATTTGATTCATTCCCAGCAAGGAAAAACAGGTTATCAACTCAGTAAGTCTCCAAAGAAAATGACTTTACTAGAGATCTACTATGCTACTCAAGAAATCAATCACATTAGTTTATTCCCTGTTCATCAAAATAGCAATCCTGATTGCCCTGTTGGAAAACATATCCAAGGAGCAGTTTCACCGCTTTTCGCTAGTGCCGAATCTCAATTAGAGAAGGAATTAGCAAATCAAACTTTAGAAGATGTCATTGACAATCTATATAAACAAGCCAAACAAGTCCGAAACTGATTTGATAGCAAGTCAGTTTTTACTGGAGACAACATGAACTTGTATCAAATACAAGTCTATTGAATTATATTAAAAAAGAAAAGAGAAATCACATGAAAGTCGCTCAACACACTACTTATAATAAAAACAATATCACACTGAACATCATAGAAATCGCTAAACCAAGTATGACAGACAAAGAAGTTTTGGTTAAAGTATCTGCAGCTGGTGTTAATCCGCTAGATAACATGATCTCTCGTGGCGAGGTCAAGATGATTGTCCCTTACAAACTTCCTCAAACTGCAGGTAATGAATTCGTTGGAATCGTTGAAAGAATTGGCAAGCAAGTTGACAAATTTCAGGTAGGAGACCGTGTCTTTGGTCGTTTACCGCTTGACCATATTGGTGCCTTTGCAGAATACCTAGCTGTTGATAGCCAAGCTTTAGCCAAGGTTCCAGACTATCTCTCAGACGAGGAAGCCGCTGCTGTTCCTCTTACTGCCTTAACCATTATGCAAGCCTTGGAACTCATGGGCGCTCAAGCTGGGAAAACGATCTTTATCTCTGGTGGTACTGGAGGAGTTGGTGGGATGGCCATTCCGATCGCCAAGGCCAAATGTTTGAAAGTCATCACTAATGGTGCTGGAGATAGTGCTGAGCGAGTTTTAAAGCTAGGAGCAGACCGATTTATCGATTACAAAACAGAGGATTATACAAAAACTGTTAGCCAGGTTGATTATGTTCTCGATACTCTTGGTGGGGCTGAAACTGAAAAACAAATGTCTATTATGAAAAAGGTGGTCACCTTGTGTCCCTTCGTGCCATGCCAAACGGTGCTTTTGCCAAACGCATGAATCTACCAAAATGGAAACAGATTATTCTTAGCTTAGCCGGTCGCAAATTTGATAAGATGGCGAAAAAATACGGTGTCCAATACCATTTTATCTTTGTAGAAAGCAACGGCGCTCAATTACAAGAAGTAGCTGACCTCTTTAGTAAATTAAAAATCAAACCCTCTATCGATACAGTTTATCCATTTGAAGAAGTAAATAGTGCATTAGACAAAGTCGCTAATGGTCGCTCGCGTGGAAAAACAGTCCTCAGCTTTAAGAAATAAAAATGGAAAACACAATGTCATATCTTACAACTAAAAATCAATACATCACTGTCCAAGAAAACCAAATCGCCTATCGCGAACTCAGCAAAAGCAAATCAAAACTACCTCTTCTGATGCTGGTCCATTTGGCAGCAACTCTCGATAACTGGGATCCAAGACTATTAAACTTGATTGCTGAAAAACACCATGTCATTGTAGTCAATCTTCCTGGTGTTGGAGCCAGTCAAGGCCAAGTGGCGCCAACCATTCCTGGAATGGCTGAGCAGACAATTGACTTTGTAAAAGCGCTTGGTTACGATAAAATCAATCTCCTCGGCCTTTCTATGGGAGGAATGATTGCCCAAGAAATCATCCGAATAAATCCTACTCTAGTCAATCGTTTAATCTTGGCTGGAACAGGTCCTCGAGGTGGAAAAGAGGTCGATAAGGTAACAGGGAAAACCTTTAACTATATGTTTAAAGCGGGACTCGAGCGCATCGATCCTAAACGCTATATCTTCTATAATCATGATGAACAAGGGAAAATCGAAGCTTTGAAAGTCCTAGGACGAATGGGTATGAGAACAAAGGAATTTGCGGATAAAGACATGAACGTATCAGGTTTCCTAACTCAACTCAAAGCTATTAAACGTTGGGGGAAAGATCCTCAAGACGACCTAACATTTATCACTCAACCAACCTTAATCGTTAACGGGGACAAGGATATGCAGGTTCCAACGGAAAATTCCTATGACATGCATGAGAAAATCGAAAATAGTAAGCTGATTATCTATCCAAATGCAGGGCACGGTTCGATCTTCCAATATGCAGAGGAGTTTTCAAAAGAACTCATTGCTTTCTTGGAGGACTAATATGGTCAAAACCATTCTAATAACAGGTGCTACTGACGGTATCGGTAAACATTTGGCAAAGAAACTGGCCAGCCAAGGTCATCATGTCATTCTTCATGGTCGAAACCCTCAAAAACTTGAGCTGGCTCTTCAAGAGGTTCGAGCAGTTTCCTTGAGAGGCAGAGTTTCTAGCTACCTTGCGGATTTTTCAAAATTAGACGATGTTTATCGATTTGTGGAAGAAATCAAGCGAGACTTTCAAAGTATCGATGTCTTGTTTAATAATGCAGGACTTTATGGAGGAAAAGAACGAAAAGTGAGTACTGAAAATGTCGAATTGACTTTTATGTTATCCGTTCTCATTCCCTATATGTTAACAATTGAGCTAAGCCCCTTGTTAGAAAAAGCGCCTGACGGTCGTATCATTAATACCTCCTCCTATATGCATCATTTTGCCAAGGTCAAGGATTTAGACTTTGGATTTGAGAACAATTATAATCTCGGATTGGCCTATAATAATTCTAAACTTTACACTATTTGGATGACACGCTATCTAGCCAGAGAGTTCTTCTTAAGAGGTTCAAACATCACCATCAATTCTTACCATCCAGGTTTGATTTCAACCAATTTGGGGAACGATTCCAGTGATGAAAAAACGAAAAAGTCTCTCTTTGGCCGCTTGATGAAGTCACTCTCTAAGAATTTAGACGAGGGAATTAAAACAGGCTACTACCTCACCTTATCAGAAGAAGTCACTGGTTTGACAGGCTATTATTTTGATGAGAAGAAAGTAAAGTTTGTATCCGAAAAAGGATATCATTTTGAAAAAGCAAAAAATTTAATCACTTACTGCAATGATAAAATTGAGTTGTTTCAAAATAAGTCCACAATATCTTAACTTTATTATGACTCGACTATCAAGAAAAAGATGATATCAAAACTTATCTATTTTCTATATCCTAAATAATTTGCCCCACTTTTGCCACGTTTTGAAATAATCACATTCAAAATTATTCCAAGTATCTTCCAAAAATCGTTTATATTTCAACATTTTTGGTTAGTTTCAAGATGAAGATTTCTTAAAAATGCTTGCAGGGGGCATCTAAATACAACAGGAAAAGCCTTGATAACCAAGGCTTTTTTGCTTAGTTTCTTAGGTTATTCTGAGTCTAATATAGATAAAATTCTTTCCTTATAAAACAAAAAACGCTAGATAGCGTTTTTTGTTATTCTTAGTTACTCGTCTAATCGAATAAACATCATTGCGTTAAGCAAAGAGATGAGAGCGACTGTATTGACATTATTAGAATAGATCAGTCTCTTATTTTCAATAGGAGGAATAATAAAATTAGAAATAATGATGTCATAAGGTGATTCTTTTAGAGCATCAAGTGATAACTCTAATTCACTCCAAACTTCCAGTTCAAAATTGTTACTACAATAGTAAGAAAGTGTCTCAGCTATTGATTTTGCATGATACTGATCAAAATTACTCATGACCAAAACCTTTAATTTAGGTTGATTTTGTAAAAGGTTTAACACTAAGTGTTTACTATGGGTGATAAAAGTATAAGACAAATGATTGACTTTCATTGAACTACGATCCATATCCAAAGCCTCTAGATAGTGTTCAATCCCTTCCTTCACCTCTGAAACAAAGCGAGGGAAAATATTTTGAAAGTTCTTGATTGTATTGCCTTTTTGATCAAATAAGATAAACTCTGTTGATAATTCCTGGCGATGCAGATGTGCTGTATTATGCAGATGCCAAATCAGATTGTCCTTATTGTCTACTTGAAGATTATACTCTCTTGATACCTGATCTACTAGATCTCCCAATAACTGATACGATTTTTTTACATAGCTGTCTGTTTTTGCATGGTTCAAGAATAATTCTTCATCTATGAAAAACATTTTTTGAAAATAGGATACAAATAATTGACCTATTATTTCTTTATTCAGAGAGATATGATATTCAGAGTCAAAGCTCGCTACAATCTCGTCAATTCCTTCTGCCTGCATAAACGATTCCAACAATTGATTGTTAAAAGAGTCTCTCTCAACTTCCATGAAATGAGCAAACTTTATGCGATATAAATTTGTAACCAGAAGTAATTTTAACATTCTATGAGTTGATAAATTCATCGGGAAAGAAGTTGCTTTATAGACTAATTCCAATAATTGAGACAAGGGTTCTTGAGAAAAATCTTCAAAGGGCCATTCAAGGAAATAATATTTCTCTGAAAAATACTGGGCAAAAAAGTAACGGATATCAATCTCATTTCCAGTGATTCGAACTGGATTGAGGCTTATTTCAAAACGATATTGTTTCTTAATAATTTTATTAATGTGACTGATGATACGATAAAGAGAGGAAGAACTGATATAAAACTCTTTGCAGAAACTATCAGTATCACATCCTTCATTAAAGAAGATAAATTCTAAAATTGAAAAGTGGGTTGAATGCTTAAAAAAATGATGATAGACCATCTCAATATCACTATCATCGGTATTAATGATACGGATGCCGTTTGTCGAGGAATGAAATAGCAAGTCAGGAAAAGAAGATCTGACTTGAGACAAGTCATCTTTTACAGAACGTTCTGTACAGTGCAATAATTCTGCTAGTTCTGAAATATGAAACCAGCGTTTGTTTTCAAATAGTAATTCTAATAATTCTAATTGTCTGTGACTTTTTTTCGATAATAAATCTCTCATGAACAGCTTTTCTCTCTTTGTAATAAACTAAAGGATTGTCTTTCAATCTTCATGCAATTATACCATATAGAGTGGATTTATCCTCTTAAAACGACTTTTGCTTGTCATCAAAAGACTAGTCTAATCACTTAGAAACTCAGTAGCACCAAGATTTTCTTATTTATTTGTACCTAAGGTGTATTTTTATAATACGTAATTCAAGACAAATTATTACCTTTCCATATTTAAATGTTATATAATAAATGATATCAAAGAAAATTATTTTCTGAAAATGATTCTTTGATTTAGAAATAGAAAAGGAGGATACACTATGTTGTGGTCCATTATTGTTGGAGGTCTTATTGGTCTCATCGCAGGTGCAATCACTAAAAAAGGTGGTTCAATGGGATTGATTGCGAATATCATTGCAGGTCTTGTCGGTTCGTCTGTAGGGCAATCACTTCTAGGAAGCTGGGGACCTTCATTGGCTGGAATGGCTATTATTCCGTCAATCGTTGGTGCTGTGATTGTTGTTGCAGTCGTTTCATTTCTATTTGGTAAAAAATAAGCATTACCTAATAAGAAATTAAAAGTGATAAGCCATAATTTTGAATACTGTAGACGGGTAAAAATATGGTTTAAAGCTTTTCAATTGAAAGGATTTAATATGTCAAAATCAAAGAAAATATTGTTACTTATTTTCTGTATTTTAATCTTGGCTATTTTCCTTCCTATTCTCATAGATTATCATCAGGTCAGTGATTTAGATATCCACTTATTCAGTTGGAGAGAACTCTACGCTGAATTTCTGATTGCTAGATATGTCTTTTGGGGGACACTTGTCCTATCTGTTTTAGTGTTAATTTCAATGTTAGTAATACTCTTCTATCCTAAACAGTATTTAGAGATTCAATTAGAGACTCAAGAAGATACATTAAAACTAAAAAATTCAGCTATCGAAGGCTTTGTTCGATGTTTGGTCATTGATCATCAGTTGATCAAAGAACCAACAGTCCATGTAAATAGCCGCAAAAATAAATGTTTCGTTTATGTTGAGGGCAAAATTCTTCCTTCGGACAACATCTCAAATCGATGTCTTGTCATCCAGAATGAAATAACTCATGGATTAAAGCAGTTCTTTGGTATTGAACGTGAGGTAAAACTTGAAGTTAAAGTTAAAGAAGTTGAACCTCCAAAAACGACCAAAAAGACTGTTAGTCGTGTAAAGTAAGGAAGTAAAAAATGGAATGGTTTAAAAAATATCAGTATCCAATTATTGCAGGTCTAGTAGGTGTCATTCTCGCTTGCTTTATCTTATCCTTTGGCTTTTTCAAAACACTCTTTGTACTAATTTGTGGAGCCCTAGGAGCATTTGCAGGATACTATGTTAAGGAAAAATATTTAAATAAATAAAGGAGTCTCGTATGTCAAACGTAGATAAAAATGTAGAAAAAAAAGATGTCGCTGTTGTTTCTCAAGATGTTAAAGGGGAACTCACTTATGAGGATAAAGTAATCCAAAAAATCATTGGTCTTTCACTTGAAAAAGTACCTGGACTTTTGGATGTGGATGGAGGATTCTTCTCTAATCTAACAGAAAAAATTATCAATACAGATAATGTCACTCATGGTGTCAATGTTGAAGTTGGGAAAGAGCAAGTTGCAGTTGACTTGAACATTGTTGTTGAGTACCAAAAGAATGTCCCTGCTTTGTACAAAGAAATCAAAGATGTTGTCGTATCACAAGTTACAAAAATGACTGATCTAGAAGTGGTTGAAGTCAATGTGAATGTTGTTGATATCAAAACGAAGGAACAGCATGAAGCAGATTCAGTTAGCCTCCAAGACCGAGTAACTGATGTGGCTTCTTCAACAGGAGAATTTGCTTCAGAACAATTTGAAAAAGTGAAATCTGGTATCGGTTCAGGTGTTGCTGCTGTTCAAGAAAAAGTAGGCGAAGGTGTTGAAGCCGTTAAAGGCGAAACAAAAGAAAATGCTCGCGTACACTAATTCATCTGGTCAAAATCAATCAATTTAAAGGAGGCAGAATCATGTCAACAGAAGAAAAATTAAACCAAGCAAAAGGTTCCATTAAAGAAGGTGTCGGCAAAATGATCGGCGATGAAAAAATGGAAAAAGAAGGAACAGCTGAAAAAGTTGTTTCTAAAGTAAAAGAAGTTGCTGAAGATGCTAAAGACGCTGTCGAAGGCGCTATTGAAGGTGTGAAAAACATGCTTCACAAAGACGAAAAATAAGGCTAAACGTTAATTGACCTTTTCATTATAGTAGTCAAAAAGAGGACCGCAAATGTCCTCTTTTTTTGTAGATAGGATTCTAAACACGTTTCCCAATTTTCGTTAAAAGGAATTGTCAACAGGAAGAGCCTTGGAATCAAGGCTTTTTGCTTGTTTAAAATAATATGGCTCCTTTTAAAGATACAACATTTAAAAGGTTACACACTAATAGACTGGCTTACTTATCCACCACCTGTGCTTCAAATTGGGCTGGTTGGTTGTCTACATTGGTAATGCTTATCGTGTAGGGCTTGTTATTGGTGGCATCAAACACTTTTTCACCTTGGTAATTCACAACAACTCCATCTTTTACTAAATAAATATCTGGTTGGGTGTTTGGAAGTTCTTCATCCTCCTCATCCAAACCATGGCTTTTTATAATTTTTTGTCCCTCTACTTCATAGTAAACATCACCATTTCTCTCACTCCAAACACTTGAGCCAGTTAATTTAATTCTGCTTGAATCATTTTTCTTCAAGATGAAGATTGAATAGTATTCCAAATCTTGCGTTCTGGGATTTACTCTTAAGCTGACGGATTGACCTGGTTGAAGAGTGTATTTGCCATAGTTCAAAACGGAAAAGACAAACCAGACTAGCAGCAAACTATACAAGACTCCTATAATCGTTCGTGAGCGCCTACTCTTAAACAAACGTAAAAGTAACACAAAAGAGACAATAAAGAGCAATTCTGTAAACATTCTTGTCCCTCCTTTCTCATTATCGTTGAAATCCTAAACAGAATCTCGCCTCCATTTCTCACTAGTAACATCAACCATACAAAGTCTGATACATCTTATCTAGAAAAGCTTTCAACTCTTTTCGAACAATCTTTAATAAGCGTTCTTCTTCGGCTTGAGATATCATCACACTTTCTTTATTTTGATTACTAATATAAGAATAGTATCTACGTTTTAGGGTTAATTGCTTATCTAAAATATAGTAGGCATTTATTTTTTCCTCATTTACCATTGTTTCAAATATAACAGAGACTTCATCCCTTCTAGGATTCGACATTTTCAAATCGAAGTCTCCTTTTATCCCTATGGAGTCAATTCCTCCACCCAAGCGAATGGCACCGTCGGGAGGAACGACATAGCCTGCTTTACGAATGTCAGACGCATATCTCCCTGAATCCGTTAAATGTTTTAAGACGGCTATAGTGTCCTTTTCTTCAAAGGAGGTCTTTAATTGGAACCGTTCTTGGTGGCTTTGATACTGAGAATAAAGATTGATACCAACAACTAGGGCAAGTACAGAAGCGAGCAAGATTCGTATTTTTCTAGGTCTCGACATTTTTTCTCCTCTATCTAAGAAATCATAGTAATCTTGTTTCTAACTTTGAAAGATAACTTCCTTTTCCTTGAAAATCCTTGGAACTCTAACTCAAGTGACTGTTATCTGCCCTTTTTCATGATGTATTTTCGTATAGGTGTTTCGACCATTTGAACGATTTCAAATCCTTCTTTTTGGTAAAGATTGTAAGCTGTTTGATTTGCCTCGTAGACATTTAGAGAAATAGTATCTATGTCTTCATTTTCAAAGGCCAAACTAACAAATTTCCTTAAAGCCTGGCTACCTAAGCCTTGACCCTGTTTCTGGGGGTTGATAAAAAATCTTCCAATATGAAGATTACTGTCTTCTTGCCTGATTTTCTGGATGAGCCCCACAAACTCTTGTCCTTCAAAGATTGAAAAGATTCCTTCCAAATCTTGCAAAACTTGAATTGTCAAGGGAAAAGGAATCATTGGTCCCATCCATTGTTCTTGAAAGGATTTGCCAAGGAAGTTGGACCATTGGCATACGAATTGAGCATTTTCTGGGCTCACATTTTCTTCAAAACGAATTGTCATCTTGACCTCACTATCTTGTTTATGTTTCTCCATTATACTACTTCTCCTATTTTTTACGAATAGATAAGTATGATTGATATTTATTTTTTTCTTGTCGGGAGCATTCTCGCTTCCTTTCTTGGTTTGGTCATTGACCGTTTTCCTGAGCAATCCATTATCCAACCTGCTAGTCACTGCGATTCCTGTCAGACTCGCTTGCGTCCCTTAGATTTGATTCCGATTCTCTCGCAGGTCTTTAATCGCTTTCGCTGTCGTTACTGCAAGGCTCCTTATCCTGTCTGGTATGCCCTCTTTGAACTAGGCTTAGGACTCCTCTTTCTATCTTGGTCTTGGGGTTTTCTTTCCTTGGGGCAAGTCATCCTAATCACTGCTGGTTTGACCTTGGGCATCTACGACTTTCGCCATCAGGAATATCCCTTACTGGTCTGGATAACTTTCCATCTGCCTCTAATGGTCTACTCAGGTTGGAATCTAGTCATGGTCTTCTTCCTTGCTCTTGGAATTTTGGCTCATTTTATCGATATCCGCATGGGCGCAGGGGATTTTCTCTTTTTAGCTTCTTGCGCTCTCGTCTTTAGTGCAACCGAATTACTGATCTTGATTCAGTTTGCTTCTGCTATGGGAATTCTAGCCTTTCTCCTGCAAAAGAAAAAGGAAAGACTTCCTTTCGTGCCTTTCCTCTTAATTGCTGCTTGTGTGATTATTTTTGGTAAGCTACTGCTTGTTTGATAAAGTCCTGAATCGGCTCTCCTTGGTGGAGAGCTTTTACAATTTTCGAACCAACGATAACACCATCTGACACCGCATTGAAGCGTTCTACTTCTGCTTGACTAGATACGCCAAAACCTGTCAAGACTGGGATGTCAGCTACTTGATGCAATTGCGCCAGGTGCTTGTCCAAGTCTGCACGGTAATTTCCTGATTTCCCTGTTACCCCATTGATGGCAACGGCATAGACGAAGCCTTCTGCCCCTGCAATCAACTCTTTTTGACGCTCAATTCCTGTCGTCAAACTAACTAGGGGAATCAAGGCAATGTCTGTGTCTGCCAAAAAGGGCTCTACAAAGTTGGCATGCTCATGAGGCAGGTCTGGAATAATCACTCCCTTAACCGCTGTATCTGCTAAATCTTTGACAAATTTCTCCACACCGTACTGAAAGAGGGGGTTGAAGTAGGTCATGATGACCACTGGCACCTCAGTCTGAATGGTTTTCAAGGTTTCAACCAAAGCTTGTGTAGAAGTCCCGCGAGCTAGACTACGCAAGCCTGCTTCTTCGATCACAGGTCCATCTGCAACAGGGTCTGAAAAGGGAATGCCCACTTCAATAGCTGAAACACCCAAATCTTCTAAAAAGTGGATTGTTTCAGCGAGACCATCCAAACCTTTCTCATGGTCTCCAGCCATGATATAGGGAACGAAAATTCCTTTTCCAGCTGCTTTGATAGCATTCAATTTTTCTGTTAGTGTCTTAGGCATGGGCTTCTCCCTTCTTTGCTGCATCTGCTTCCAAGCGGTCTTTGACTTGAACTACATCCTTGTCCCCACGACCGGATAGGCAGACAATCATTGACTTGTCTGGACCAAGTTCTTTTGCCAATTTCACCGCGAAGGCAATCGCATGGCTAGATTCCAAGGCTGGAATAATCCCTTCCACACGAGACAAGAGTTGGAATCCTTCCAAGGCTTCCTCGTCAGTCACAGGAACATAGCTGGCACGTTTGATATCGTGGTAGTGAGAATGTTCTGGACCGATACCAGGATAGTCCAAACCTGCTGAGATAGAGAAGGCTTCAAGAATTTGACCATGAGCATCTTGGAGCACATCCATGAGAGAACCGTGGAGGACACCCGGACGACCCTTGGTCAAGGTCGCTGCGTGATGCTCCGTGTCCACACCAAGCCCTGCTGCTTCAGCCCCATACATGGCAACAGACTCATCTTCTACAAAGGGATGGAAGAGACCGATGGCATTCGAACCCCCACCAACACAAGCTACTAGAGCATCTGGCAAATCTTGACTTGTCAAGTCACGGTACTGTTGTTTGGCTTCTCGACCGATGACACTTTGGAAGTCACGAACGATTTCTGGGAATGGATGAGGTCCTAAGGCAGAACCAAGGATATAGTGGGTATCATCGATATTCGCTACCCATGAACGAAGGGCTGCATTGACCGCATCCTTTAGCACGCGCGAACCATCTGTCACGGCCTCAACCTTAGCTCCCAAAAGCTCCATACGAAAGACATTAAGGGCTTGGCGTTTGACATCTTCCTCACCCATGTAAATGGTACATTCCATGTTAAAGAGGGCCGCAGCTGTTGCAGTTGCCACACCGTGCTGACCAGCACCTGTTTCAGCGATAATTTTATTTTTGCCCATACGTTTAGCCAGAAGAACTTGTCCCAAGGCATTGTTAATCTTGTGGGCCCCTGTATGGTTGAGGTCTTCACGCTTGAGATAAATCTTGGCTCCGCCAATATGCTGGGTCAAGTTTTTTGCGTAGTAAAGAGGAGTTTCACGTCCTACGTACTGGCGCAAAAGTTGGTTCAATTCCTCTTGGAAGCTTGGGTCTGCCTGACTTTCACGATAAGCTTTTTCCAACTCCAAAACTGCTGTCATCAATGTTTCTGGGACGAAACGTCCGCCGAATTTTCCGTAAAATCCATCTTTATTTGGTTCTTGATATGCCATGCTTTACCCTCTCTATAAATCTTCTAATCTTTTCCTGATCTTTCTGTCCATCTGTCTCCACTCCACTCGATACATCTACTGCATAGGGAGTAAAGTGTTGAATTGCTTCTTCTACATTGTCTTCATTAAGCCCACCTGCGATGAAAAATGGCTGGGCTAGTCCAGACGTATCTAGTTGACCCCAGTCAAAAGTCTGTCCACTCCCTGCTACAGGAGCATCAAAGAGTAAATAGTCTGCCTGAGAATTGGGGACATGACCATTTCCATCCACCTGCACCGCCTGAATGCTAGCGCAAGGCAAATCCTCAAACAAATCATCTGCTACCTGACCATGAACTTGAACCAAGTCCAAGCAAACTTTGTCAATCGCTTCTAGCAGTTCTGCCCGACTTGGTGAAACAAATACGCCAACCTTCTTAACGTTCACAGGAATGAGCTTTGCCAGCTCTGTAGCCTCTTCCAAGGTCACCTGTCTTTTACTGGGTGCGAAGACAAAACCGATGTAGTCTGCCCCTGCTGATACGGCTGTCTCTACCGCTTCTTTGGTCGATAGTCCACAAATCTTAACCTTTGTCAATCTGCAACTCCTTGATTCTCTGGGCTACATCTTCTGCCTGCATGAGAGCTGTTCCCACCAAAATTCCGTTAAAGTATGGTGCTACTCGTTTTGCATCCTGCCCTGTGAAAATAGCAGATTCAGAAATGTAATAGCGACCTTCCTTAAAGTACTGGGCCAAGTCTACACTGGTCTGCAAGTCGACTTCAAAGGTGGTCAAGTTGCGGTTATTAACCCCAATAATCTCAGCACCCAGTCTGTGGGCTACCTCTAGTTCAGCTAGATTGTGAGTTTCCACCAAGACTTCCAGACCAAGCTCTGTCGCGTAGTCATACAGTTCCTTGAGGCGTTCTTCTGACAAGGCAGCCACGATGAGCAAGATAACTGTCGCGCCGGCATTGCGAGCGCGGATGATTTGTTTTTCATCGATGATAAAGTCCTTGTTGAGCGTCGGAATCTCTACTTGACTGGAAATCTCCCGTAGATAATCCAAATGCCCTTTAAAGAAAATCTCATCTGTCAAAACCGAAATCATCACTGCTCCGTTCGCTTCATAAGTCTGGGCCTGTTGCACAATATCCACATCGAGATTGATATCTCCCAGACTAGGGCTAGCCTTCTTGACTTCAGCGATTACCTGTAAACGATCTTGGTGATTCTTCAAAAATTCAGCTAGGCGATAGGTCTGGCGTAGGGGCTGGACTTCCTCCAGCTCCATCTGCTCGACCTCATGAGCCTTCTGCTCCAAAATTCGTGCTAAAAATTCCTGACTCATTTTTGATACTCCTGTAACAGTCTGAGTTTTTCTAGGGCCTTACCACTAGCAATCACTTGACGGGCCAAGGCAACTCCTTCCTTGATACTAGCTACCTTACCATTGGCATAGAAACCAAGACCAGCATTCAAGACTGTCGTTTCCAAGAATGGACTTGGTTCGTTTTGAAGAACGCTAAGCAAAATCTCTGCATTTTCCTGAGCATTCCCTCCACGGATATCTTCGATAGCGTAGTGTTTCATCCCCAAATCCTCTGGAGTGAAACTTGACAAGGTGATTTCGCCATTTTCAAGAAGAGCAATCTTGGTTGTTCCGTTCAAGCCAGCTTCATCAAGACCTTCTGGTCCAGCAACCACGATGGCACGTTTGCGACCCATATTTTTCAAAACCTGAGCTGTACTTTCTAGAAGTTCTGGACGACTAATGCCAAGCAGCTGTGTTTCCAAGGCCATTGGGTGAATCAGTGGACCAGTCAAGTTCATGATCGTTGGAATTCCCAATTCCAAACGAGCTGGCATGATGTACTTCATAGCTGGGTGCATATTTTTAGCAAAGAGAAAGACGATTCCAGTTTTATCGAAAACCTTACCTAGTTCAGCTGGTTTGAGGTCAAGATTGATGCCCAATGCTTGAAGGACATCTGCCGAACCTGATTTAGAAGAAATCGAACGGTTACCGTGCTTAGCCATATGAATGTCGCCACCAGCCAAGACAAAGGCTGCAGTTGTGGAAATGTTAAAGCTGAAAGACTTGTCACCACCTGTACCACAGTTGTCCATTGCATCATGGATTTCAGTTGGAATGTGTTGGGCATGGCCTCTCATGACTTGTGCAATGGCTGTGCGTTCTTCAGGTGTTTCCCCCTTCATCTTAAGGGCCAAGAGAAGAGAAGCAATCTGCGCTTCGGTTACACGCCCAGTTACGATACGCTCGATTACATCCGTCATTTCCACACCTGATAAATTTTCAAATTTTGCTAATTTTTCAATAATCTCTTTCATATAGGCAACCTCACTTTACAACCTTCTCAATAAAATTCCGAATAGAAGACAAGCCATCTGGCGTTCCAATACTTTCTGGATGGTACTGGAAGCCATAAATCGGCAGGCTTTTGTGTTGAATTCCCATAATGGCTTGGTCATCAGTAGAACGAGCTGTCACTTCAAAGTCTTCTGGCATTTCTTCTATCAAAATACTGTGATAACGCATGACTGGACGACCATCCTCAATGCCTTGATAGAGAAGAGATGGCGCTTCAAAGCTGATATGGCTCTGTTTCCCATGCATGACCTTGGGAGCCAAGCCTAGCTTCCCACCAAAGACTTCTGCGATGGCTTGGTGACCCAAACAAATACCTAGAATCGGCTTCTTACCTGCAAAGTCACGAATCATGTCTTCCATCTTTCCAGCATCAACCGGCCAACCAGGACCAGGAGAAAAGACCAGACCATCTGCTTTTTCAGCTTCTTCATACAGCTTAGGATCATCATTTCTCAAGACCTGTACTTCTGCGAAATTCCCAATGTATTGCGCCAAATTATAGGTAAAAGAATCATAGTTGTCAATCAATAAAATCATGGTCTTAGTTCTCCAATTCTAGTCATAGATTTAGCCTTGTTAATGGTTTCTTGGTATTCGTTTTGGGCGATGGAGTCATAGACAATCCCTGCCCCAGCCTGCACATAGGCTGTTTGATTTTTGAGAATCATAGTTCGGATGGCGATAGCGAAATCCATATCACCCGTCGCAGACAAGTAGCCGATTGCTCCTGCGTATACGCCTCGTTTTTCCGTTTCCAGTTCATAGATGCGTCTCATGGCCCGAATCTTTGGTGCTCCTGAAACTGTTCCAGCTGGAAGTGTAGCTTTCAAAACATCCATGGCAGTGAGGTCTGGAAGCAAACGTCCCTTGACCACGCTGGTCAAATGCATGACATAGCGGAAGAGCTCCACTTCCATATACTTGGTGACTTGGACACTTGCCGTTTCAGAGATGCGGCCAATATCGTTACGCCCCAAGTCTACCAACATCCGATGTTCTGCTGTTTCCTTCTCATCAGAAAGCAGGTCTGTCGCCAAAGCCTTGTCCTCTTCATCCGTAGCCCCTCTTGGTCGCGTACCGGCAATCGGATTGGTTGTTACAACGCCATTTTTAACAGAAACCAAACTTTCAGGACTAGCACCGATGATTTGATAATCCCCAAAGTCATAAAAATAGAGGTAATTGGATGGATTAGTCACGCGAAGATTTCTGTAGAAGTCAAATGGATTTCCAGTAACTTCTGCTGAGAAGCGTTGACTGAGTACACATTGGAACATATCCCCGTTACGAATCAAGTCACGAGCGGTTTCCACCATTTCTTCAAACTTCTGAGGAGCAATATGCGGTTTGAAGTCCAGCGGAGATAAATCCAAGTCTTCAAATTCATTTGGAGCAGGGATGCGTAATTCCTCCAGCACTTGATTCAAGGCTTTTTCCAAGTCTTCTTGACTACGCTCGCTGTAAAGAGCATCCTCGATAACATGGATTTTTTCCTTCTTGTGGTCAAAGACCATATAACTCTCATAGACAAAGAAATGCATGTCTGGCGTCCCAATGGTATCCTCAGGGATTTGACCGATTTCCTCATAGAGCGAAATCATATCGTAACCAACAAAACCAATGGCTCCTCCACCAAAAGGTAGGTCTGAATGGTGCTGGCTCTTATGTGTCACTTCATAAAGGAAATCCAAGGGATCCCGATCAATCACTTGACCATTTTGATAAAGGACTCCATTTTCAAACTTAATCTCAAAAACTGGATTATAGGCTAAAATAGAAAAACGAGCTGTTTCCTTGTCTCTCGGAATACTTTCTAAGATAACCTTGTGTTGCCCCTTTAGGCGCATATAAGCCAAGATTGGTGATAAGACATCTCCATGAATGATTCGTTCCATTGTAATTTCCCTTTCAGTTCTACTTCTAGTCCGTGGTGACTGTATGAAAAATCCCCACGCAAAATAACTTGCGTGAGGACGAAATTCGCGGTGCCACCTCAATTATAGGATTTCTCCTATCTCTCATTCCTGTCTCAGAAAGCTCCTGTAACAGGCTGTGCGATAAAGGGCACTCCCTTGAGAATTATGTTTTCTTCTCTTGTTTCAGATGGACCCAACCTTACAGCTTTCTCTGCTTGTTTCCAGCAACCACAAGCTCTCTGTGAAAGAAAGGACTGTAATTTTTCCATCTTTTATTTTTTAGCTTCTAGGTAGTCTGCAATGGCAGCTACGTCCTTGTCTCCACGACCAGAGACATTGATGATGATAATGTCATCTTTACTTAGTTTTGGTGCACGTTTGACTGCTTCTGCGATAGCGTGCGAACTTTCGATCGCTGGGATAATTCCTTCTGTCTTGCTTAGAAGGAGCAGGGCTTGGACAGCTTCTTCATCTGTCGCTGCTACGTATTCTACGCGGCCAGAATCTTTGAAGTAGGCGTGTTCTGGGCCAACCCCTGGATAGTCCAAACCAGCTGAGATAGAGTAAACTGGCGCCAGCTCTCCGTCTTCCTTAAAGACTGCATAGGTCTTCATACCATCGACAATTCCGACACTACCCTTTGTCATAGTGGCTGCATGCTTGTCTGTGTCAAGTCCGTGACCGGCAGCTTCGACCCCAACCAATTTGACTTCTTCATCAGCCACATACTGCGAAAAAGCACCGATGGCATTCGAACCACCACCTACACAGGCAATGACGTAGTCTGGTAAACGACCTTCTTT
Source organism: Streptococcus oralis (assembly GCF_015561235.1). Classification (GTDB taxonomy): domain Bacteria; phylum Bacillota; class Bacilli; order Lactobacillales; family Streptococcaceae; genus Streptococcus; species Streptococcus oralis_BK. The sequence goes on along the minus strand of NZ_JADMTC010000001.1, from coordinate 40,517 downwards.
TTCTAAGATTTGACGGCGAGATTCTTCACTGATGACCTTTTGGAATTCATGAACAATGGTAGGATAAGGATGAGGTCCTACAGCAGATCCCAAAACGTAGAAGGCTTCAAGGTCATTCATCCATGCTCCAAAGGCTGCATCAACCGCATCCTTAAGAGTTCGTGTCCCCGTTTCAACTGCGTGAACAGTCGCTCCCATCATCTCCATGCGGAAGACATTGAGTCGTTGACGCTCCACATCTTCTGCACCCATGTAGACATCACAAGCCATACCAAACTTGGCTGCAGCAGCTGCTGTCGCAACACCGTGCTGACCAGCTCCTGTTTCTGCGATCACTCGTTTTTTGCCCATACGTTTGGCAAGAAGGATTTGACCTAGAACATTGTTGAGCTTGTGAGAACCAAGGTGGTTAAGATCTTCGCGCTTGAGATAAATCTTAGCTCCACCTAGGTGCTCTGTCAAACTTTCCGCAAAATAAAGCGGTGTTTCGCGACCAGAATAATCCTTCAAGTAATGGCGAAATTCTGCCAAAAACTCTGGATCATCCTTGTACTTGTCAAATGTCACTTCCAACTCATCCAACAAAGCTTGAATCGGCTCCGGTACAAAACTACCACCAAATTGTCCAAAATAACCTTTAGTTGTCATAAAATTTTTCCTCTTTCCATATTAATTCGGCTTTTTGTTTGCTTTTAGTAGTAGGCAAGGAGCTGCAGATAGAACTCAAGTTCATCAAAGCGACTTAACGCCCTAATAAAAGATAAACAAAATGACCGAAAGAAAAAAGCCCACACACAGAATCTACTTCTGTGTGAGGGCGTTAGTAACGCGGTGCCACCTCAATTATAAAGGGACTATCCCCTTTACATCTCTACCTTGTCTAACAACAAGTTGCACTGTAAGGTGTGCGCACCGAATTTTCATTGTTTCAAATTCATTTTTAAAATCAGCCCACTTTCACTACTTCCAACCACCTGTTCACAATCACCACAGGCTCCCTGAAGATCAAAAATAGTTACTTTTCTGATTTGTTGAGAATATTATATGCTATTGTCCGCTTTTTGTCAAGATTTTTTTATGATTTTTTTCCTGATCCGAGGATTTCTTCAGAAATTCTCACCAAAGTCTGAACGATGTAATCAACTTCTTCATCGCTTAATTTAGTGTGAAGAGGGAGGGTAATTTCGTTTTCAAAGAAGGCATAGGCTCTTGGATAATCTGCCATATCAAAACCAAGATTCTTATAGGCTGTCAAGAGAGGAAGCGGTTTATAGTGTACATTACTTGCAATTCCTGCTTTGGCCAATTCTTGGATGATGAGGTTGCGTTCTTCTAAACTTGCTCCTTCTACATGGGTGATGTAGAGGTGGCGTGAAGATTCAACAGTATCAGTCTTGTGTGCCAGTGGGTGAATACGAGTACCCGCAAAACCACGATCATAGCGGTCCACGATGTCCTTACGACGTTGTAGCAAAGCTGGGTAACGATCCAATTGTACCAAACCAATCGAAGCCATGATATCGGTCATATTGCACTTGTAGGCTGGTGTAACGATATCGTATTCCCATGAACCCAATTGCATCTTGGCAAGAGCGTCTTTGGTTTGACCATGAAGGGAAAGGATCTGGAATTCCTTGTACATCTCTTCGTCGTCAATAGCTGGATTGGCTTTCCAAGTCGCACTTCCTCCCTCAGCAGTTGTAAAGTTCTTAACGGCATGGAATGAGAAGGAAGTAAAGTCAGCGATAGAACCAGCTGGTTGTCCTTTGTAAGTAGATCCCAAAGCATGGGCACTATCAGAGACAATCACAATACGGTTAAAGGCTTTTTGCCACTTAGTTGATGCTACAAATAAGTCACGTTTCTTTTCCACAACTTGGAACAAACTGTCATAGTCGCACACAATTCCTGCAAGTTCAACCGGAATAATCACCTTAGTTTTCTCAGTAATAGCTTGCTCAAGCAAGTCATAGTCCATTTCAAAAGTATCTGCTTGAATATCCACCATGACAGGCGTCGCTCCCACGTGTGTGATGACACTACATGAAGCTGTATAGGTCATGGCTGGAACGATGACTTCATCACCCGGTCCCACTTTCAAAACACGCAAAATCAACTCAAGAGCGGCAGTCGCAGAGTTGAGGCAGACAGTCTTAGGCGTCTGTGTGTATTGAGACAAGCGACGCTCCAGTTCTTTTGTCTTAGGACCTGTTGTGATCCAACCAGAGCGCAGGGTATCTGCTACTTCAGCAATTTCAGCTTCGGTAATATCGGGTGGTGAAAATGGAATATTGTAATTTGGCATTAATTTGCTCCTTTTATCTGTACTCATTTTCTCATGACTACTTTATTTTAGCACTTCAAACACGGTTTGAAACATGATTTTGATGTCTCCAAGGAAACTAAACTCTCGGAGATAGGCGAGATTATAGCGCATCTTTTCAGGAAGGACATGCTCTACATAGACTTGGTCAACTGACAGACCTTTCTCCGTCATTTGACTGATGATAGTATCCTCATCCTTGTAGTTGATGCTGGCTGGAGAGGTGATTCCTGCTGGCAAGAGCAAGGTCGCCATCATTTCAGGGCTATACTGCTCGGTGTAACGTGGCACCTCAGGTCGTGTACCGACAAAGGACATCTCACCTTTAAGGACATTGACCAACTGAGGCAGTTCGTCCAAGCGCACACGGCGGATGAAATTTCCAACCTTGGTAATGCGACTATCGTTAGCAGAAGTCACCAGGCTTCCTTTTTTATCCGCATCCGTTACCATAGTACGGAACTTCCAAATCTTGAACGGACGGTTGTACTGGGTCACGCGCTCTTGCTTGTAAATGACAGGTCCCTTGCTATCCAACTTGATCCAAATGCTCAAGATAAGAAAGACGGGAGAAGTCAAAAGTAGCAAAAACAGGGCTAAAACCCAATCCAGGCAACGCTTGAAAATCAACGAACCCTTCCTTTTAGAGACAAGCTGGTAGTAAGACTCAACCTCGCTTGATTGCATTTCCACGGGTAGGTCTTCCCATTTCAGCATGCTGTTTCTCCTTTGTTTTTATTATACTATTTGTCAACATTTTTCATTATACCACAAAATGGAAAAGGCAGTGCAAGAAATCTGTAATTTAAAGAATTTCCTTCTTATACTCAATGAAAATCAAAACGCAAACTAGGAGTCTAGCGACAGGCTGCTCAAAGTACAGCTTTGAGGTTGTAGATAAAGCTGACGTGGTTAGGATAGATTTTCAACGAGTATTAGGACATAGCTCCTGCCTGCAAGCTATACATCTTGTGATAGATTCCTCCCAAGACCAAGAGTTCCTCATGGGTTCCACTCTCGATAATGCGCCCCTTGTCCAAAACATAAATGCAGTTGGCGTCCTGGATGGTCGAAAGGCGATGAGCGATGGCAATGGTCGTCCGCCCCTGTCTCATCTTAGCTAGAGAATCTTGAACCAAACTTTCTGTTTCAGAGTCAATATTGGCTGTCGCTTCATCCAAAATCAAGATTTTAGGCTGACTGGCGACTGTTCTGGCAAAGGCAAGAAGCTGGCGCTGTCCAGTAGAAAAGCTCGAACCACGCTCAGACACAGGTGCATCATACCTCTGTGGAAGCTCCTGAATAAAGGAATCTGCATCCACAAAGGCAGCCGCAACCTGTACCTGCTCATCACTAAGATCTTGATACATGGCGATATTGGACTTGATAGTCCCATGATAGAGGAAGGGATCCTGCAAGACTAGACCGATATTTTTTCTCAGTTCTTTCTGACTGTAGTTTCGGATATCCACATCATCCAAGAGAACGCGGCCTGACTGAAATTCATAAAAGCGCATGAGGACATTGATAATGGAAGATTTCCCGGAACCTGTATGACCTACAAAGGCAATGGTTTCGCCCTTGTTAACTGAAAAGGAAATGTCATCCAGAATCGGATGTTTACCATCATAAGAGAAACACACATGTTCAAAACGAATATTGCCTTCTTGAACTTTGGCTTTCCCATCTTCTTGAAGAGGCTCATAGGTTGTCTCATCAATCAAGGCAAAGACACGGCCTGCAGACACCATGGAAGTTTGAAGGGTTGAAAAGTTTTGCGTCACCTCAATTAGGGGATCAAAAAGGCGGTTGATGTACTGGATGAAGGCATACATGGTTCCGACCGTTATTCCGATAGAAAGACCACGGTAACCAAAGTAGGCCATCAAAACGGCGTAGCCTAGGAGTTTCAGCAAACTCATGGCAGGTCTCAAAAAGAGGGCATCCAAGGCTACAGAACGGTTGGCATAGACCAAGTGTTCTTGGTTGATTTCATCAAATTCTGCCTGCAGGCGCTTCTCTTGATTGAAGGCTTGGATAATTCTAATCCCTTCAATACTTTCTGCTAGCTTGCTATTGATATCCGACAAGAGACTTCTAGTTTTTTCGATGATTTTCACTGACTTTTTCCGATAGAGATTGACCAAAAGGAAAATCAAGGGAAGAAAGAGCAAGACTAAACCTGTCAAACGAAAATCCAGTACCAACATGGTATACAGAGTTGTCAGAAAGATGAAAACTGCTGAAATAAAGCTGGATAAAATCCCCGAAAACATATCACTGATGGTCTCGGTATCATTTGTCAAACGAGAAACGATGGAACCTGCTGGCGTCTTGTCAAAATAAGACATGCCCAGTTTTTCCATATTGGCAAAGGCATCGCGACGAATATCTCTGACAATACTGTAGGACACCCGCGCAAAGAGAAGATTGCCGATATACTGAACTAGAGTTTGTAGGATATAAAGACCATAGTAGACCAGCAAAACGGTCACAGCAAGTTGGTTGAGTTTGCTGAGATACTGGTCGATAAAGTGGGAAGCAACCAGAGGAATCACGCTTTTAATGACCGTAGTAGCTAGAAGAAAGGTCAGGGCTAAAAAGGTTAAAAGACCATAGGGTTTGAGATAGGACATCAAGCGTTTCAGCACAGCCCACTGTTCTTGCTTATTCTGCATCTTCTTCTCCTTTCATTTCCAACTGCTGAGACTGGTAGGTTTGGGCATACCAGCCATCCAGGGCTAGCAAGTCTTCGTGCCTGCCCCGTTCGATAATTTGACCATTTTGCAGAACCAAGATCAGATCTGCATGGACAACCGCACTGAGGCGATGGGCCGTAATAATGGTTGTCTTGTCCTTCCGCGTCTCCTTGAGATTGTCAATAATCGCATACTCTGTCTTAGCATCCACGGCTGACAAAGAATCATCTAAAATTAAGATATCAGGGTCTAAAATCATAGCCCGACTCATGGCCAGACGTTGCTTTTGACCACCTGAGAGACTAACTCCTTTTTCACCAATAAGCGTATCAAATCCCCGAGGCATAGCTACAATGTCTTGGTAAACTTGGGCTAGCTTAGTCGCTTCCTCAACCGTTGAAAGGGGCAAATTAGGATTTCCAAAGCGGATATTGTCTAAGATAGAGGCCGCAAAGAGAAACTGATCCTGAGGAACATAGCCCATGAGACTGCGAAGGTCTGTCAGGCGATAGTTCCGAATATCGTGACCGTTTAGGTAAATAGCTCCCTTATCCACATCGTAATCACGCAAGAGGAGCTTGATTAAGGACGTTTTACCAGAACCTGTCTGCCCGACCAAGCCTAGGGTTTGCCCTTTTTCCAGACTAAAGTGAATATCCGTCAGTGTCTCCTCATTTTCAAAGGCAAAGCTGTCAATGGCGTACTCCAAACGTCCATTTTCGATACCGTCCAGAGGAAATTCAGGGTCATGTACAGGTGATTCCTGAGACAAAAGATACTCAATCCGCTGATAGGACACCTTCCCTCGCTGAGTAATATTAAAGAGGAAACCAATAGCCATAAGAGGCCAAACCAACATATCTAAGTAGCTGATAAAGGTAACCAGATTCCCAACGGTGATTTGCCCTTTCTGAACCATCAAAGAACCGACCAAAAGAGTTAAAACATAGGACGAACCAACAAACAATAGAACCATAGGGTCAAAGAGACTATCGTATTTCATGGTTTGGAGATTCTTTTGGAAGGTCAATTCATTAACTGCCTGAAAGGACTTCAGCTCGTCCGCCTGATAACCGAAAGACTTGGTCACTTTGATACCTGATACAGACTCCTGCACCTTGTTATTGAGTTCAGAAAAGGCAGCTTGAGATTCTCCGAAAGCCTTATGAGTCTTTCTCCCTAGACGACTGGTCGCATAAGCCATAAAAGGCAAGGGAAGAATGGCAACTAGAGTCATCTGCCATGAAATGCTAAAGAGCATGGTCAGCAAAGTCACCAGTGCCGTGATAGAGGCATCCACTGCTGACATGACTCCGCCACCTGCGAGACGAGTTAAAGCATTGATATCATTGGTGGCGTGTGCCATCAAGTCCCCCGTCCGATAGGTCTGATAAAAGGCTGGCGACATTTTAGTAAAATGCTCAAACAAACGAGACCGCATAATCTGCCCTAGACGGTAGGAAGTTCCAAGGATATACATGCGCCAAACATAGCGCAGATAGTACATCCCAAAGGCTGCCAGCAGTAGATAAAATAGATTAAGAAGGAGGTCCTGCTGGGTTAGTTGCCCCGACGTAATGGCGTCAATCACCCGCCCCATAACCATGGGGGGAATGAGATTGAGGACGGAAACCAAGACCAAGGCCACAATCCCGACTAGATAACGGCGTTTTTCTAACTTGAAAAACCACCAGAGTTTTTGAATAATGGACATAAAATCCCTTTCTGATTGCAAATGGAAACCTGAGGCCAAGACTCAATGAAAATCAAAGAGCAAACTAGGAAACTAGCCGCAAGCTGCTCAAAGCACTGCTTTGAGGTTGTAGATAGAACTGACGAAGTCAGTAACCTACATACGGCAAGGCGACGTTGACGCAGTTTGAATTTGATTTTTGAAGAGTACAAGACCCCAGGTTTTTCTTATTCATAAGTTACGACTGAGACGGCACCCTTGTCATACTCAGCGATAAAGATATTGGCCACATTGTCATGCCCTTGTTTGCTGAGATTATCAAGCAACCACTCTTCGCTACGGTCAATATATTCCAAAACATCGACTTGGATCACACCGTCAGTCACAACTGGATACTTAGGATTTTCATCTCCCATTTGGACCACGATGAGTTGGCCATTTTGCTCATGCACAGCTCGTTTGACCTGTTTCATCTGGAAAATTCCTTGGCTACGGAGCTTAAGTGCTACGTCCGCTGCTGATAAACCAACTGAACGACAGGCTTCTGGGTCAATCTGCCCATTTTTGATAAGGAGAGTTGGTTTTCCATCAATCAAGCGTTTGACAAAACGAACATTGTTATTGAGCCACTTGAGGGTCAAGACCAAAATCGTCCACATCATCAAAATCACTGCGTACTGCAGAATGCTGATTGAACTATTGTAAATCACCCCACCGATGATCCCCCCGAGTACATAGTTCTGAATTTGGTCTGTAGCAGAGTTAGGTGCTAGATTCCCCTTTCCTGTCACATTAATAACAAAAACAAGAGAGAAAAGACCCAAGGCCAGTTTGATTAAAATTTCCATATAATTGAGTGTCATTTGTTTACCTCCACCAATTCAATAGCGTCTGTTTGATGCAATTCTAATTTCTCTAAAAGATACTTGTCTGGTTGGCTCCCGTTCATGGCACGATAGAAATTTGAACCTACCTTGATAAGTGCTCCATCAGTGGCTGCAGAAGTATTGACATAAACTTCTGATTTATCCACTCCCAAGTCTTTGGAAACAACCTCTATGAAATGAAGGGAAGTTTGAAATTGGTTGTTAGAGGCTTGATTGGTCTGGTATTTTGAGATTGTTACCAAAAGCATGGCTACCAAGGTCAAGGCCAAAATCATGACCAATTCCCGAAACTTAGTCCCCTTTTTATCTCGATAGGCTTTAAAAGCAAAAAATCCTGTGATAGCTAGGAGCACAATCCCAAAGCCAATCATGATGCCATTTTGCTGACCAATTTGGCTGAGGACATAGTCATATGAGTAAAATTTCATTTATTTTCACTCCCTTTCATAAAATCATTCTTCATTATAAACGAAAGAGAGTGATTTTTCAAGCCATACGTTGGGGAAATGGACCTTTTTTTGGTATAATAAAATCTATAATCTGAATGAAAAAGGTAACTTTATGAAACTCATCTCATGGAATATTGATTCCCTCAATGCTGCCCTAACTAGTGACTCAACTCGTGCCAAATTGTCCCAAGAAGTACTACAAACCTTGGTCGCTGAAAATGCTGATATTATCGCTATCCAGGAAACCAAGCTTTCTGCAAAAGGGCCTACAAAGAAACACCTAGAAGTACTTGAAGAACTCTTCCCAGGTTATGAAAACACTTGGCGTTCCTCTCAAGAACCTGCTCGCAAAGGCTACGCTGGAACCATGTTCCTTTACAAGAAGGAACTCACACCAACGATTAGCTTCCCAGAAATCGGTTCTCCTTCTACCATGGACTTGGAAGGCCGCATCATCACCTTGGAATTTGATACATTTTTCGTGACCCAAGTATACACTCCAAACGCTGGCGATGGTCTCAAACGCTTGGAAGAACGCCAAGTCTGGGATGTTAAATACGCTGAGTATTTGGCGCAACTAGACAAAGAAAAACCAGTCCTTGCGACTGGAGACTACAACGTAGCTCACAAGGAAATCGACCTTGCAAATCCTGCCAGCAACCGCCGTTCACCAGGATTTACAGACGAGGAACGTGCTGGCTTTACCAACCTTTTGGCAACTGGATTTACCGACACCTTCCGTCATCTTCACGGCGATGTGCCTGAATGTTACACTTGGTGGGCGCAACGCAGCAAGACTTCTAAAATCAACAATACAGGCTGGAGAATCGACTACTGGCTCACTAGCAACCGCGTGGCTGACAAGGTGACCAAGTCTGACATGATTGACTCTGGTGCGCGTCAAGACCATACGCCGATTGTATTGGAAATTGAACTTTAAGGATTTTCACTATGAACTACAATGCAGTCATTCCCGAGTTTGTTGTAAGCGATTTAGAACAGTCCCGTTCTTTCTACTGCGATTTACTCGGTTTTAGGATCGAATACGAGCGTCCAGAGGAGAAATTTCTCTTCCTCTCGCTTGAAGACTGCCAACTTATGCTAGAAGAAGGCAGCACAGAAGAATTAGCCCAACTAACCTATCCTTTCGGGCGCGGTGTCAATATTTCCTTTGGTATTGAAGATGTCCCTCAGCTCCACCAAAAACTGCTGGAGGCCAACTATCCTATTTATCGTCCTTTGACTAAGAGAACATTTCGTGTTGGGGATCACTACATCTATCCTCACGAATTTGCAGTTTTGGATCCAGATGGTTATTTTCTAAGATTTAGCGAATAGAATAATCGAAGTCTACAATACTATCTAGCCTTGTAGGCTTTTTCGTTCGTTTTTATGATCTATTTACTAACAAAATATTTGATTTATAAAGCTAATTGGTGTAAAATAAAAACATTGGCAGTAGCCTGTTTAAAATTGAATATCATTTTACTTGTTTATGTCGTGAATTGGCGCGACGTTTCTACAAGGTGCCGGAACACCTAACAATGAGTATGTCAGCTGAAGGTATGGTGTTGGCCATGCCTATTTTGGGGACTTACTTAGGGGATTAAGTAGGTCCTTTTTTCTATCAGTTTTACTGGATAGAAATCTGAAACAAGGAAATTTATTGGCTTTTAGACTTTAGGAGGTCTTATGAAATTATTAGAAGAGCGCATCCTCAATGATGGGCATATCTTGGGTGATAACATCCTCAAGGTGGATTCCTTTTTAACCCACCAAGTTGACTTTAGCTTGATGCGAGAGATTGGTAAGGTTTTTGCGGAAAAATTCGCTACTGCTGGCATTACTAAGGTCGTGACCATTGAAGCGTCAGGCATTGCCCCAGCTGTTTTTACAGCTGAAGCCTTAGATGTCCCCATGATTTTCGCCAAGAAAGCTAAAAACATCACTATGAACGAAGGCATCTTAACTGCCCAAGTCTACTCCTTTACCAAGCAGGTGACCAGCACCGTTTCTATCGCTGGAAAATTCCTCTCACCAGAGGACAAGGTCTTGATTATTGACGATTTCCTTGCTAATGGCCAAGCTGCCAAAGGCTTGATCCACATCATCGAACAAGCCGGAGCAAAAGTCGAAGCGATCGGTATCGTGATTGAAAAATCCTTCCAAGATGGTCGTGACTTGCTCGAGAAAGCTGGCTATCCAGTTCTATCACTCGCTCGTTTGGAACGTTTTGAAAACGGTCAGGTCGTATTTAAGGAGGCAGATCTCTAATGCAACAACAAGAAAAACACTCGCAAGCAGCCGTTCTTGGCTTGCAGCACTTACTCGCCATGTACTCAGGATCTATCCTAGTTCCTATTATGATTGCGACAGCTCTTGGCTATTCAGCTGAACAGTTGACTTACCTAATTTCTACAGATATCTTCATGTGTGGAGTGGCAACCTTCCTTCAACTCCAACTCAACAAATACTTTGGTATTGGACTCCCAGTCGTTCTCGGTGTTGCTTTCCAATCGGTCGCTCCCTTGATTATGATTGGGCAAAGTCATGGTAGTGGGGCTATGTTTGGTGCCCTTATCGCATCAGGAATTTATGTGGTTCTGATTTCAGGTATTTTCTCAAAAGTGGCCAATCTCTTCCCATCTATCGTAACAGGTTCTGTTATTACCACGATTGGTTTAACCTTGATTCCTGTCGCTATTGGAAATATGGGAAATAACGTTCCAGAGCCAACTGGTCAAAGTCTCTTGCTTGCTGCTATTACAGTTCTGATTATTCTCTTGATCAATATCTTTACCAAAGGATTTATCAAGTCTATCTCCATTTTGATTGGTCTGGTTGTTGGAACTGCCATTGCTGCTACCATGGGCTTGGTTGATTTCTCCCCTGTTGCGGCAGCACCGCTTGTCCATGTTCCAACTCCCCTCTACTTTGGTGTACCGACTTTTGAAATCTCATCCATCGTCATGATGTGTATCATTGCAACGGTGTCTATGGTTGAGTCGACTGGTGTTTACCTAGCCTTGTCTGATATTACCAATGACCCAATCGACAGCACGCGCCTGCGCAACGGTTACCGTGCAGAAGGTCTGGCCGTACTTCTCGGAGGAATCTTTAACACCTTCCCTTACACAGGATTTTCACAAAACGTTGGTTTGGTCAAATTATCAGGTATCAAGACCCGTCTGCCAATCTACTACGCAGCTGGTTTCCTAGTCCTCCTTGGACTCCTTCCTAAGTTTGGCGCGCTCGCCCAAACCATTCCAAGCCCTGTCCTTGGAGGGGCCATGCTGGTGATGTTTGGTTTTGTTTCCCTTCAAGGGATGCAAATCCTCGCCCGCGTTGACTTTGCTAACAATGAACACAACTTCCTTATCGCAGCTGTATCAATCGCTGCAGGTGTCGGACTCAATAACAGTAATCTCTTTGTCAGCATGCCGACAGCCTTCCAAATGTTCTTCTCAAACGGAATCGTCGTAGCCAGCCTACTTGCCATTGTACTCAATGCCGTATTAAATCGGAAAAAGAAATAAGAAAAAGAGGCTCACACCTCTTTTTTGTTTCTCTATATCCTTACCTGTCTTTTTTCAGACCGCTGGCCTGTGACAAACATGGTAAAGGTTGCTTTGCAGACATTTCTGCCTTCTTGATTGGTGATATCCACATCCACTACACAGGTTGTGCGTCCATGATGGACACATTCTCCTTTAATGGTCAGTACATCATCTAGTTTTCCTGCCTTGAGGTAGTTGATAGAGGACTGAAGCGTCACTCCATCTAGCCCCAGCGAGATAACCACCAAACCACTAATCTGATCACAAAGGGTGAAGAGATAGCCTCCATGGGCATTGCCATAGTAGTTGAGCGACGAGTCCACTATTTTCGTCGTCACCACAACGTGACCATCTCTCATTTGTTCAATTTCGTAATTTTCAAAGGCAGATATAGCGTCAAAATGAAAATCTTTCATCGTTTCCTCCTGATATTTCAAACGACCCTATGATACTACTTTTTATAGGACTATGCAAGGAGAAAGCTCCTAGTCTGGCAAAATTCCGACCTGTTCTACAAAGCGCATAAAGGCTGCCTGTCCTTGTTTCGTCTGCTTGTAAACCCCCGCGTCCTCCAGAACACGTGCAAAGATGTCACCCACAGAGTCCTTGACGATTTCAAGGGCTTTTTCTTTATCTGCTAGGTCCAGATGTTGGGCTTTGAGCTGGTCTGCCCATTCCTGATGATATTCGGCAACTGTAACCCCTTCTCCCACGAGGTAGCTGGCAACTTGCTCCACTTCTGCCTTCAAACGAGGTGGAAGAATAGCCAAGCCCATGACCTCAATCAAGCCGATATTTTCCTTCTTGATATGTTGGACATCCTTGTGGGGATGATAGATGCCATCAGGATGCTCTGCTGAAGTTTGATTGTCCCGTAAAACCAAGTCCAACTCAAACTGTCCATCGCGTTTACGCGCAATGGGTGTGATGGTGTGATGCGGTGTCCCATCTGTTTCTGCTAAAATCTGCACTTCAGGATCTGAATACTGACGCCATTCCTGTAAAATCTTATCAGCCAAGTTGATCAAATCCTCTTTAGAATCCGAGTTCAAACGTAGCACTGACATTGGCCACTTGACAATCCCAGCCTTGACCTGCTCAAATCCAGCAAATCGGAAAGGCTTTTGCAAGGGAGCCAATTCCATAGGAAATACGTGACGGCCTCCTTGATAGTGATCATGAGTGAGAATAGAACCTCCCACAATCGGCAGGTCGGCATTCGAACCCGCAAAATATCCCGGAAATTGCTCTACGATCGCCAGCAGACGCTCAAAGCTCTGACGACTAATGGCCATGGGACGATGCTGGCCGTCTAAGAAGATACAGTGCTCATTAAAATAAGCATAGGGCGAATACTGGAAGCCCCACTCCTGACCCGCCATTTCAAAACGGATAATGCGGTGATTGCTGCGAGCTGGATGGTTAATTCGACCATGATAGCCTTCGTTCTCTAGACAAAGCTGACACTGGGGATAATGGCTAGCTTGCGCCAACTTGGCTGCTACAATCTCCTTTGGATCCTTTTCAGGCTTAGAGAGGTTGATGGTAATCTCAAGTTCTCCGTAGTCAGATGGAACACGATAAGCAATATTTTTTGCAATGGCCTTGAGTTTGATGTAGTCATTTTTCTGGCTAAGTTGGTAGAAGTCCGCAATTGCCTGTTCGGGAGATTGGGCATAGGTTGCCCAGAAGTCACGATTGACCTGACTTGGACAAGGCGTTACCAAGTCCATTAGTTCAGCACCGAGGATTTCACGCGCAGCCTGACTATCCTCAATCGTCTCTAATCGAACCGCTTCCTCAACCAACTGGTCTTTGAGGTCAATCACTTTATCCAGATTGGTCTCAACTTCCAAAACACCTTCGCCTACTCGTGCCAAAACACGATTGGTCAGGTAGATTCGATCCATTTCCTCAAATGAACTTTCAGCAATAACGTGTGTTACAAATTTATCTACTAAGGTCACGATAGAGCCTCCTTTTAACTAGTCAAGGACGCGAGTGCCACCTGCAACTTCAGCGATATAGAAACTTGGAGCGTATCCAACGACTTCCTCGTAGTGCTTGCCTACAGCTTCCTTAAAGGCCTCAACGGCGTCTTTTTGCACCAAGGCAATGGCACAGCCACCAAAACCTGCTCCTGTCATACGAGCACCGAGAACACCTTCTTGATCCCAAGCTGTGTGAACAAGTGTGTCCAATTCCAAACCAGTTACTTCATAGTCATGTTCTAGAGAGACGTGAGAAGCATTCATCAAGCGACCAAATGTTTCCAAATCACCTGCTTGAAGAGCTGTTTGAGCTTTAAGGGTACGTTGGTTTTCAAGCACAGCATGGCGAGCACGTTTTAAACGATTTTCGTCTTTAATCAGATAGCTATATTGGTCAAAGGCCCACTCATCCAATTCACCCAAGGTCTGAATATCCAAGGCAACTTGCAATTCTTCCACTGCTTTTTCACACTCAGCACGGCGTTCATTGTATTTAGAGTCCGCCAGTTCACGGCGTTTATTGGTATTCATAATAACAACAACATTGTCCTTCAAATCAAGTGGCACCAAGTCGTACTCCAAGGTGTTGGTATCTAGGTAAATAGCACGTTGGTCAGCCCCCATACCGATAGCAAACTGGTCCATGATACCAGAGTTGACTCCGATAAAGTTATTTTCTGTTTGTTTTCCGATTTTAACCAAATCCAAACGGTCTAGTTTTAAATCAAAGAGATGCTCTGCCACGACCCCTGTCAAGAGTTCCAATGATGCTGAAGAAGACAAGCCAGAACCATTTGGGATATTCCCATAAACATAAAAATCAAAACCTTTGTCAATCACGTGCCCAGCTTCTTGCAAGAAATAAAGAACTCCTTTTGGATAATTGGTCCAGCTGTGCTCTTTTTCAAACTTGAGATCAGCAAGAGGCACTTCGATGATACCTTTGTCCTCAAAGTTAGCTGAGTAGAAACGCAAGACTTGGTCGTCACGCTTGCGAGCTGCACCGTATGTTCCCAAGGAAATAGCAGCTGGAAAAACGTGCCCGCCATTGTAGTCCGTGTGTTCACCAATCAAATTGATGCGACCTGGTGAAAAGAAGGTTTGGTCTGCTTCTTGACCAAAAACGGCAAGAAAGTCTTTACGAAGGGCTTCAGCAGTAAGATGTTGTGTCATATGAATTCTCCTTTGACTGTCCGTTAAGCCACCTTAACGTGTAATCGTTTTCTTCTATTGTATCCAAGACTTTTACCAAGGTCAATCCTTTTTACTAAAGTTTTACTAAACAATCGGTAAAAAGAAGAAAAATATGATATACTAACCTAAAAGGAGGAAGATTTATGGCTACCTTAAAAGACATTGCACAGCTAGCCTCTGTCTCTATCGCAACCGTATCTCGTGTCCTCAATCGCGACCAGAGCTTATCTGTCACCGAAGAAACCAGACACCGTATTTTAACTGTCGCTGAAGAGTTGGGCTATACCAAGCACCTCAAGACAGGCGAATCCCACAAGCCCAAGCAGAAAATTGCCATTATCCAATGGGTCAGCGAGCAGGGGGAGCTAGACGACCTCTACTACTACCAGATTCGTCTCGGTATTGAAAAAAGAGCCCAAGAGTTGGACTATGATATCTTGCGCTATTTTAATGACCATCCTTTTACACTGAGTGAGGAAGTGATTGGCATTCTCTGCATCGGAAAGTTCAGCCGATCACAGATCTCTGCCTTTGAAGAATACCAAAAACCTTTAGTCTTTATAGACAGCGATACCCTCTCATTAGGTCATACCTGTATTATCACTGATTTTTACACTGCTGTAAAACAAGTTGTAGACCATTTCCTCAGTCAGGAACTGGATCGGATTGGCATTCTAACAGGTCTTGAGGAAACAACCGACCAAAAAGAAATCATTGAGGATAAGCGGCTAGAAAACTTCAGAAACTACAGTCAAGCGAAGGGAATCTACCATGAAGAACTAGTCTTTCAGGGAAGCTTTACCGCCCAGTCTGGCTATGACTTGATGAAGGAGGCCATTCAGAGCTTAGGAGACCAACTCCCACCAGCCTTTTTCGCTGCCAGCGATAGTTTAGCCATCGGTGCCCTCCGTGCCCTTCAAGAAGCTGGAATTAGCCTACCAGACCGCGTCAGCCTCATTTCTTTCAACGACACTAGCCTGACCAAGCAGGTCTATCCTCCTCTTTCAAGCATCACTGTCTATACCGAGGAAATGGGCCGAGCAGGTATGGATATTCTTAATAAAGAAGTCCTTCATGGACGAAAAATTCCTAGCCTGACCATGCTGGGAACCAGACTGACTCTGAGAGAAAGTACGAGAAATGAATAAGATATTAAAACGACCTCAACAAGAGGTCGTTTTTCTAATGATGATGCCCATGCTTCTGCTCTATGGTTCTCACCTTCCGCCTATGTTGCGCATGATTGCTTTGACTGCTATCCACTTCAATAGTGATATTCTGCACGCCTCTTTCTTCTAAAAATTGACGCACTGCTTCTTTAGTTTCCATCATCTGCTCCCAGTCCTCGATACAGAGGTGAACAATGGCGTCATTTTCCAGACCATCCATGGACCAAATACTGAGTTGATTAACACTTTTAACATTAGTTAACCTTGCTAACTTTTTCTCTAGCTTAGCAGTCTCGACCCCTTCTGGCACAGCATCTAGGAAAATTTTTAGTGCGCTCCAAAAGCGAGGAATGGCTTTCGACAGAATAAAGATGGAAATAACAAGCGATAAGAGTGGATCGAGGATATACCAATCTGTAAATCGGAGGATAATCGCCATTAGAATGACAGCCAGCCAACCAAGGGTGTCTTCCAAAAAATGCAAGCTAAGAATAGACTCGTTCTTTGTCTTTCCTTTACGAACTACCAGACTTGCTAGCACATTGATAGCTACTGCAATGATTCCCAGCCAGAGGATACCTTTCTCATTAACGGGTTGCGGATGAGCAATCTTCGTGATATTTTCCAAAATCACTAGGACAGACCCTATCATAAGAATCACAGCCGTTAGCATGGCCCCTAAAAGACTAAAACGTTTGTAACCCAAGGTATACTGTCTATCTTCTTCACGGTTTGAAATTGTTTCTAAAAGGGCTGAGATGCCAATGGCTATAGCATCCCCCAGGTCATGAACAGAATCAGCAAGAACAGCACTCGAACCAAAGATTCCTCCTGCGATAAACTCAACAATCGCATAGCTTAAATTTAAGAAAAAAGCTAACCAGATAGATGTTTTAGAACTCATTTCTCTCCCTCCTTTGGTATAATGGGTATATACATACTTCTTTCATTTGTATTATCTAATAAAATCCAAAGAAAGGATAGAAGCAAACTGTCAGTCCTGTTCAGTTCTGAACAGTTTGTCTCAAGTGTCTATATGCCAAAAAGAGACCGTCGAGTCAGCAAGACGAAAAAAGCCATCTATCAAGCTTTTTTACAACTTTTGAACGATAAGGGCTATGATGCCACTACTGTTCAGGATATCATTGACCTAGCAGATGTTGGACGTTCTACTTTTTACTGTCACTACGAGAGTAAGGAACTCCTTTTAGATGAGCTCTGTCGCTACCTCTTTCATCATCTCTTTGAAAGGGAAGGACACTTTACGACCGAGGACTACCTGGCACATATCTTTTTACATTTTCAAAAAAACCAAGACCATGTCACCAGCCTCCTTTTTTCCAAAAACGACTACTTCCTCCGCCAACTACACAAGGAACTCGAACACCACGTTTATCCCATGGTGGCGGATGACTTGCAAGAGGCCTATCCAAACATTCCGGCCTCCTACCTTCAGCATTTTGTTGTAACGAACTTTATCGAGACCCTAACTTGGTGGCTAAAACAAGGAAAATCTTATACCGAAAACCAAGTGGTGAGATTTTACCTTGATGTAATAGAGATGACCTCTACAACTCCACTTGATAACTAAGCCTGAAACTCAGAAAGGAACAAACTATGTTAACTTCGATGATTCTAGGAATACTAACAATCGTACTAGCTCTCGCATTCTCATTACTTCACCTTGCTGCTGCTTTCGCAGCCATGAAAGAAAAAAACTACTGTCGAGGAAATATGTGTATCTTGGTGGGAAGCTGTCTCACCTCACTAGCTCTAGCCATCTTTTACTTCGTCCCACTTGCAACCATTCTTCTATGGATTGTGGGTGCGAGTATTGTCTGCTATGGTGCCTACTGGAACGGGCGACAGCAAGAAAACCAACATATATCGCACCACATCGTTCGTATAACGAGCGCTATTATCATTACGGTATTATTCATTTTGCTCTAACATAAAAAAGGATCATCCGATCCTTTTTTACTTTTTAAACACTCTTTGCTGCCTTGCTCCACTGATACCACCCAACTAGACTATTGATCAGGTAAATCAGGTATTTCCCTTGAATTTGCAGGCTTTCTCCCCACCAGAGATAGATAGAAAAGACATTGGTAGCTGCCCAGAATATCCATTGTTCACGGTAAACAGCTGTCATGAGGATTTGCCCAACCCCATTGGTTGCATCGGTGATAGAATCACGATAGGGACGATTAGCTCCGATAGACTGATAAATAAACCCAAAGGCCAACCACCAAAGAACACTAATAGAAAGATACTTTGTCCAACCCTTGCCGTCTAGTTTACGTGCGACAAACTCTTGTTGTTCTTTCTTAAACTGGGCTTGATAGATCCAAACCAAGAGACCAATTGGCTGCATAATTGTAAAATAGAGAGTTGTTAAAACCTCACCATAGAAGCCTTTTTGAAGGGCAAGCACCAGATAAATGATGGAATTAATCAAACCAAATAGGTAGTTACTAGCACGACCTTCAGCTTCTCAAAGAGCAGAAAAAAGGTTAGTAAGGCTTGAGAGATGAATCATTTTAAAGGCAAACAATTCCAACAAGACGTCATCATTGTCGCTGTTGGTTATTACCTACGTTACAATCTGAGCTATCGTGAAGTTCAGGAATTGCTTTATGACCGTGGAATAAATGTTTGCCACACTACGATTTATCGGTGGGTTCAAGAATACAGTAAAATCCTCTATCATCTCTGGAAAAAGAAAAA
Organism: Streptococcus oralis; assembly: GCF_015561235.1. GTDB lineage: Bacteria > Bacillota > Bacilli > Lactobacillales > Streptococcaceae > Streptococcus > Streptococcus oralis_BK. Next base: position 21,828 of record NZ_JADMTC010000001.1, on the reverse strand, counting down.
TAAACAGTCCTTCTATTCGTGGAAAATGGATGAAACCTATATCAAAATTAAGGGGCGTTGGCATTATCTCTATCAAGCGATTGATGCGGACGGTTTAACATTGGATATCTGGTTACGAAAGAAACATCGAGCAGACGATAACAGCTATAAGTTAGAAGATACCGCCTATCAAGAAGATAAAGCACGCAAAGCAGAAACCGAAGATAAGCTAGCTATTGAAGCAATGAAAAGCAAGTACACCACGCTATTGCTAGAAAATATGTTGCTAAGTCCGTTTGAAATGCAAGATACAAAAATCATGGCAGGATTGCAAGTCCATGTTTACCCCCTCTATGACGAACTGAAAGAATTAAGAGGGCTAAATAGTGTCAAAGACCACTTGTCTTATGTTGCCAGCAGACGTGAAGAATATTCTAAGCATAATATCGCACGCTACCTCAAAAAAGCCATTGAACAATATCTACCAACGGTTAAAAGGCAGGACTTAAACCATGAGTGAAGACTTAAAAACGATCAAAGAGCTGGCGGATGAGTTGAGTGTTACAAAACAAAATATTCAATATCACTACCAAAGGTTACCAAAAGAATTACAGCTTAAAAGTTCCAATGGGTCTAATCTAATAAATTCTAAAGCAGAAAAAATAATTTTAGGTAAAGTAGAAAGTAGTAGCAAATCAAATACCAAAGACCAACAAATAAGTAGCAAAGACCAACAAATAGAAAAACTAACTAATTTGTTAGACCAGTAACAACGATTAGCCTTGCAAGATAAAAAGTTGCTAGAAGAATACAAGGCGGAAAATGATAACTTAAAAGCCCTCAAAATGCCCTCACAGGAAACAGAATTCAAACACTTAGACAATCAATATAAAGATGAAGTGAACGCTCTTAAAGAGAAGTTGGAAAATTTACAGGAACAAATCAAAGATCAAAAAAGGATAGAAGAACAAGAAAAACCAATAAAATGGTGGGGACTATGGCGAAAATAGATGATTCAGTTAAAAAGAAAGTTCCAGAATTGCGATTTAAAGGATTCACGGATGAATGGGAACAGCGTAAGTTGGGAGACGAAGTTCGAATAGTGATGGGACAGTCTCCTAATTCAGAAAATTATACTGATGATCCTAATGGGCGCTAAAAATGCGAAGACCTATGAAGACCTATTTTGTATTAGTCAAACAAAAAATCCAAAAGAAATGGTATATGATTATGACCATGAAACAAAGTAAAATCAAACCGAGTGATCTGAGGAAGCACCCGATGATCATGAAACGTTATTAAACACAAAAGTCACCCATGTGAGTTCTTGCCAGAAGCTGAAGTTAATCCTTCAACCTGGAAAACCCGCAGAGGTGACTTTTTCTATACATCTCGATTTTGCTGGCAATAATCATTAACCGATAAATATGTCTGTGAATCACCCAGCGACTCCGCTATGTCCATAATCCGCGGTGGTAGTAATCCCACTCGCTGGACAAGTTCGTGATTGCTGAACAATTCCCGTGGACTGCCGGCGAAGCCAAACTTCCCGTGTTCCATAACATACACCGACTCAAACTCGGCGGCGACCCAATCCATGTCATGGGTGATGGTCACAACTTGGTGGCCCGAATCAGCCAACTGATGGAAAATTGCGGTCAACTTGCGCCGGCTTTCCCAATCAAGCGACATCATCGGCTCATCAAATAAATAAATCGCCGGATCCACTGCCAAAACTGTGGCAACGCTCAACAGCTTGCGTTCCGACAATGACAGGTCATATGGACTTTCAGCTGTTTTATCATCCAAGCCAACTCTTTTTAGAGCCGCTAAAGCCCGCCTCGTAATCGTATCGTGGTCATCCATGACCTGCGCGACATTCCACTCCACCTCTCGTTGAACGGTCGGGTTGAAAAGCTGATCGTCAGGATTCTGAAAAGTAATCCCAACCTTCAGTAACTTTTCGACTGGTTTAAGATCATTAAAATTTTCTCCATCGATCTTAATCACACCGGTTTGTGGTGTCAGCAAACCCGTCAACAATTTGAAGAGCGTTGATTTGCCGGCACCATTTTGGCCGACAATCGCCACCATCGGATCGGCGAAATGTTTGCCTTCAACATCCAAGCTAAAGGACCGTTCCGGATAAGTGAACGTCAGGTGGCTCAGTTCAATTGTGGACATAACGAACCTCCTTCAGATCAGCGTAATTCACCGGATACCGGCCATCAGCCAAGTGCCAATCCATTTTTTGAGCAAGTTGCTGGATTGTCGGGGCTGGAATCTGCCAGTCAGCTGCCAAATGATTAAACACCTCACCCGGCCTGCCCTGGGCTACCATTTGACCCTCGTGCAGCACCCACACAACGTCGGCGACTTCGCACAAATCGTCAATTTCACTGGTGACAATGAAGACAGTCGTCTCTTTGACTTGGGCCAGCCATTGGAAAAATTGCCGGCGGCCAAGGGGATCCATCTCACTGGTCGGATCATCCATAATCAAAACAGCCGGATTAGCCACAATCGCCGTGGCAATTGCCAACCGCTGGATCTGACCACCGGAAAGGCTCTCGGGACGCAAATTCAGCTGTTCAATCAGCCCCATGTGCGTGGCAACTTCTTCAACCCGTTTTTGAATCAGTCCTTCAGCCATTCCCTGATTAATCAAGTCAAAGGCGATTTCATCGGCAACCGTGTCTGCCAACCCGCTTAGTTGGCCAGCTGGATTTTGCAGTACAACTCCATTCATGGCATTATAAACGGGCCAATTGTCAGACACTCGCTGGCCAAACATGTGCCAATCGCCCTCAATCTCAGCAGACACAATTTTGGGAATGACCCCTGCCAGCACACGGCACAAAGTCGATTTGCCGGAGTGGCTATTCCCGATAATCCCAACCACCTGGCCGGTATGAACCTCCGCGTTAATCTGACGCAGTTGTGGTTGCTCAGTACCCGGATAACGGGTGGTCAAATTTTCAATTACAATCCGTTTATCTTCGTCCATATCTTCCACCCAATCAATAAAATTGCCAATCCAGTCAGACCAATGTGCAGCGTCCGCGACAAGCTATACACGCGCTGGGAGGTTCTGACAGTCCGGTTGAGATTATCAAAACCTCTCAGTTGGAGAGAAATCGACCGCGTCATCGATTGATCCAAGGTCTTAATCACCAATGGAATTAGAACCGGCAGGACTGACTTTAATTTCTGAATCAACGTTTTTTGCGGATTGGTTCCGCGAACTTTTTGTGCCTGCTGGATTTTCCGCATATTGCGCATCATTTCCGGCAAAATATAACACACCGACATCAGAACGTAGACGGTTTTATAAGACAATCCGGACAGTTCCAAATAGGCCGCGTTTTCTGAAATACTCGTGGTCACCATAAAAAAGCCACTGGTCAAAATAATCACCAATACTCGACAACCCAGAGTGGTGGCGTAAATCAGGCCCTCTTTGTAGAACGACACCCCAAGCACAGAAAACAGCACAGTTTGATTCCGACTGTAAAATAACCCTTGGATGATCAGCATGGTGCAAATCAGAAACAGGCTGAATCCCAGCGCCTTAAAGGTGGTAGAACTCAATTTGGAAAATAACAATAGCAGTGTTGCGACAAGAATTAATCCGGCCTGAAGCAATAAATTCATACTGGCAAAGCTCAACAACGTCATGTCCAAGATGAACAAGAGCTTAGTAATCGGATCGATCACCTGGTACCATTTGAGCTTGACCCGTGGCGCTCCAGAAATCAATGTTTTATCAGTCATCATTTATCATCGCTAAAGAAGTGCACCATCCGCTTCGGCAGCTGACGATAGATGAAGAATGCCAGGTAGGCCACGCAGACTTTATCCAAAATATCCAAGACAAACTCATCGATAAATGAGGCCAGCCACACTGGTGCATGATTGGCGACCATTACCGCAAACAATGAGTCACCCCAAGCGATACCGGTCTGACCACCCCAAAAGATGACGTTGAGTGGCGTTGAAATGACAGCTGAAACGATGGCAATAATAATAGCAGAAACAAATACTCGTCGCGCTGACGAGAACCACCCATTGGCGTGCAAAACTCCGACAGCAATCCCAATTCCGATGCTGGTAATCGCATACACGGTTGAAATTGGCGATAAGGTCAGCCCATAGATCACGTTGTTGATGAAACCACTAATGGCACCGGCAACCGGCCCAGCCAACATGCTGGTAAGAAAGGTTCCCAAAGACCCCAGCCAAACGGGCAACTTTAACCCCTCCGCCAAGGCTTTGGCAACATAGTTAATCCCCACGGCAGCGGGAATCAAAGTCATGGTGGCAGCACTTAACTTAAATTTCCACATACTGGTACGATGAATCGGTTCTGTTTTCATAATCTTCTCCTTTTGTTTTTAAAGAGCCGTGTCTGGATAGACTTTCGGACGCAACGCTCTATTATATATCTACTGAACTGTCTATACACAAGATTTCCATCCTTAGTCGACATGAGCTGGAAATCCTGATTTGTTAAGTAGTTCACAACACATTATACACCTATTTTGTGAATAGTCAAGTGTATTTACAGTAAAAATCTAGAAAATCCTGAAAATTTCCTCTTATACTCTTCGAAAATCAAATTCAAACTACGTCAGCGTCGCCTTACCGTACTCAAGTACAGCCTGCGGCTAGCTTCCTAGTTTGCTCTTTGATTTTCATTGAGTATTATTTTCCATTTTAAATGACATTTAGTAACTCTAATATCAAAAAAGCCCAGACAAGATTGTCTGAGCATTTTTCTATATGGTCGTTTAACCAAGTTGAGTTTAGCATTTTCAAGCTATTTCTTCAACAAACCTTGTTCTTGTAAAAACTCCTTGGCTACTTGTTCTGCGGACTTGCCTTCAACACCGACCTGGTAGTTGAGCTGGCTCATCTGGCTTTCAGTAATTTTACCTGCTAGTTTATTGAGAACTGTCTCCAACTCAGGATGTTTCTTGAGAAGAGCTTCTTTCATAAGTGGTGCCCCTTGATAAGGTGGGAAGAGTTGCTTGTCATCCTCCAAGACCTGTAAATCATAACGCGCCAACTCTGCATCTGTCGAATAGGCATCCGTGATTTGAATATCGCCTGACTGAATTGCCTGATAGCGAAGAGCTGGCTCCATGGTCGCTACGTTGAGATTGAGACCATACATTGATTGCAAGCCCTTATTGCCATCTTCACGGTCATTAAACTCGAGAGTAAAACCGGCCTTCAACTGTCCTTCCACTTTTTTCAAGTCCGAAATGGTCTTCAAGCCATATTCTTGAGCAATCTTTTTCGGAACAGCTACAGCGTAGGTATTTTGATAAGACATAGGTTTTAGATAGGCCAGATGATCCTGTTTGGCAATGCCATCACGCGCCACCTGATAAACCTGATCTGGCTCATGACCTACCTTGGGTGATGGCTGAAGCAAACTTTCAGTCACCGTACCAGTAAATTCAGGATAGATATCAATATCCCCTTTTTTCAGAGCTTCATAGAGGAAGCTTGTTTTCCCAAAATTCGGCTTAACAGTCGCAGTCATACTGGTATTTTCTTCAATCAGCAATTTATACATATTGGCCAAAATTTCGGGTTCTGGTCCCAATTTCCCAGCAATCACCAAGTTTTCTTGCTCTTTTTGAGCCAAAAGGGCTGGACTATAAGACAGACCGAGCAATATGGTCACCAAGGCAAAACCAGAGAAAATCGTCCGCAATTTTGCTTTTTCCATCACTTTTAGTAGGAAGTTAAAGGCAATGGCCAGCACTGCAGAAGAAAGGGCCCCAATCAAAATCAGACTGGTATTATTGCGATCAATTCCCAAAAGGATAAAGGAACCCAGTCCGCCTGCCCCAATCAAGGCCGCCAAGGTCGCCGTACCGATAATCAAGACCGCTGCCGTCCGAATCCCAGACATAATGACAGGCATGGCAAGTGGAATTTCAAACTTCTTGAGTCGCTCCCATCTGGTCATCCCAAAGGCAATCCCAGCCTCTTGCAGACTCGGATCAATTCCCTTTAGCCCAGTGATGGTATTTTGTAAAATCGGGAAAATCGCATAGATCACTAGAGCTGTCAAAGCAGGCAAGGTCCCAATTCCCATCAAGGGGATAAAGAGCCCCAACAAGGCTAGAGACGGGATGGTCTGGAAAATCCCAGCAATCTGCAAGACCCAGTCCGCCAACTTCTCATGATAGCGAAGATAAATAGCCAAGGGAATCGCAATAAAAATAGCTAGTAACAAGGTTAAAAGTGACAACTGCAAATGTTGAGATAGAGCTGTTACCCAATCACCAAAACGATCCTGAAAAGTTGATATCAAATTAGTCATGAACACTACCTCCAAACAAATCTGCTACAAAGTCCGTTGCAGGAGCTTTTAAAATGGTCTCAGGGTTCGCCACCTGACGAATCTCTCCGTCCTGCAAGACAGCAATACGGTCACCTAATTTCAAAGCTTCATCCGTATCATGGGTCACAAAAATCGTTGTCATCCCAAACTCTTTATGCAATTCTTTCGTCAAAACCTGCAACTGTTTTCTCGAAATGGCATCCAAGGCTGAAAAAGGTTCATCCATAAGCAAAATCTTAGGCTGACCAATCATGGCACGGACAATGCCGACCCGTTGCTGTTCTCCACCAGATAATGCACTCGGAAGTCGATGCCCATACTCATCTATCGGTAAACCAACCTTAGCCAAAAGCTCTTCTGTTTTCTGAGCAATTTCTTCCTTAGTCCAGCCCTTCATTTCTGGAATGAGGGCAATATTTTCCGCAACCGTTAGATTGGGAAACAGAGCAATGGCCTGTAAAACATAGCCAGTAGAAAGACGAAGCTCACGCTCATCATAGTCTTTGATGCGCTTACCATCCATGTATATATTTCCATCAGTTGGTTCCAAAAGACGGTTAATCATCTTGATCATGGTCGTCTTACCAGACCCAGAAGGTCCAACTAAAACCATGAACTCCCCATTCTCAATCCGTAAATTGACATCTCTCAAAACATCTTTTTCTGTGTAGCGCAAGGCTACATTTTTGTATTCAATCATTCTTTGTCCTCAATTTAAAATTTTCCTCGATTGGTCAAGTTACCAAACTTTTAATAACTAATTTATCCCACTCTAAACCTCATTTTCCTTCTCTTTCAGATTAGCCAAAATTCTTTCTTGAAAGGCTTCAAACTGCCTAATTTCCTCTTCTGAAAATCCTTTGTAACAGATAGTATCCAATCTCTGACTGACACGTTGCCCAACTTCTTTCTGGGACTTGCCCAACTCTGTTAAAACTAAATACTTCTTACGCTTATCTTCTCCACACGGACTGACAGTTATAAGATTTTGTTCCTCTAGCTTTTTTATCATAGTCGTCAGCGTATTATTAGCAAGCCCAGTCGCAAGCGCAATATCTGTCGCAGTTGCACAGCCCGTCTTACTATTCCATAAAACCGCTAAAATCTTTCCCTGCTCACTCCGATAAAGAGAGTCAGGGTCTTGTCTCAGTAACTTTTGAAAAATCCGCCCATTCAACAAACGAATATGATGGGCTACCAAATGACAATATTTCATGAAACCTCCAATTTATTTCCATATCGATACGAATGAAAACATTATAATACTTATTATTCTAACTGTCAACTATTTCGATTTAGAACTAATTTTTCTCAGTAAAAAATCTCCTACTCAAGGTAGAAGATTTCAATCTTATAAACTTAATCCGTCATGTCTGATACCAAAGTTCGACGCTCCAATGGAATACTGCACATAACTAACAAGAAAATGAAGCCTGACTGAATCCAGAAAAGGGCCAAGTCAAAGATTCCATGCACAGCAACCACTGTAAGGAAAGATAGATAAAGACCGATAATTGGACGTTTCCCCGACTCCTGACTCATATCCATCATCAAACGAACAGGAGCAACAGAAGACAAAGCTAATAAAATGGTTCCCACAATTCCGTAACTCAGAATCGTATCAATATAAAGGCTGTGAGCATGTTCATGATAAGGAGCATTTATCCGAGGATAAGAGTGCATATAGGTCAATGGCCCCTCCCCCCAAAAAGGATTTTGCTTAAACAAGGCCATCCCAGCATCCCAGATAGAAATGCGTTCTTCCATAGAGGAATCTAAAGTCCCCATCCGAACTCCCAAATCACTAGAAAAAAGGAAACTCAAGCCAATCGCAAAGACCCCGATACTAAGCCAAAAGGCCTTCCAGTTTTTAATGGTTGTAAAGAGATAAATGATGGCTCCAGCGATAATAGCAGGAAAGGCAGTTCGATTTTGCGTAAAGTTCAATCCAAAGAGATTAACAAAGCCTGCAATCACACAGAATACCTTCAACCAATTCAACTTGGTCGTTGTAAAGAGATAGAAGGCAATCATGATACAGAAACAACAAATAATTCCATAGTAATTAGGATTAAAAAAGGTCACTTCTGCCCGATTCTGATGCCATACCTGCATATTGGGCGAAAGAAAGGCATAGTTAAATTTCTTTACAATTTGGAAATGCTCCAAAGTAGCAAAAACAGCAGAGAGCACACTACCAAACAAGATTGTCTGCAGTATCAGTCGAAAGAAAGCATGTGTCAGACGTTTCTGGTAAAAACTAAAGAAAATAAGGAAGAGAAACATCAGTAAAGATGCAACCAATCCAAGCCAGTTCTTGGCAACGATAGAGATGATACTACTGTAGGCAATAAAAAAGAGAAGTACAGGATGTTTGGCCAATCCTTTGATAATTCCCTTCATCTCCCCAGTAACAAGTAAACCTATCAAATATAAAGCAAAGAGCGCTAAGAACAAATAAAAAGGTAAAAAGATACTTATGATCATCAAATACAAAAAGAAATCTTTTTTCGAAAGCCCTCTTATCTTATCCAGTAATCCAATTGATTTCAAAACGGATCCTTTCTGTTCTGGATTTCTCCAGAAGATAAATGCTAAACTATCTTTATATTCTACCATTTTTTCCGTCATTTGGGAACAATGAACACGTTTTCGCCACAAAAAAACTGTTTCATTAATATAGCACTAGAACTGAATTTTTCTGCCGTTTTCTAATACTTGATAGGTCTGACTTTGTAAATCAATTTCTGCTACTGCTGTTACGGACTTGTCTTTATTTTGGCGTTTGATTACAATTCTGTAAGCTGTTGGTGTTTCAACGTCAATAGTCCCTTCTAGGTCAAAGGCCTCTGATTGATTACGGAAAGAAAATAGATTGAGAAGAGACTTCACCACAGGACGTTGAACTTCTTCTGCTATTTCCTCATTGCTATAGTAATGACGATTAATATTTCGACCTTCTTTGGTTTCTTCTAATAATTTCAAGTCATTTTTTCCTGCTAATAGACCCACATAGTAAACCTGAGGAATGCCTGGAGCAAAAGCTTGAATCAAACGAGCGAGGAAGTACTTGACATCATCATCTCCAAGCGCAGAATAGTAGGTTGAATTGATTTGGTAGATATCTAGATTGTTATACTCTGCACTAGAGTACTTACGTTTGACATTCGCTCCAACCTTATAGAGCTCATTTGAAGCATAGTCAATTTCCTCATCGGTCAGGATATCCTTGACATCCACCACTCCAATCCCATCATGGGTATCTAGTGTCGTAAATTGCTTCATCGGGCTCATCTTTAACCACTTAGCCAAACGCTCTGTTCTGGAACTATAAAGAGTATAAAGGGTCACCATTGGAAGGGCAAAATCGTAAACATAGTAATCATGATCCGCTATTTTAAACTGAATCGAATAGTGTTCATGAATCTCAGGTAAGAGCTCTGTCCCATACTCAGCAGCGATGTCTCGGACTTTGTCCAATAAATTCCAAATATCTGGTTCCACAAAGAAATCATTGGTATCCAATTTCTTCACTGCATAAGCAAAGGCATCTAGACGAATCAAATCACACCCATTACTTGCTAGATGTTGAATCGTCTTACGGATAAATGCCATCGTTACTTCTTTGGTCACATCAAGATCAATCTGCTCCTCACCAAAAGTATTCCACAAATGTTCTACTGAACCATCTGCAAAAACAATCTCTTGCTTTGGTGCACGATCCTTACGCTTGTAAATTAAATCCACATCAGCTTGTGTCGGACGATTTTCCGGCCAAAACTTGTCCCAGTTTAAAAAGAGATCTTTGAATTCACTAGCTTCATGTTTTTCTTGATAGTCCTTATAATATTTCGATTGACGAGAAATATGATTAATCATAAAGTCAAACATAAGATAATATTTCTCACCTAAACGCTTAACATCCTCCCAGTCACCAAACGCTGGATCCACTTCGTCATAGTCAACCGGTGCAAATCCACGATCACCTGTTGATGGGAAAAATGGTAGAAGGTGAACTCCCCCAATAGCATCGCCAAAATGTTCTTCCAAATTCTCATACAAGTCTTTAAGGTTATTTCCAAGACTATCTGAGTAAGTAATCAACATAGTTTTATTTTGAATGGTCATAGATGTTCTCCTTTTTCCGATGAAAGCCAAGTCTTATATGACCTGGCTTCGTAAATGAAAGATATTTTTAGATTTTTGTTCACATCGAACTCGTACTAATATAGACTGCCAGTAACTAAGTGCTATTTTCTTGTTTTCTACATAAAATTGTCAACAAGCTGAACTGTTCCTTTGTATCTTAATTGAACACGCCCTAAGCTCTGTGTGAAAAAGATGAATCTTCCAAGAAGCCAAGGCTTCTTATTCAGATTCCCTATTTTCACTGTGAGCTTTTAACGGGCTTTGTATCTTGTTACTTCACTGCCCCGTTACTCATTCCTGAAATGATATGTTTTTGGAAGATGAGGTAGACAATGGTTATCGTTATAATTCCCACAATATAAGATGCAAAACTTGGGCCATAGTCATTGAAGTACTGACCTTGGTAGTTGTATTGGAAGAGAGGTAAAGTCCACATCTTGGAATCCTTATTCAGAATCAAGAGTGGCAACATAAAGTCATTCCAGAACCAGAGAGCATTGATAATCAAAGTTGTCGCATGCATGGGCTTCAACATTGGAAAAATGATTCGACGATAAGTTGTAAAACGATCAGCCCCATCGATTTCCGCAGCTTCATCCAAACTATCCGGTACACTAATTTTTATATAACCAACATACAAGAAGAGAGTCTGTGGAATAGCATAAGTTAGGTAGAGTATTACTAGCCCCCACATATTTGCTAGACCGAGTTTACTCATCATAACTGTGATGGGAATCATAATCACCTGAAATGGAACAAATATCCCTAAGATCAAGAGCGAATACATAATTGCAAAGGCTTTTTTCTTGGACATATTTCGAGCAATGGAGTAAGCTGCAGCTGGTATAAAGAAAGCTACTACAATCAATGATAACACCGTAATAACTGCCGAATTCCAGAAATAGCCTCCAATTCCATCAGAAATTAATCGTTCATAATTACTTAAGGTAAAAGGATTGGGCAAACTAAAGAAATGATTCATGATATCCTTAGTTGTCTTGAAAGAACTAAATACTGTTACCAACAAAGGAACAAGTATAAGAATACCACCGACTATCAAGAGGACGTATTTCCAAAACTGATTCAATTTTTCTTCTTTTTTCATGTGTAGGACTCCTCTATTAGATTTCAAATTTCTTTGATAGCTTGATTTGGATAAGGGAAACAATTCCAATAATTAAGAATAAAATCAAGGCAATTGCATTCGCATATCCATATTGATTACTCTTGAAAGCATAGTTGTAGACTAACAGTCCAAGAGAGGTTGTAGCATTATTTGGACCACCACTCGTCAAGGCAAAAATTTGGTCAAAGGCTGTCAAACCAGACTTAAGAGCCAAGATAAAAACCATAGAGATCGTTGGCAGTAAATAGGGCAATTCAATCTTCCAAAAAGTTTGTTTACTGGTCGCACCATCAATTGATGCTGCCTCTAAAATATCAGTTGGAATACTCTGAAGACCAGCAAGAAAGAGAATGATTGGCATAGCTACTCCTTGCCATAGAAGAACAAAAATAGTTGCCACTACCGCTCCTACAGGTGTCCCTAATAGACTCTCTTGTAAAAAGCTAATTCCTAAAATTTTCCCAATCGTTGGAAGACCATAGTTGAAGAATTGTTTAAAAATCAAGGAAACTGTCAATCCAGACAAAACAGCCGGGAAAAAGAACCAAGCTCTAAAGAAGGTCTGCCCCTTCATCTTAGAATTTAAGGCTCGTGCGACAACCATCCCAATCGTAATCTCTCCAATAATCAATGCCAGAGTTAAAATCAAAGTAAAGGCTATGGCTGTGAAGAATTTCCCATCAATCATCAGCAATTTGTAGTTATTCAAACCAACAAATTTATAATTATAGGTCAATCCAGTCCAGTTAGTCAAACTATAGAAAGCACCTTGTACCATTGGAAAGTAAAAGAAGATAGCTTGTAAAGCAAGCGGGATAAGCAAAAATGTCCAACCCCAGTATTTATTTAAAAATTTTCGAATAGCCATATCATCTTAACTCCTATTCTAGTCCAAATCTGCCTTCATTGGATTAAAGAAAGCATTGAGATTGTTTGCCATATTTTTCAGATTTTTATCCATCAGGTAACCTGCACTTAGATTAAAAAAGTCTTCTTCAGAGTTCCAGCGTTGGCCCAACCAAACATAATGTTTGTCCGTAAATGCCAGTTTAGAAATAGCTGCAAGCGCTGAATCTTCTTTTTCCTGTATGCCTTTTACCGCAACAGGTGATCCATCTACATCATAGTATGACTGCATAGCTTTTGGACTAGTCATATAGCTGATAAATTCTTCGCTTTCCTTAGGGTGTTTGGTAGTAGCTGAAGTTGATAATGCCATATCCCCTGCACCAACAGTGACTTCTTTTCCTACTTCTTCTCCAGGAAAAGCAAACATCCCCACCTCAAATTTTGGATCCTGTTGATTAATTGCGGCTAATGCCCATGATCCTTGTGGCATCATCAAGGCTTTTCCACTCGAAAATGCTACCACCGCATCATTATAAGAGGCACCACGCCAACCATCTTGAGTATTATCTGCTAATAAATCGAGTCGTTCTGCATCTGCTTTTAAAATAGCATCATCTGCAGAGATGGCGTTTGGTTTTGAAAAGCGAAGGTAATTATTAGCCGCGTCTCCACTACCCGTAAGAGTAATGAGAGAAAGTTGGTGGTAACCATTTAATGTCCAGCCTTCATTGCCTGCAACCGCAAACGGAGAATTCCCACTATCTTTTATCTTTTTAACAATCTCTTGAAATTCTTTAAAAGTCTTCGGTTCCTCAAGTCCTAATTCTTTAAACTTCGTTTTATTGTAATAGATTCCATAAAGGTTGGCCGTTAAAGGCACACTATAAACTTTATTATTAATCGCATACTTTTCGGCATAGTCATTCTTGATGTTCTCAAGATAGGGTTTTCCTGTCATATCTGCAAAATAGCCTGCCTTCGCCCACTCCTGAAAATCCATATTTTGAGGATAGATATTAATAATATCTGGAACATCTCCTGATAAAATCCGAGTCTTTAGAACAATTCCAGCTGAAGGTACTGTAGTCAGCTTCACATCAATATTAGGGTGTTCCTTCTCAAAATCATCCACTATCCTTTGCAAGGTATCTGCCATCTCGGTCTTCTGGTTAAAAAACTCAATCGTTACCTTACCATCAGTTGATTGATTGTTCTGACCACAAGACACTAGGCCTAGTAAACTTGCCCCAGCTACTAAAAGAAAACCTGCTTTCTTATACCATTTCATTGGAATGCCTCCTTGATAAATTTATACGCTTTTATTATAGTCTTTTGAATTTATACTGTCTACTCAAAAAATCTCCTGGTGATAGGGTAACAGTTAAACCTGCATACATGAGCTCTGCACCCGAATAAACAATGTTTGTCCCTTCCAGCTCATAAAGCCCTTCCACCTCCAAATCTTTCAATTTCAAGATGGTTTCCATTGTTTCCACAACTGATAGGACTCGGACGTAGGTTACAATCGTTTGATTTCCATAGTTAAATTGTAGAGCTGCTTCATTGGATTCAGCATCGGGATTGATTAACCTATACTGATTTCCCAACTGGACTACTGGTCGCAATTCTTTATACAAGTTCACCTGATTAGCTATCTCAGCCTTCTCTTCATCTGATAAACTTGTCAAATCAAGCTCATAGCCCAGATTTCCCATCATTGCCACATGACCACGAGTTTCCAATGGTGTCATTCGTCCCATTTGATGATTTGGTACTGCTGACACATGAGCCCCCATAGAAATGGTTGGATAGAGATAGGATGAACCGTATTGAATTGGTAAACGTGCAATAGCATCAGTATTATCACTAGCCCAGACCTGTGGGAAATAACGCATCATACCAAGATCATTTCGTCCACCACCACCAGAGCAGGACTCAAAGAGAATATGGCTGTGCTTCTCTGTCAGGTAAGAAACGAGTTCATAAAGTCCTAACATATACTGATGAGATTGCATCTGTGTCTCTAGATAATTCGATCCATTCCCTAGCTTAGTAATATTACGATTCATATCCCATTTGATGTAGTCAATATCATGATGAGAGAGGAGTTCATCTAAAACACTTTTCAAATATTCTACTACCTGAGGATTGGCAAGATTAAGTACTAATTGATTTCGAGAATAGGTATGCTCATATCCTGGAACCTGAATAGCCCAGTCAGGATGTTTACGATACAAGTTGCTATCAACGGAAATCATCTCAGGTTCTAACCAAAGCCCAAACTGCAAACCTCTTTCATGGATAGCTGAAATCAGGCTTTCTAGACTTCCACCCAGTTTTTTCTCATTAACACCCCAATCACCTAAAGCACGATTATCATCAAAGCGATTACCAAACCACCCATCATCTAATACAAAAAGTTCTATTCCAAGTTTCTTAGCTTCATCAGCTAGTTCTAACAGTTTTTCTCTCTGAAAGTCAAAGTAAGTTGCTTCCCAGTTATTGATTAGAATTGGACGCTCTTTTTTAGAAAACTGACTTGGCATAATGTGCTTAAGTACAAAATTCTGACTTTCATGACTGATACCAGTTAATCCCTTATCTGAATAAGTCACTAAAGCTACCGGTGTTTCAAAGTTTTCCTTGGGATCTAACTTCCAAGAAAAGTTTTCTGGATTAATGCCAATAGCCACCCGAACTTCATTCAGTTGATTCTTTTGAACAAAAGCTTCGAAGTTTCCACTATACAGTAGTTGCAGAGCAAACACATTCCCAGCATCCTCAGTGACTCCTTGATCACATATGAGAAGAGCTGGTGTTTGAGCATGACCAGAAGCACCACGGTTCGAACTAATCGAAAAGATTCCTTGTTCTACCTGTTGACGTCGGACAGTCTTTTCACGAGCATAAGCTCCCTGTAAAGTCACTATTTCGTAAGCTGCAGCAGGAAAATCAGCCATAAAAGAAAAGTCCTTATGAATGACAACTTCCTGATTACTATTATTCTCCAATTTGCTGTAACTAGCAATTGTCGCATCATTATCAAAAGCAGTATAATACAAAGTCAGACTAAGTTTAGCTTGAGAATCTTTTAAAATCAAGGCAAGCGTCTCTGTAGCATCCATGCTGTGAGGAGAAGGTAAGCCCTGTGGACCATTCTGACCTTTTAAAATCTTTGCTTCTACAAATCGAAAGTCTGTTACTTCAGTTGCATCATGTTGAATCTGTAAAGTTGGTTTTCTAAAGTCACCCAAACCATGTTGTCCAAAAATCTGACGTTGCGTATCCAAACTAAAGGTTCGATTAGTAGCTATGGGGTTACCAGAAAAAGCATGATCGCGTTCATAAACACTATTAGAACCTCTATAGTTCTTAATAGTCTTTCCTAAATGTTTTAATAATAAGAATCCATCCCTATTTTCAATAATCAAACTTAAACCTTTACTCTCAACGTAAAATAGATTATTCTCTATCCGAATTCCCATAAATTGTACCTCATCTATTTCTTGAAAAAATTTTAACATATAAAAGCGCTTTCTAAAATAGAAAAATGTCTAAAGAATATGGTAAAATGTTAGGTAGGAGGTGGCCCATGCTCGTTTTTTCAGAATACCAGACTGGAACAATTGATCTTTCTCTTAGCTTTTACGGTTATGAAGAATGCACGCCTAACTACTCCTTTGGCCCAGCTATTCGAGATACCTATGTACTCCATTACATTACTAAAGGAAAAGGTCAATTCCATTATAGGGGGAAAATTGTTGATTTAAAGGCAGGAGATTTCTTTTTACTAAAACCAGATGAATTAACATTCTATCAAGCAGATAGCCAGGATCCTTGGGCTTACTACTGGTTGGGGATCACTGGAGGGAGGGCACCTGACTACTTTGCTCTATCTCAAATTTCTGACCAATCCTACCTCATCCAATCAAATAACTGTCATACCCATACAACTGCAAAACTCATCTCAGATATTGTCCGCTTCGCTCAGATTACAAAATCAAATGAATTGGCTCAACTCCACATCATGGGACAACTCCATGAACTAATGTTTCATCTAGGAACTATTGCTCCCAATCAGAAAAAAGAGAATATTTCATCAACCCACCAACTCTATCTTGACTGCAAACGATTAATTGATAGTCACTATCCACAATCACTCACCATTCAAGATTTAGCAAAAGAGCTATCGGTTCATAGAAGTTACTTAACTAGTGTGTTTAAAGAATTTCACCAACTCTCTCCAAAAGAATATTTACTTTTCGTTCGAATGAAGCGTGCGCAACAGTTACTAGAACACACCAATGAAACGATAAAAGTCATTGCGTATTCTGTGGGTTTTTCAGATCCACTACATTTCTCAAAAGCCTACAAGCAGTTTTTTCATAAAACACCTAGTCAAACTCGAAAAGAATACTCTTATTCCCTCTCAGCTAGAAAGGAAAATCAATGAAATCACACCAACTAGTCTACCAAATATTAGCTAGAGAAAACGATTATGTTAGCGGAGAAAAAATCGGAGAAGAACTGAATTTAAGCCGTACATCTATATGGAAAGCGATCCAACGTCTTCAACAAGAGGGCCTAGAAATTGACAGTATCAAAAATAGAGGCTACAAGCTCATTCAAGGCGATCTGATATTGCCTGATTTGATTCAAGAGAACACCAACTTAACCATTCGCTACAAACCTGAGACCAAATCAACCCAAACAGATGCAAAAGAAGGGATTGAAGCTGGAAACAAAGGAAATACACTCTATCTTTCAACCTGTCAAACAGCAGGTCGTGGCCGCTTTCAGCGCCCCTACTATTCTCCATCTCAGGGCGGGATCTATATGTCTCTGCATATTCAACCAAACCTTCCCTATGAAAAACTCCCATCCTATACTCTTCTTGTGGCAGCTGCAGTCTGCAAAGCCATTAAAAATCTAACTATGATAGAAGTAGATATCAAATGGGTAAACGACATCTATTTTAAAAATAAAAAAATAGCAGGTATCCTCACCGAAGCGATGACATCAGTTGAGACAGGGGTGGTTACAGATGTCATTATCGGTGTTGGAATCAACTTTGCCATCAGCGATTTTCCCAAAGAGATAAAAGAAAAAGCTGGAAGTCTCTTTACACCACCAGCTCCTATCACACGAAACGAACTAATCTCAGAAATTTGGCGTTGTTTCTACCAAACAGCACCCGAAGAACTACTCTATCTTTATAAAGAACACTCTCTTGTTCTAGGAAGAGAGGTCAGTTTTATCCAAGATCAGACTGAAAAAAAAGGAGTCGCCAAGGACATCTCCGACAAAGGACAACTCCTTATCCAGCTTGATGACCAGACAGAAATCTGGCTCAATAGTGGTGAAATCTCACTCACTAGCTGGACTTAACAAACAGCACTATATGATGTCTAGAATCTCATCTAGCAAGCATATAGTGCTGTTTGAATGTAGAAAGTAACAGATATATAAATAGCTAGCTTCCTATCAACAATTTACAGGTGGATAGCTTTTGAGGCATTCTTTTTATATGCCGTGCTATGTACCAAAGAAGCTCCATAGCAGTGATTCTCATATTCAAGCATAATCAATGGCAACGCAAAAACTTTAACAGCATATAAAAGCAGCCAAAACATAAAGATTTCAGCTTTTATATTCACCAAATTTTTACTAAACATCTCGTACAAGAAGCATGCATTTAAAGCCATATTGAAGAGACTTGCCAACGTTGCTAAGACTATATTGGTTTTCAATTTTGGATGATAATATTTAGCCACATATAAGGCCAATAATGAAATATTATAAAGGCAAATCGGTTGATAATTTTCTCTATAAATAACCAGCGTCTTACGATTATAGAACAGGAAACCATGAGGTCCACGATGATATTCATTGATCCAGACATGGCTAAGACCTCTAATCTCATCCCAAGCTACAAATAAATCAATTTTTCTTAGATAAATCCCTTTTTTATAAATCGAACATTTCCATTTAAACAAGAAAGACAGAAGAAAAGTAAGGAGTAAAACCGCAACTGTAACAATCTTCAACTCCCCTTGCCCGATAATCAAGGATAGGTTAAAAAAGCGAATTTGCGCTTTTTTTGCATCTAAGATCATTGAAATCACAGTTAGAAATACTACAAAGATAAATAGTATAAATCTATAAAAAATACTATGAAATTTTACTCCATTTTCCATCTCGATTATCCCCCAGCCACTTAAAGTCCCTAACCTTAGTATACCACTAAATCTAGTCTATTTATGATTTTTTCTAATATGAAAGTTACTGAAACAGCATTAGATAATAGAGCTCAATAATATTTGTAGTAGGTAAATCCACTATGGAGATTATGTAGCCTAGAAAAAAAGTCCCAATGACCTATAATGAAAAGCGACTAAACAACTCATTAGAAAGATTCATATGGAACAATTACATTTTATCACAAAACTACTCGATATCAAAGACCCTAATATCCAAATTATGGATGTTGTTAATAAAGATACCCACAAGGAAATCATCGCTAAACTCGACTACGACGCTCCATCTTGTCCTGATTGCGGAAATCAAATGAAGAAATATGACTTTCAAAAATCATCTAAAATTCCTTACCTCGAAACAACTGGTATGCCTACCAGAATTCTCCTTAGAAAACGCCGTTTCAAGTGCTATCAGTGCTCGAAAATGATGGTCTCTGAGACTTCTCTCGTCAAGAAAAATCATCAAATCCCTCGTATCATCAACCCGAAAATTGCTCAAAAGTTGATTGAAAAGACTTCTATGACCGACATTGCCCGCCAGCTTGCCATTTCAACTTCAACCGTCATTCGAAAGCTCAATGACTTCCGTTTTAAACATGATTTTTCTCGTCTTCCCGAGATTATGTCTTGGGATGAGTATGCCTTCACTAAGGGAAAGATGAGCTTTATTGCTCAGGATTTTGAAAAGCTCAATATCATCACTGTCCTTGAAGGCAGGACACAAACTATCATCCGAAATTACTTTCTGCGCTACGAGCGAGCTGTTCGTTGTCAGGTGAAAATCATTACGATGGATATGTCTAGTCCCTACTATGGACTTGGCTAAACAGCTTCGCTTTCGAATTTCTAGGCTCAGGCTGAAACAGTCTCCCAGATTGTTTCACTCCCAAACGCTAAAATAGTTCTAGATCGTTTTTATATTGTCCAACATCTCAGCCGTGCTATGAGTCGTGTCCGTGTTCAAATCATGAACCAATTCGATCGAAAATCCCATGAATACAAGGCCATCAAACGCTATTGGAAGCTTATACAGCAGGATAGTCGTAAACTGAGCGATAAGCGATTTTATCGCCCTACTTTTCGTATTCATCTAACCAACAAAGAGATTCTAGACAAGCTTTTGAGCTATTCAGAAGACTTGAGACACCACTATAAAGCTCTATCAGCTCTTACTTTTTCACTTTCAGAACAAGGAGCCTGAGAAATTTTTGGACTTATAGAGGAGAAACTAAAGCAGATTCATCCTCTTTTTCAGACGGTCTTTAAAACCTTCCTCAGGGACAAAGAAAAAATTGTCAACGCTCTTTAGTTACCTTATTCCAACGCCAAATTAGAAGCAACCAATAATCTCATTAAACTTATCAAGCGCAACGCCTTTAGTTTTCGGAACTTTGAAAACTTCAAAAAACGAATTTTTATCGCCCTAAATATCAAAAAAGAAAGGACGAAATTTGTCCTTTCTAGATCTTAGCTGACTTCAACCCACTACAGTTGACAAAGAGCAAAAAAAGAGCCTAGCAGCTCTTAACGTACGGAGAATGGGGGATTCGAACCCCCGCGCCGGTTACCCGACCTAACGATTTAGCAAACCGTCCTCTTCAGCCTCTTGAGTAATTCTCCTATTAATGGGCACGAGTGGACTCGAACCACCGACCTCACGCTTATCAGGCGTGCGCTCTAACCACCTGAGCTACGCGCCCAAGTTTAAAAACTTGGTATGAACTTTCGTTCAAAGCGGGTGACGAGAATCGAACTCGCGACAACAGCTTGGAAGGCTGTAGTTTTACCACTAAACTACACCCGCTTAATAAAATAAGATATGGCGCGAGACGGAATCGAACCGCCGACACATGGAGCTTCAATCCATTGCTCTACCAACTGAGCTACCGAGCCAAATTGCGGGAGCAGGATTTGAACCTACGACCTTCGGGTTATGAGCCCGACGAGCTACCGAGCTGCTCCATCCCGCGTTAATATAAAAGGAGGATGTGGGATTCGAACCCACGCACGCTTTTACACGCCTGACGGTTTTCAAGACCGTTCCCTTCAGCCGGACTTGGGTAATCCTCCATTATTTACAATGGACCTTGTAGGACTTGAACCTACGACCACTCGGTTATGAGCCGAGAGCTCTAACCAGCTGAGCTAAAGGTCCAACAAGATCAATATAGCGGCGAAGGGGATCGAACCCCCGACCTCCCGGGTATGAACCGGACGCTCTAGCCAGCTGAGCTACACCGCCATCAATCGGGAAGACAGGATTCGAACCTGCGACACCTTGGTCCCAAACCAAGTACTCTACCAAGCTGAGCTACTTCCCGCGTTAAATAAAAAAATGCACCCTAGAGGAGTCGAACCTCTAACCGCCTGATTCGTAGTCAGGTACTCTATCCAGTTGAGCTAAGGGTGCTCATCATTATATGCCGAGGACCGGAATCGAACCGGTACGATCGTTACCAATCGCAGGATTTTAAGTCCTGTGCGTCTGCCAGTTCCGCCACCCCGGCCTCTCTAAGCGAACGACGGGATTCGAACCCGCGACCCCCACCTTGGCAAGGTGGTGTTCTACCACTGAACTACGTTCGCATCGACCTCTTATATAAAAAAATGCCGGCTACATGACTTGAACACGCGACCCTCTGATTACAAATCAGATGCTCTACCAACTGAGCTAAGCCGGCTGCTTTCTATTATGCGGGTTAAGGGACTTGAACCCCCACGCCGTTAAGCGCCAGATCCTAAATCTGGTGCGTCTGCCAATTCCGCCAAACCCGCAAATATGACCCGTACTGGGCTCGAACCAGTGACCCATTGATTAAAAGTCAATTGCTCTACCAACTGAGCTAACGAGTCTAAAATAACTTCCGTTACCTTAAACGGTCCCGACGGGAATCGAACCCGCGATCTTCGCCGTGACAGGGCGACGTGATAACCGCTACACTACGGGACCTATATGGGAGTTAACGGGATCGAACCGCTGACCCTCTGCTTGTAAGGCAGATGCTCTCCCAGCTGAGCTAAACTCCCTCGAGCTAAGCGACTTCCATATCTCACAGGGGGCAACCCCCAACTACTTCCGGCGTTCTAGGGCTTAACTGCTGTGTTCG